>NZ_JBILOS010000059.1:0-13892 GCF_044374345.1 Sphingorhabdus sp. | reverse complement strand
CCGCGGCGGCGCTGGCTCTTATGGGAAGACATTTGAAACACCTGTTGATGAAAAAGAAGACGATATAGGCCCCTTTCCCACTTGAGGCATTGACAGGCAAGGGCCGTTTCGCCATTGGGCTGCTTCTTCGTCGGGACCGGCCCTTATGCTTTGGCATAATGCCCCGTCAAAGAAGTGGACAGGTGGCCGAGTGGTTAAAGGCAGCAGACTGTAAATCTGCCCGGTTTTCCGTACGCTGGTTCGAATCCAGCCCTGTCCACCATTTTTCTCAATAAGCGATTGTTATGGAGCGATTTTATCGCTGCGCATCATTTGCGTCCATCATCTTGGCGGTCGCCCGCGCTTAAGCGGTTCCGCGTTTCAGCAGTTTAACCGGCACAGGGGCGATGTCGGGTGTGTCGCCCTTCAATACGGCAATCAAAGCCTCCACCAGCATTTCGCCGGCCTGAACATAGTCCTGCTCAATCGTGGTGAGCGGCGGTTGCGCATAGGCGCCCGTTGCAATGCCATCAAAGCCGATGACGCGGACATCGGTGCCAACGGCGATGTGGTGTTCATCGAGCGCGCGCATTGCGCCCAGCGCAATGAAGTCATTGGCGCAGAACAGACCGTCAAAATCGATCTTGTCGCGGATAAGGCCGTTTATAGCTGCATAGCCCTGGTCTTCGCGCACCGCGTTTTCGGGAAGCGGCGGGCAGATGGGCGGCATGCCCTTTTGCGCCATCACCGCCATGTAGGTTGTCAGCCGATCCTGAAATGGCGGCTGTTCGCTGTTTGTGGGGCCAATATAGGCGATTTTCTTGCATCCACTGGACAGCAAATGTTCAATGGCAAGTCGTGCACCCTGCACATTGTCGCTCTTGATCGAAATTAGGTCTTCTTTACTTGCGCCCCAGCAGATCATCGGCGTGTTGTGCCGCGCATACTCGCCAAAAAACTGCCAACCTTCAATATTCTGGCCGCTGCCGATGACAATCAAGCCGTCTGCCTGTCTGCTGCCGGTGTAATTGGCGAAGAAGTTTGCTGGGGAATCCTGAAACGAAACGATCAGGTTGTACCCGCGCTCAGACGCGGACGCCGCGATGCAGCCCAACAGCGACAGGTAAAATGGATTGATGTTCGCTTTATTCTCGCCGCGCCGGCAAAGAATAACCAGCGCAATGGAATAGGTTTGCTGTGTGCGCAGGCGAAGGGCGTTGTGATCGACCGAGTAATTGAGTTCGTTGGCGAGCGCGACAATACGCGCCCGCGTGGCTTCATTTACCTTTTTGTCACCGCGCAACGCCCGCGACACTGTTGGTTGTGACACCCCCAGCATCGCGGCGATTTGATGCGCCGTTATTCTGCCCTCTTTGCCCATGCAGTGCTGTTAGCACCTGAACCTGCGCAAGTCACGCGGCGAGCGCGGATTCCGGCGTGACAAAATCAAGGCCAAGGCTTTCGGCGACGGCTTTGCTTGTCACCTTGCCGCGATGCACGTTCAAACCGGCGAGCAAGCCGCGACCCGTTTCTGTGCTGCCATCGAGCGCGGCGGTACCCTTGCTTGCCAGCGCCAGGCCATAAGGCAATGTCGCGTTATTGAGCGCAGCTGCGCTGGTTTGCGGCACTGCGCCCGGCATATTGGCGACGCAATAATGGATGATGCCATCAACGACATAGGTTGGATCGGCATGGGTGGTGGCATGGCTGGTTTCAAAGCAGCCGCCCTGGTCAATCGCGACATCAACCAGAACCGACCCCGGCTTCATATGCTTCAACATGTCGCGGGTCACCAGCTTGGGTGCACTTGCGCCGGGAATAAGGACGGCGCCAATCACCGCGTCGGCGATGCTGATTTCATGGTCAATGGTTTCCAGTGTGGAATAGCGTGTACGCACCCGTCCGTTGAACAGCTCATCCAACTGGCGCAGGCGCGGGATCGATCGGTCGATGATGGTGACTTCCGCACCGAGGCCAACGGCCATACGCGCGGCATGGGTGCCAACAACGCCGCCGCCGAGCACGGTGACGCGGCCGGCAGGAACGCCGGGAACACCGCCAAGCAATATGCCTGCGCCGCCTTTGCTGCGCCGCATCGCTTCGCCGGCTGCCTCAATGGCCAAGCGGCCAGCGACTTCGCTCATGGGCGCCAGCAGGGGCAGGGTGCCCTTGTCATCGGTGACGGTTTCATAAGCAATTGCAGTGCAACCGCTGGCGATTAAGCCTTTGGCCTGTTCAGGATCTGGGGCGAGGTGGAGATAGGTGAACAACAGCTGGCCGGGGCGCAGCAAGACCCATTCGCTCGGCTGGGGTTCCTTGACCTTTACGATCATGTCGCAGCCAGCAAAGATTTCGGCGGCTGTCGTGGCGATTTCGGCACCCGCTGCGCGATAGGCATCGTCGCTGGCCATGATGCCCGTACCTGCGCCCGATTGTACCATAACCTGATGGCCATGGGCGACATATTCACGAACTGCGCCGGGGGTTAAGCCGACACGATATTCATGCACTTTGATTTCGCTGGGGACGCCGACACGCATAATCTCACTCCTGAAAAATTATCTGTATCGGAAATAGCATCTTCGATATGACGATACTGTGCAAAGATTCGCCTTTTTGCGTGAATATGTGCATAAAATTGTCGAAATCATTTATATTGGCGAAGAATTTATGCAGCTTGATCGAACGGACCGGAAATTATTGGGTGCGCTTGTGCAGAATGGACGGGCAACGCAGGCGGAATTGGGCGAAGCTGCCGGCCTGTCGCCAAGCGCGGCTGCACGTCGGCAGAAATCATTGGAAGATGAAGGGATCCTGCGTGGCTATCGCGCGGATGTGAATCTGCGCAAACTTGGGCTTGGCGCAACGGTGATGGTCACCATCACGCTCGATAGCCAAAGCGAAGAGGCCATGGCGGCATTTGAAGCCGCCGTGGTGGGAAGCCCGTCGACCATCCGCTGCCACCTTATGAGCGGCCGGAATGATTATTTGCTCGTTGTGCGCGCCGCATCGATTGAGGACTATGAGCTCATTCACCGGCAGGAAATTGCCCGATTGCCAAGGGTCGCGCGCATCGAAACCGCCTTTGCATTGCGTGAAGTCGTCAACCGCACCGTCCCGCCGCGGCTGTTTGACTAATCGCTTAAAATCGAACTGGGCGTTACCCTGTGCTGCGCTCGCTGATACCGCAATCCTGCGTCGGACTGTGACGGTTTTGTCACATTGCGTAAAAAGGACAATGACATTGACACAAAATGACTTGCCTGCGGCAAGTTTTGATGTTTGTGTGCACCTGCACAATAAAACGCGGGCCGATAAACATTGGTATTGCGCAGGCATTTAGATTTAGCGGGACAGAACGGTATCTGCCGGATGTAGGGCTATGCGCTCGCTTTCGGCGCAATTATTGGTGCACCTAAGAAGGGGGTAATTTTATGCGTAAATCCATTTTGAAGCTGGCAACAATGAGCGTCGCGATGAGTGCGATGGCTATTTCGGTTCCTGCTTTCGCCCAAGATGCGGCGGCAGAAGAAGCCTCCGGCCCAATCACTGTTTCGGGCGGTGCCGCTTTGGTTTCCGACTATCGTTTCCGCGGCGTATCGCTTTCTGACAAGGGCGTTGCGCTTCAGCCATATTTGACCGTCAAGCATGAGTCCGGCTTTTATGCGGGAGTGTGGGGTTCAAATCTCTCCGAAAATGCGGGCGATGATCTTGAAGTTGATCTTTATGCTGGTTTTTCGGGCGGTGAAGAACTGACCTACGACATCGGTGCGACTTATTATGTCTATCCAGGCGTCTCCAGCTTCAACTATCTTGAACTGACCGGTAAGCTTGGCTCGACAATCGGTCCAGCAACCGTTGGCTTGCAATTGAGCTATGTTCCAAGCCAGGACAACACCGGCAACGCCGACAACGTCTATGTCGCTACCAATGCGTCAGTTGATTTGCCTGACTCACCAATTTCGATCGTTGCATCAATCGGCATTGAAGATGGCGCATTTACCGCGGGCAGTGAAAAGCTCGATTGGACGCTTGGTCTGACGACTAATTTTGCAGGCTTTACACTTGGCGCATCTTATGTCGACACCAACCGCCGTTCGGTGTTTGCATTCAAAGACAGCGCGGCTGGCGTCGTATTTTCGCTCAGCTACGGTTTCTAAACCTGTAAATTGAATTCCATGATGTGCGCGGGCTGGCTTGACCTTTTCAAGCCGGTCTGCGCACATATTGTTTTATGACTATAAACCTCGCCAATTGGATAGCCGAGCATAAGATCGACGAGGTCGAATGCATCGTTCCTGACATTAACGGCGTGCAGCGCGGCAAAGTATTGCCGGCCAAGAAATTCCTGTCGTCTGTCCGCGACAAATCGCTCCGTATTCCCGGAAGCGTCTTTATCTGCACAATCGACGGCCATTATCCCGAAGATATCGAAGATATTTGGGACAAGGATCCGGACAAAATCCTGATTGCTGATCCAGACACGATTTGCGTTGCGCCCGGTTTTAAATCGCCCACCGCATTTGTCATCGCGGACGTCCTACACGGCGATGGCACTGAAGTGGAAATCGCGCCCCGGACGATATTAAAAAAAATTCTGGCCCTTTACGCCAGCCGCGGGTGGAAACCCATCATTGCGCCCGAGGTTGAATTTTATCTCGTCAGCCAAAATGTCGATCCTGATTTCCCGTTGGTTCCACCAACTGGGTCAAGCGGACGCGCGGAAACGGCGAGCCAGCCTTATGGGCTTGAGGCGATGAACGAATATGAAGACATCATCGATCACATCTATGATGACTGTGAATTGATGGGGCTCGACATCGACACCATGATTCACGAAATGGGCGCTGCCCAGCTTGAGGTGAACTTTATCCACGGCGACCCGCTGAAGCTTGCGGATCAAGTATTTCTGTTCAAACGCGTTGTGCGCGCCGTGGCCAAGCAACATGGCGTCTATGCCACGTTCATGGCCAACCCGATGGCTGGCCAACCGGGCAGCGCGATGCATCTGCACCAATCGGTGGTGGATGCTGAAACCGGCCGCAATTTGTTTTCGAACGCCAATGGCCGCGACAGCGCGCTGTTCCGGAGCTACATCGCGGGCCTCGTGAAGTTCATGCCGCAAGTATCACCGCTTTGGGCGCCAAACGTGAACAGCTTCCGCCGGATGCGCCCCGACAGCGCAGCACCGATTAACGTGCAGTGGGGCGAAGATAACCGCAGCTGCGGCTTCCGCGTGCCGATTTCTGACAAGGCCAATCGCCGCGTTGAAAACCGTTTGCCCGGCGCAGATTCCAATCCCTATCTCGCGATGTCCGCATCTTTGGTCTGTGGCTATATCGGCATGGTGGAACGCATGATCCCGGCAAAGGCGATCACGGGCAGCGCCTATAATCGTGCGCGCACGCTCCCCCGGACTTTGGAAGCGGCGCTGGACCGTTTCAGCGCGTGTAAGCCCGTCCGCAACGTGATTGGCGAAGAGTTTTTCGACATTTTCTACGCCATCAAAGACTATGAATTATTCAATTACCAATCGGTGGTATCAAGCTGGGAACGCGAGCATTTGTTGCTGAGGGTGTGATGCCTGATCGGTTGAATGACAGCTATTACCGCGCGACCGCCAATGGCTGGGAAACGCAGCGCCCGCTCGATTATGCTTTGGATTGCGACGTTGCTGTCATTGGCGGCGGCTTCACCGGCCTGTCTGCTGCATTAGCCTGCGCTGAAAAAGGGCTGAAAGTCGCGTTACTTGAGGCGCAGAGCATCGGCTTTGGTGCATCAGGCCGCAATGGCGGGCAGCTCATTCCCGGCCTGCGTTGGTCGATGCGTGAAATCGACGCGGCGTTTGGGCGAGAGCGGGCGAAAGCGATATTCGATTTGGCATGGGGCGCTGGTGCCCGCGTGCATGACCGCATCGTCAAGCATGATATCCCATGCGATCTGAAATCGGGTCATCTCGAAGCCGCCTATAAGCCCGGGCATTTCGAGGATATGCGGCGCGAGGCGGAATTCTTGTCACGCGAATTTGGCTGGGATTCAGTCGATGTTGTCGGACCTGCCGATATCAGCAAGCATATCAATGGCGGTGATTATCACGGCGGCCTTTATGACAGCAAAGGCGGACATTTCCATCCGTTGAACTATGCGCTTGGATTAGCGAAAGCCGCGAAGGCGGCAGGTGTTTTGATATTTGAAAATACCGCTGCGCAAACACCTTTGGACAGGGGCAGTTATGTCGAGATCGCGGCCGGGGCAGGATCGCTCAACGCCCGTCACGTGATCATCGCCACCGACAATTGGACCGGGGATATTGCGCCGGAACTGGGCCGCTACACTGTCCCCATCATGAACTATAACATCGCGACAGCACCGTTGCCCAATGCTGACCAGCTTTTCCCCAGTGACGCGGCGGTTGCGGACAGCCGGTTTGTTTTGAACTATTTCCGTTTGAGCGCGGATAAGCGCCTGATTTTCGGTGGTGGTGAAAAATATGTCCGACGCCCGCCAGCGGACATTGCAGGATTTGTTCGAAAGCATATGGTGGAGGTGTTTCCCTCGCTTGCCCAGACAAGGATCGACTATGCATGGGGAGGTGCCGTGGGCGTAACGATGAACCGGCTGCCGCATATGGGACGTAAGGGAAATGTCTTCTACGCGCACGGCTTCTCCGGTCATGGCGCGTTGGTTACGACGGTCGCGGGCGAGGTGATGGCTGAGGCTGTGCTTGGCACCATGTCGCAGTTCGATGTTTTTGCCAGCCTGCCGCACAGCCGGTTCCCGGGCGGCAAGTGGCTGGCACAGCCGCTCGCAACCCTTGGACTGCTCTATTATGCGATGCGAGACCGGCTGTGATTGAAAGGGCCGTGATAGAGATGATGCGCGCGCGTGAGGTTGCGCGGTTTGTTGCCGCGAACCCAAAGTCGCATGCGCATGCCCAAGCGTCAAAAAGCTGGTTTCAGGGCGTTCCATTCCATTGGATGCTGGATTGGTCCACGCCATTCCCGATCGTCGCTCAGCAGGCGTCTGGAGCAACGCTGACGGGTGTTGACGGGCAGGTCTTTGATGACTTCTGCCTTGGCGATACCGCAAGCATGTTTGGCCATTCGCCGCAGCCATTGGTCGATGCCTTGACCGGGCAAGCAGGGCAGGGACTCAGCTATATGCTCCCCACATCAAAGGGTGCAGACGTGGGCGATATGCTCGCCGCGATGTTCGGACTGCCGCAATGGCAAGTGACGACCACGGCAAGCGAGGCAAATCGCGCCGTCATTCGCTGGTGCCGTGGCTTGACTGGACGCGACAAGATTTTGATCTTCAATGGCTGCTACCATGGCGCGGTCGATGATGTTTTTGTCGATCTGCGCGATGGCAAAGCGGTCAACCGGCCAAGCCTGATCGGACAGGTGCAGGATTTTCTGCCGACCACGGTTGCGATCGAGTTTAACGATGTGGAGGCACTTACGGCGGCATTGCGGGGCGGCGATATTGCATGTGTGCTCGCGGAGCCGTTGATGACCAATATCGGCATGGTGCGAGACGCGCCGGGCTTTTTGGAGACGTTGCGCGCGTTGTGTGATGAAACGGGCACCATATTGGTGCTTGATGAAACCCACACCATTTCTTCGGGCTATGGCGGGCACAGTAACACCCATGGGCCAAAGTCGGATATCATGGTGGTGGGGAAATCCATCGGCGGCGGCGTACCATGTGCGGTATATGGGTTTACGGACGAAATCGCGAAAAAGATGGCAGCGCTGAACCAGTCGCGCCCGCCGGGGCATAGCGGCATCGGCACAACATTGTCGGCTAATGCGCTCGCTATATCGGCTATGCACGCGATGTTGGGGCAGGTCATTACGCGGGGTGCTTATGCCCATATGCTGGCGACGACTAACCGGCTGGTATCGGGATTGAATGGCGTGATCGCGGCGCACAAGCTTGACTGGCATGTCAGCCATGTCGGTGCCCGCGTGGAATTGATATGCTCTGCTGTGCCGCCGCGTAACGGCAGCGAGGCGCGTGCCGTGATGAACCATGCGTTGGAAAGCACGATCCATTTATACCTCGCCAACCGCGGCATATTGCTGGCGCCTTTCCATAATATGATGCTCGTCAGCCCCGCGACGGCGACGGCGCAGGTCGATCGGTTGGCGTTTGAGTTGAACAATGCGCTGACTGAGCTACAAGCGTCTTAAACAGGGTAAGTGAAAGTGACGTCATGACGATTAAGCGGGCCAAGTCATCTGCGACCATCGCCGCACGAAGCGAGGCTGAGGCCTTTTTTGCGGCGAACCCTGATATTGACTCTGTCGAGATGATTTACACCGACATGGGCGGCGTGCCGCGCGGCAAGCGGCTGCGCCAGCATGAGGTGCTATCGGTCTATGAAATCGGCCGCTTTTTCCCAGGCTCCATCACTGTGGTCGACATCACCGGACAAGATACCGTTGAAACAGGTTTGGTCTGGGAGGATGGCGACGCTGATCGCTCAATGAAGCCAATCCCGGGAACGCTCGTGCGGACGCCATGGGCGGGGGACAATGCCGCGCAATTCATGGTCGATTTTTATGAGCTGGATGGCCAGCCGCATGATCTGGACTCGCGGCATGTGTTGGGTTTGGTCGTTGACCGTTTTGCCGAAATGGGTCTGACCCCTGCATTGGCGGTAGAGCTTGAATTTTACCTGTTGGATCCAAAGCGTGCCCGTGACGGTTCCATTCGCCCCGCGCGGCCCGATTATAGCCACGAAACACCACAAATGGTTGAGGTTTATGGCCTGCGTGAACTGGACGACTTTCGGCCTTTCTTTGATGAGCTGTATGAAACCTGCGATATTCAGGGGCTTCCACTGGAATCCGCGATATCCGAATTTGCGCCGGGGCAGTGCGAACTGACCTTGCGTTACAAGCCCGACGTGTTGCGGGCGTGCGATGATGCAATCATGTACAAACGGGTGGTGAAGGCTGTCGCGCAAGCACATGGTCTGGAAGCGACCTTCATGGCGAAACCCTTTGCTGAACAAGCTGGCTCGGGCATGCATATTCACGTGTCGATGAACGATGCCGACGGGAAAAACCTGTTTGCGTCGGATGATCCCGAAGGCACGCCAATGCTGCGCCACGCCATTGGCGGTATGATTTCAGCGGTGGGCGATTGTTTTGCCCTCTTTGCGCCGCATGCAAACAGCTACCGCCGGTTTAAGGCGAACAGCTATGCGCCCGTTGCACCAACATGGGGCGTCAACAACCGCACCGTTTCTTTCCGGATACCGGCCGGCCCGGCGGCAAGCCGTCATGTCGAACACCGCGCATGCGGCGCTGATGCCAACCCATATCTGGCCGTTGCGGGTGTGCTTGCAGGCATCCATCATGGCATCGTCAACCAGATTGATCCCGGCCCCGCAGTCGTCGGCAATGGGTACGACCGCGACAGTTCAGCCGATGATAAGCCGCCAAGCAACTGGTTCGCTGCGGTTGACCGCTTCCATGGGTCAAAGCTGATGCGCGAATATCTGGGCGACCGCTTTGTGGACATGTTCACAATCGTCAAGCGCGTCGAACAGGACCGCTATTTTGGTCAGGTCCCGTCAATCGACTATGATTGGTATTTGCGAAACGCTTAAGCGTGAGCGATTGGAAAGCGGGCGAGGATATTCTGCATTACTGCAGGGTTTAAGAGCGTGTCGAACGCGCACCCAACCATCGTGCCATCGTTCCAGACAATTTTTGCCTGAAGCCCGCTGAGCCCCGGCAACGTTAACCAGACACGCGTGCCTGGGCTCATTGCCGTCAATGCCTCACAAGCGACCCCGGACAGCGACAGATCACGGACGATGACGGCAAAGCCACGCGATCCTGAAGGCCGCATTGACGCCGGTATATCCAGCCGGACGCGCGGCGCGCTGCGGTCTTCCAGTGCGGCGTCTTCATATGGTTGGTAAGATTTTATCTGCGAGGGTGCTTGGACCATGGCTTCCTCTTCTGCTGTGACCGGCAAAGCGTATGAAATTATGGTAAACAAATGGTTAACCGACATTCGTTCCCGCCCCACTTGCATTTAGCCCATGTCGCGGCCATATGCGGCGTGGGAGTCGGATGGACGTGGCACTCGCCAACCTGGTCAGATCCTGACGGAAGCAGCCACAACGAATTCGCTGCGGGTCATCCGGCTCCTACTTTTCCCCGCCTTTTGTTTTAGAAAACTTCGACAAAGGTCGGTGACCGTCCTATCGTAACGATGATGCCCGATTCCAATCGCCCAGAATTCGCAGAACGCGACCCGGATATGCCCGATGATGCCTTGGGACTTGGCTTGGATTTGCCGCCCGTAGCGCAACCGACAGCGCCTGCCGCACCCACGCCATCAGCGCCCGCATCTGTCCCGGCGAATACCGGCGGCGCGGCCTACCGCGTACTGGCCCGCAAATACCGTCCCCAGACCTTTGCCGAGCTGATCGGCCAAGATGCGATGGTGCAGACGCTTGGCAATGCGATTAAGCGCGATCGGTTGGCGCATGCGTTTTTGATGACTGGCGTGCGCGGTGTCGGTAAAACATCAACGGCGCGACTGATTGCCAAGGCGCTGAACTGCATTGGTATGGACGGGCAGGGTGGCCCGACGATTGATCCCTGTGGCACCTGCGAGCCTTGTGTGGCCATTGCCGAAGGCCGCCATATCGATGTCATCGAAATGGATGCCGCAAGCCACACCGGTGTTGATGACGTGCGTGAGATTATTGAGGCTGTGCGCTATTCTGCCGTGTCGGCACGTTACAAGATTTACATCATCGACGAAGTTCATATGCTGTCGAAAAACGCGTTTAACGCGTTGCTGAAGACGCTTGAAGAGCCGCCCGGCCACGTCAAATTCCTGTTTGCGACGACCGAAGTGAATAAGGTTCCGATTACCGTATTGTCGCGGTGCCAACGGTTCGATCTCAAGCGTATTTCCACCGCAAAATTGGCCGAGCATTTCGCGGGCATCGCTGCCAAAGAACATGTTGAGGCCGAGGTTGAGGCGCTGACACTGGTGGCCCAAGCTGCCGAGGGCTCCGTACGCGATGGTCTGTCGATACTCGATCAAGCCATTGCCCATGCCGACATGGAAGGTGACGGCAAGGTTACGGCTGCGCAAGTGCGCGATATGCTTGGCCTGTCGGATCGCGGTGCAATCCGACGGTTGTTTGGGCTTATATTGGCGGGCGATGCACAGGGCATGCTGGCGGAAGCCCGCAGTCAATATAATCTGGGCGTAGAGCCGTTGGCGATGTTTGCCGGGCTTTTGTCCGAAGTGCACCGGCTGACGCTCGCAAAGGTTGGCGCACCGCGCGATGGCGCTTTGGATGCCGATGCCGCTGCATTGGTGGAAGAACATGCGGATCGTCTGTCCTTTCCAGTCCTGCACCGTTTGTGGCAGCTGTTGCTGAAGGGGCAGGAAGAGGTCGCGCGCGCATCAGTGCCACTCGACGCTGCGGACATGGCGCTGCTGCGCGTTATTCATGCCGCGACACTTCCCGATCCCGGTGAGTTGGCCAAGATGATCGGGCAGGGCAGCTTTGCCGCGCCACCGGCCTCTGCACCTACCAGTCTCGACACTCCACAGTCCGCGACAGTGCAGACGTTAATGCCGACGGATTTCCATGCACTTTTGGATCGTTTGGCGCGCGAGGGTTTTGTCGGTCTGGAGATGACCCTGCGCGATGTTGTCCGTTTGGTGGAATATGCGCCACCGGTATTGGCATATCAGTTGGCCGGGCCCGTTGCGCCCGGTTTTGTTGCGGAACTGCGCGACGCTCTGGCGAAGGTGACCGGCACGCGCTGGGACGTTGAAGAGCGCGCTGGCGAGGCTGCACCAAGCTTGTTGGAGCAAGAGCAAGCGAAGGTCGACGCTGAAAAGCGTATGATATTGGAGTCACCTCTGGTCAAAGCGGCGTTTGCTGCGTTTCCGGAGGCGGAGCTGCTCGACAGCGACGAGCAGCAAATGAAATGGAGTAAGAGCGCATGAAAAGCATGGAAGACATGATCAAGGCAGCCCAAGAGGCTGCCCAAAGCATTCAGCAGCAAATGGAACAAGCACAAGCAACGCTCGACACCATTCATGTCGAAGGCCAGTCGGGCGGCGGTTTGGTAAAAGTCCGCGCAACGGCAAAAGGCCGGATTCTGAATGTGGCAATTGATGACAGCCTGATCGTTCCTGCTGACAAAACGATGCTGGAAGATCTTATTACCGCAGCATTTAATGACGCCCGTGAAAAAGCGGACGCCGCGAGCAATGCTGAAATGGGTAAAATGTCGAGCAGCCTGCCATTGCCTGCCGGATTCAAACTGCCGTTCTAATCCCGCCAACATCGGCGCAATTTTCATGTAAACCCGTTTTTTCCCCAGCAAATTGCGCTTTTGGGGACCAGATGCATTGAAAGCATGCGCAGAGCGCTCATATTGAGTGGCAACGGGCGTGCCGCATTTTTGCGCGACCCCAGTTGGAGTATCTATGGATCTGAACCTTCCTTTATTGCCACTGCGCGATATCGTTGTTTTCCCCGGTATGATTGTTCCCTTGTTTGTGGGTCGGGATAAGTCGGTCGTCGCGCTGGAAAAAGCGATGGCGGCGAACAAGGAAATTTTCCTTGTCGCGCAGCTTGATCCTGCCGAGGATGATCCCGGCAAAGATGATTTGTACGATATCGGCGTAACCGCGACGATTATGCAGTTGCTAAAGCTGCCTGACGGTACTGTGCGCGTTCTGGTCGAAGGCAAGCAGCGCGCGCAGCTGCGCGATTTGGTTGAGCATGGCAGCGAATATGTCGAAGCTGCGGTATCCCTCGTTGTCGAACAAAATGCTGAAGGTCCTGAAGCTACTGCGCTGATGCGTTCGGTCGCTGACCAGTTTGAAAATTATTCGAAGCTCAACAAGAAAATGCCCGCCGAAACCGCAGTGCAGCTTTCGGAAATCGAAACGCCGTCGGCGCTTGCGGACGCCGTTGCGGCCAATATCCAGTTAAAGGTGTCGGATAAGCAATCGCTTCTGGTTGAAGCGAATCCGCTTCGCCGGTTGGAAATGGCGTTCGCCTTCATGGAAGGCGAATTGGGCGTATTGCAGGTCGAAAAGAAAATCCGTGGCCGCGTGAAGCGCCAAATGGAAAAGACTCAGCGCGAATATTATCTGAACGAACAGATGAAGGCCATCCAGCGTGAGCTGGGCAATGACGATGGCGAAGGCGGCGACGAAGTTGCCGAGATTCAGAACAAGATCGACACGATGAAGCTATCCAAGGAAGCAAAGGCGAAAGCCAATGCCGAATTGAAAAAGCTGCGCGGTATGGCACCCATGTCCGCCGAGGCGACCGTTGTGCGCAATTATCTCGACACGCTGCTGGGCATACCATGGGGCAAGAAGTCCAAGCTGAAGCGCGATATCGCCAAGGCGCAGGAAGTGCTTGATGAGGACCATTTTGCTTTAGAAAAGGTCAAGGACCGCATCGTTGAATATCTTGCGGTACAGGCACGCACCAACAAGCTTAAAGGCCCAATCTTGTGCCTCGTCGGCCCCCCCGGCGTGGGTAAGACATCGCTTGGCAAATCGATTGCCAAGGCAACGGGGCGTGAATTCATCCGCCAGTCGCTTGGCGGCGTGCGCGATGAGGCCGAGATTCGTGGCCATCGCCGGACCTATATTGGTTCGATGCCGGGTAAGGTCGCGGCCAATTTGAAAAAAGCGGGGACGATGAACCCGCTGTTCCTGCTCGACGAAATCGACAAGCTTGGTCAGGATTTCCGCGGTGATCCGGCGTCTGCATTGCTTGAGGTTCTCGATCCCGAACAAAACAACAAGTTCAATGACCATTATCTCGAAATCGACTTGGACCTGTCCGACGTGATGTTCGTGACAACGGCCAACAGCCTTAATTTGCCACA
>NZ_JBILOS010000004.1:0-48210 GCF_044374345.1 Sphingorhabdus sp. | reverse complement strand
CAGATTCCTAATCTGGGGGCCACTGGTTCGAATCCAGTTGGGTGCACCATATATTTCAATGACTTACGGAAAATGTGGCTCTGGGATTATGGAGTTCTTGATGTCTCAGGCATCAGATAGGCATCAGCCAATATGGTTTCGCTGGGCATTGGCATCGGGATGGAGTTGCTAGGACTGGGGGCTGGCTAGCCCTGCGGTAGGTTTGATGCGACTCAAAGCAGGCTTTTTGCCGTAATTGCGGGAACCCAAGGGGAGGGGGGCAGGGCCGAGCGCTGCGTGATGGTCACAGGCTACCTTCGCGCGAAATTTTTTTGAATTGCGAGACACTGCTTGGTTGATCGAATTGAAACAATCACAATTGTTCCTTCAAAGAAACATGATAGACATTTAGTCAGTTATAAGGGGCTTTATGAAAAATCCATTGCTTTTAGGCATGCTGGCACTGTTTCTGTTTCCAACATCCCTTGCGTCTGCACAGAGCGATAATCCTTATACTGCATATGATCGGAAAGACGTCTCTGCTCTTACAAGGATGGCCAAGGCTGGCGACCCAGTAGCTCAGTACAATCTAGGGGTGATGTACGGCAGGGGCGAAGGCGTTGAGCAAAACTACACAGAAGCAGTGAAGTGGTACGGCAAGGCTGCAGATCAGGGACTAGCCGAAGCTCAGTATAACCTCGGGTTCTCGTACAACAAAGGCGAAGGCGTAGAGCAGGACTATGTGCAGGCACTCAAGTGGTACGGAAAAGCTGTAAATCAGGGGCTAGCTGCAGCGCAGAACAACCTCGGTGTCATGTACAAAAAAGGCGAAGGCTTAAAGCAGGACTATGTGCAGGCACTCAAGTGGTATAATCTAAGTGCAGCGCAAGGGTATGAAACTGCTAAAACAAACCGAGATGGGCTTAAAGCTTTAATGACCAATGCCCAGATCGCAGAAGCAGATCGACTGTCTCTTAATTTGCAACCCGCCGTTCAGCCAACTCTAGCGGGTACTGTGCCACCGCCCCCAACTATCCGGACGGTTAGTGCTCCAGCCTCTGCATCGACTAAAATAACTTTGAGCTCCAACGGCAAAACGATCATCATATCAGGCAATATTGAAAGCGGTTCAGCAGACCGCTTTAGAATTTTGTTAGACGCGGTGCCTTCTGTTGAAAATGTAGCATTGGTATCGAGCGGCGGACTCCTAGATGAGGCAACCGAAATGTCTCAAGCAATCAAAGCTCGAGGGTTAGATACTTATGTTGACGAATACTGTATGTCCGCCTGCACAATGGTTTTCCTTGGCGGACGAGACCGGTCGGCGACCCCGCAGGCAAAAATAGGATTTCACAAGCCTTATTTGATGGCAGATAAACCGCTGGCGGATGCCGTTGCAGAAGCCGAAATGCGTCGCTTTTACGATGAGGCAAATGTACGCCCTTCATTTACAGATAAATCGATGAGTACGCCATCCAGCGAAATGTGGTACCCATCCTTTGATGAACTGTTAGCGTCAAATGTAGTAACAAAGCGCACTTTAGGCGGCCAAGTGTCTGCCTTTGCAAATTTTTATAAGAAGCGAGCAGACTATGAAAACGAGTTGTTAAAGAGTAATTTCGGTAGTCTGCTAAAAATAAAACATCCGGATATTTTTGCAAAAATCATCGATGCTGCTTGGGCTGCACAGCAGGATGGAAAAACAGATGGTGAAGTCGGAAATGCCATGAGAGCAAAGATAGCAGAAAATTTTTCAATCATTATTGGTGCGTCTGATGATAACATATTGGATCAATATGCTAAGCTGATATCAGCCCAATTAAATGCCGCTCGCGATATAAGTTTCGATACCTGCTCTCTTTACTTGCAGGGGCGATTAGACATAGCCAAAAACCTGCCTCAAGAATTGGTAACAAGAGAATTGGCGTTGCTAGAGGCTGCACTAAAATCAAATAAGAAAAAATCATTAATAAATGAAAAGCAAGTAGAAGACATTTTGCCAAAAATTTTTTCGGACATGACAGAATTGGAAATGCAGGCAATTTATGGATCAGCTAATTCCAGCAAAATAGATAAATGTAATTCTTTTTTAAAAATGTATTCTGCGATTGAAAAAATGCCAATGCCGGATAGGGTTCGCATGGCTCGATATCTTCTGCTGTCTGAATGAAGCAGATATCATATTGGCTAAATGTGCGTACGTTTAAGCAGCCAAACTACCTTGTTGCTTTCGGCTACATTGGGGATCATTGGCAAGGAAGATTACAACTAAGATTATCATTCTGGGTGAGTGGCTTGTTTGCCGCACTATTTGTTGCCGAGCTTTCTATCTTTGCAATCGATGAAATTTACCAAAGTGATCTGTCTGAGAAAGCGTGGTTAGTTTCCATGTTAATAGTGCTTGGATTGTCGATAGCTATTTCCGCTTGGGCTATCATCGGTATTTTGCTGCGCCGGTTATTATTTTATCAGGCAAACTAACTCCCGCCATGTGTCGGCGACAGTGTCTGGAATAATTGGTTCAAATTTTTCTGGCGAGCTGTCGCTGTAGTTTGGTGAGCCATCACTCCCATACTTTGTGTAACTCAAGCCACGTATCTCATTCGAAGAGCAATTGATTTCGTATTTGGCTATTGAGCTGCGTGTTTCACTTACCCACCACGTATCCACCCCTGAAACATATGGTTCCAGATTGGCCTGACCGGCCTCATCAAAGTCTGAGATTGTAATGGCACCACTACGGAACTTCATTTTGTCGTTTCTAGCTGGGTAACCGTTTAACCAAAAAGAACGAATTTGCCCCTTAACTTGGAAATCTCTTGGCAGCAGGTAATAAAAATCGGCCATACTAGCTTGCGAGGAATAACCTGCGTTAATTTGCTCCGGCTGCGCCGGATCTGGTGTAGCGGCGCATGCGCCTACTGCGGAGGACATGAAACGTTTTCCAGCCAGAGAGCTGTCCGAAAACACCTCTAGCCCCAATGTGAAGAATTTTTGACCCAGAAACTCTTTGTCAGGAGTGCGACCGACCAACTCGTAAAGGTCACCAAGCTGCTCTTTTTTTGGTAAGCCCAAGATTAGGCGAGCTCCACAAACATACCAATACTCGGCAGGGATATCTCTGTAAGAGCTGTCTATCTTCCTAAGGTTTCGCCACCCAGATTTAGATACCGTATATGTGATATTAAACGGGTCACCAGATGACTTTTGAGCCGCGACGGCTGAGCTATGAGCAAACGACGGTATCGTCACACTGGGCAGAAGCAAAGCAGCAATCAAGAGGTGTTTCATTTTCGTTTTGTCCGATATTTTTATCTATTCGCACATTATGTTTGGCTTTTCATAGCCCTCCATAATCCAAAGATTTCTTGCCGGGTCAAACCGTCCATACATGGTGTAAGCGCAGCTTCCGGTAATTGGCTGGCCACCTGTAATTTGGGTGTTTTGCGAATAGTTGATTGCATTGCCATAGCTATATGCATTGCCGGTCGTCGTCACATTCGTTGGCATCACATAGGACTGGCTTATGACCCATTGAAATGCTCTACGTCCATCTCCCATGTCGAAGGCATTTGCAGGTGCGCCACGTTTCACCATAACCTGTTGCAACGATTGGCCGACGTAACCCTTCATTTCAGCGGAGGCGCAACCAGCAAGAGCCAGTGTAACAATGATTATCAATTTTTTCATAAAACCTCCGTCAGCAATGACCCTCATACATTAGCCTCCTAAAAAAACACCCTTCTTGCAAGTTCTATATTCTGCGACCGGCCGCACCGTTTCCCCATAACGCGCCCTTGGGCCGTTATGCGTTGAAGTTTGAGCGTCGCCCTTGCATTTGGGCAAGTGCCTTTCATCACAATCCAATGTACGCGCCGTGCCACCAATGCGGGGCATAACGCTCGACATTGAGCAACCTGGCCATTCTTCCCGCCCAGAATGCGCTCAGCTTCTGCTGTCAAAGCTAATTGACAGTTCTGAAAAAAAGCTATCATCCAAACCAAAATTTGCTTCAATCTGGTCGGCATCTCCGCTTACAGCGGCCGCCTTGAGATTAATGACCGCGAGGTCGGGCGACCCAGCTTAGGCGCCTCTTCCAATTAGGAACACTCCAACGGCAACAAGAACCAGCTTTTCCATTTTTTAGAGCCGCATTTGCAAAAATCACCAACTGTTGAAAGTGCGGATATCGGAAGGGAACTCGCTTTCGAAGCGGCTTGGCATAGGACCTTTGGAATTCACACCCTGCTCGCACCAAAATCCCCGTTGCGGGTCTCTTTGAGTGCCGCCAGCCTTGCTAAGGGCATCCATGTTGGCGTTCAGAACCCGCGCTGTCATGGCACAGTTTCTCATGTTGCCGTTGACGACCATATTCCCATTAAACGTGGCTACAAGCACGCGCATCGGCAAAACTGAGGAGTTACGATACAGCGAAGCCGAACTATCAGGATTAGGTTGACAGGCAGTCAACAAGAGAGCGGCGGCTGGCAGGACTTTTTTCATAATTAGGACCTAACAAATATATCGCTACACGCAAGAGGCCTAAGCTCTGTTAGACCTCCAAGCCGTCAATGCCGATTGCTCTCACGGGGGGGCTGCGAAGTAATGCTCAGAATAGCAGATTTGGCACTGATGGCTTCTAAATCAATTGATGTGTCCTCAGCCCAATTCAAGCCAAGCCGATTACACGCTGTTCCGCTAACGCAAGCGCCGCCAACACACTGATCTGCGTGTGTTGGACCGAGACGTCGATCTGCTGGCCATATACCTTTGGGCGTAGCTTTGATGCGGTCCATTCGCGGGCATGAACGCGCAGTTTCAGTTGCTGGACCCATGCGGATAGGGCAGCGCCTTCAAGGTGTGCGGGCGGCTCGCTGTCGGCCAAGGCAATGATGTCATCAGCGAGACTATCGGCGCGGTCTTCAATTGCAGCGCGATAGGCTGATTGCAGTTCAGGGTTCTCTCGCAATTGAACCTTTGCCCAAGTGTATGAGGGCGCTGGGTCCAGCCGTTTTAAGGCTGTGGACAGTGCATCACCGCTGGCGATGTACCCAAGCACTTCAGGCCAAATCTTATCGGGATTGATAGTCTGTGGGCGGCCTGCGCTACGTTTTGCAATGGCTGTAATCATTCTGAACCTCGTGATAAAACTTTTATGATACATTATAACATAAATGCCCAGCTATCGCGCGCGCGAATTGAGCCTTCTTAATGTGCGGATTTACGATGGTGAGGGTGAGCCGAGGGCGGGATAAGATATTGCGATACTGGCTTGCCGGCGAGAAAAGCACTTAGGATACTCTCGCCAAGGGCAATTTCGTCATGAACAGCCCTTCCAAATGACTTTCTTCCAATGGGATGATTGCCGCGTCTAAAGAAGTATCCGTGGCATTGGTATTCCACCCAGCGAGACTGGGAAGTCTCAAGCAGGTTCACGGGCTGTGCGGGCCAACCATCTCCTTGCCTTACCCATGTTGGGGTATAGTTTCGACAATGCAGCACTTGGCTGCCGTCAGGGCAAACATATAAGCCATAGGGGATGTGACTGTTTCGTCCTTGGGCGGGCAGATATGCGGCAGGCCTATCGGTGATATACGGGGTCATAAATGCTGTTCTGCCTATTCTGAGTCTGTAGGTTTGAAGAAGTCCGGCGCGAAAAGTTTTGCGCCAGTGCCGAGATGTTTTCATCGTCCCGCCGCTCCGCTCCAGTTACAGTCTCCCCTAAAGGGGAGAGACTGGACTGGAGCAGTATCGGTATGTGGTTTTGCTTCAATTTGCGCCGGTGTGCTCCAGTAAGCTGCCCTGACCGGAGCAATAGCTGACACAGCCTGATTAGCTTGCGAGGACGAAGACACCGGCGTGTTACCAATTACGATGAATTTGCGAACCTTTCGTTTGTCATCTTGGCGGTCCTCTGTTTTAAAGTGACCATCCTTGATCCACTCACTCAATATCCATTCGATGCGCTTGCGGGATGGGCCACCTTTTGAATCCAACCCAAGCACGTTGCCAACAACGTGCCCGATCCAATCTGGGGATCGCCAGTCGTATCGAAAAACACCTGCCTTAGCGGCCTCCTGAGCCCGAATGATGTCATCAGTCGTGAACATATCGGCTGGTTCTGGGGGCATCCACGGCTCGGCTACGCCAACGCTATCACCGTTGCCCAGA
Source organism: Sphingorhabdus sp. (assembly GCF_044374345.1). Classification (GTDB taxonomy): domain Bacteria; phylum Pseudomonadota; class Alphaproteobacteria; order Sphingomonadales; family Sphingomonadaceae; genus Sphingorhabdus_B. The sequence goes on along the minus strand of NZ_JBILOS010000004.1, from coordinate 42,060 downwards.
TCCACTGAAATCAGTTGGAACCAATTGGCCGCCTCGGGCGCAGCGCGGTTATGCTTGTCATCTTGAACGGAAATATACTGCCGCCTTTCATCCTTGTTGATGCCCAGTTGCGTTGCTTCATCGGCACTCATCCGGTTTAACACTAACGCAGATCTTGCAGCGCTGATGAGGGCTGAAGCGCCTCTTGCTGAGTTGGCGTTCACTTCCATCGATCCTGCCTTGTTGGTATGGTGTACCAGCACCACGACACAACCGGCGGTCTTCGCTACTCGCGCCCATGCCTTTGCTATCTTATCGATTTTGCTGTTCGAGTTTTCTTCAACCGCGTGAGAAGACACGAACGGATCGACAACCAGCACCTTAATCCCGCGCAAGGTTAACTCTGCTGTCAGCGCCTGATAAACCGGCTCAAGCAACTTCATGCCGTCGCGGTCTTCGATAGCCGTGCACAGGCCGGAACCATCCATAGCGCTATCAACAAATAGGTTACTTTTGATTTCCGCAGGGGTAATTCCATGATGCTTGGCCGCTGCTTGAAGTGACCTGGATAACTCGTCCAAATCGTCTTCCAAGTTCCACAGCCAGACTGCCTGAGGCCCGCCCCAGATAGTTTTCCCCATCAAGTTACGCCCGGTGGCTATCGATAACACAATGCCTGCCACTAACGTGGATTTGCCGACACCTCCGGGTGCAACGATACAGGCAATTGTATTAAACAAAAGCCAGCGCCCAAAGGCCCAAGGTCGGGCTGGCAAGTTTTCAGGATTTCGCCAAACATACGGCGTGGCCGAGATAGCCTCCGCCTGTTTTTGCGTTTCGGCAATTGTGGCCACTTCGGAAATGGACGCCAAAGCTGCTGCGCGGTCGCCATTATGCTCGAAATGGACAAACAAATCGAACGCATCACCAAACCTGTCGCCTGAATCCCCGGGTGCCCCGAGACCGGCTTCGGCGTCGGACCCCGAAAGGCTACTCCAAGAGCCACCGTCAGGCTCAAGATAGACCCTTGTGGCGAAGCTACCGGATGTTTGAAATGGCGAACGCCAGTCGCAGCTCCCAGCATATTTCTGTTCGTAACCGTGCTTGGCCAACACATCCTCAAGTGGGTTTTCGGCGTTGAAGCGCTCAATCGGGCTAAGCACACCCATAGCAGGACGCAGGGCCTTTTTGAGTAATCTTGCTGCGCGGTCTGCAGTTCTTTTTGCCTCGGCGGCCTCTGCCGCTTCAGCGAACCGCCGTATAGTCCCTGCAAGAGGCTGGCTCGACAGATCGACAGGTGAACCTTCGGCAAACGAGAATTTGTAGTGGATCGGTTCACCATCTTCACGACGGTTTTTTGGCATAACATTAGGAAGGTAAATCAGCTGCCCAGCTCGTTCCAGCGTTGTATCCGGCGCGATGTCATGAGAACGAAGCATGTCGAAGAGGGCTTGCTGTGCTTGCGTCCAGATGTCGAAGGGCACGGGATCGGCAAGGGGGGCAAGTATGCGCCATTTGTTGTTTTCATTGGTAGCGCTAGATGTGCTGTATATCACGGACGTCGTCTCGACACCAAAGATAGCGTCTACAGCAGCTTCGATATGCTCAAGGGCTACGTCTCCCTTATCGATATCTGCCGCTAGCATGGGGAATAAACCTTTTTCGCGCTGCACAGCATGAGTTCGTGCATCAGTCGATGAGTACGACGATGGGATTATGGCCGTGGCAGAGGATTTTTCTAACGCGGTAGGCTTATCTACTGCCGCGAAGATTTGGCCCAGCGTAATGGTATTGTACCCGCGCTGTGTGCCTTTTCGGGTCTCTTTGCTGTTTTTCAAAAGTACGACACGCCGTTCGCGCCAGTTGGATTTTGGGTTTTTCATTGTACGGACTTTCATTGAAAGCCAGCTCAGTTTGGTGTAGACGGGGCTTGCAAAACATTTCTATGCCCTCGGTTCCAAAAGAGCCGGGGGTGTTTTTTAAAGGCGGCTGGCGCTAGTCGAGTTGATCAAGCGGCTTTCGAGCCAAGTGTCGATGTCGCAGCGGCGATAGCGAACTGCGCCGCCTAGTTTGGCATATCTGGGACCATCCCCAGTGATCCGAAAACGCTCCAGCGTCGGCTTTCCGAGCCTTGTGTAGGCTGCGGCTTCAATTGTTGTGAAAACTTCAGGTTTCATCTTTGGCCATCTCCTTGTTGCAGTGGCCGTCACCAGTAATCACCGTTTGCGCGCGGGTCCTACCCATTTGGCGAGCAGGTTTTTCAACGCGCGCCTTGCTCGATCGTTTCCTACTTTCCTATTGATGTCTTGGTAACTACCCTGCGCGCGCAAAATGTCCCCAGCTTCCGCTGGTGTTGGAGGAACGAAGGTCTTGCCAGTCAGTGCTGAAACAAGTCGTTGAACAGCTAAAGCGCCGCTTAGTGCAACCTGCTCAGAGTAACCCGCTTCTGCCTTGCCTGTTAGCTTTAATGCTTTCAGGGCTCGCTCGGAGCGATCCGATGAAGTGTCTTCAATTACGTGTTTAACAACATTTTTGGCTATTTGCTGGGCCCATCGCGCAGTGTCCTCATCTGAGAGCAACCCCGTTGCGATCGCCCGCCATATCACATCTACTTTCCCCCTAGATGGCTTCCTTGAATTCCAATCAAAGTTACGCAATGCTTCCAAAGCATCTAAGGCTAGCCGTTCATCGTCAGGACAGTGTTGTGTGGTCATGCTCGTGCTCCCAACTCAATGACATTATTCGATATGGCACCGGAAATGAGGCGCTGCACATGAGTGGCCCACGCCGAAAGCGCAATTCGCTTTTCATCTTTCCAATCATGGCGCTGGTAGATTCCTGCAACACCAGAGCGTGCACCAGACACATGGTTGAGCACGGCTTCGGTAACTTCAAAGCGTACTCCTAAGCGTTGCAAGCCAGTGGCCAATGTTCGGCGAAGATCGTGGACGCGCCAAGCTTGAAGTGAGCCTGCTTCGGTAAAGGTCTTGGCTATCGCGTTGTCTAGTTCCGCCTTGGCCTTTGAGTAGGATTTGATCACGGTTTTGCCGTATGTTGTCAAAACCGGGCCAAACTTAGGCCATTGCTTGGGGTCCATTTCATCCAACTCTGTCTTCACCTTTAGCGCAAGCGCTAACCGGTCCAGTTCTTCAACCACAGTCCTGGCAAGGGGCACGATTTGCGCCATGCCATTTTTGGTTCGGTTGCCGGGGATGGTCCAAGTGGATGTGCCGCGATCTAGTTCGGCCCAAACCATGCCTGCCACTTCCTCTCGCCGTTGCCCGGTTAAAATCAACAGCTTGAAATAGGCCCGATAAGGATCACGCAATCTTTCCACGCCCTCCCATACTTTTACGAGTTCATCGTCGTGAAGTACCCGTTTGCGGGGTTCTGGGGCGCTTGGCTTAGCCATCAAGCGTACGGGATTGTCGGCGATCTCACCACGCTCCATCGCCCAGCGAAACAGAACGGATGAGTAGGCATAGACTGCTAGACGGCTGGCGCGATGTTTCATTGGAATTGCATCAATGATACCTTGCAGATCTCCCCGCGTGATGTGGGGCAGAGGCTTGCCCTTTAAAGCAGGCTCTAGCCGCATTTTTACGATATGGCGGGCTTGTTCTAAAGTGCGAGGGCGGCGACCCTTTTCTGCTTCGTAATGCTCGAGCCAGCGCTCTGCCACCTTTTCGAACACAAGCTCGCTTTCTAGCTTGGCCTTACTCTCTGCCTGGCGCTTGACCTCGTCCTTTGCGCCTATCGCGTCTAACTCGGCTTGTCGGGGGTCAATTCCCATTTCCACCATCGCAGCCAATTCCTTGGCGCGGTTTCGCGCCTGATCCGGGGTAAGGTTGCCGTGCTTGCCGATTGTGTATTTGCGCGGGGCTGTCTTGTCAGCCATGCCAGGACGAGCGAGGCGATACTGGTAAATATACACTTTGCCACCCGCCGGTGTCACTTTCAGGCCAAAGCCTTTGATGGTGTCCTTCCCGCCATCATCCCAAATGACATATTCCCGCAGCGCCACCTTGGCCGCGTCAACTGTGCGCTTCGTAATTGGAGCTTTGGCCATTGTGTTTGCCTGATACCTAGAGGAGATGTAGGCATCAGATAGGCATCAGATGGAATCATATCAAGGATGATTTGTGAATATTGGTGATTACAAAAATAACGTATTATAGAGGTTTAAAGAAAAAATGTGCAGCAGGTATGCGAGTTTTTCTCAAATTCCTAATCTGGGGGCCACTGGTTCGAATCCAGTTGGGTGCACCATATGCGTACCAATGCATGAACGGGGATTTGCCCCGTCAATATCGTACCGACAGCATTCTCTAGGCTGGCCGTCCCTTCGATAATCCGAATATTTTCATAACCCACTTTGATTCGGGATAAATAGACGCGCAGATAAACTTTGCGGGCGTGGAATGGCCGCGAGAAGAATGTGCCTCTTACGCGCCGTCGGTAATTGGGCCGACAATAATAATGTCATTTGCGCGCAATTGATAGCCTCGGCGTGATCGCCGTCGCGGCAATTGATGAGATCCTGGCAGGCCGGAAATTGGCCCAAATCAGCGACCTATCGGCATAAGCAGCGGACAGATGCAACCATATTGGATTTAACGTGAAATGTTAAAAATCCTAAAAAAAAGTTAATAATTCAAGTGCGAAATGTAAATTTATGCAAATTTCGGTGTGGACATTGCGGTCTGAATTATGCACTTGGATATGTTATAACCATAATGAAATAATAAAGGGTAGAGAATGCGCACCAAATCCGTCGGAGTAAAACTGTACGCGTCACCTGCGAATCGCAAAAATGATCAGATCGGCGGCAAGTTAGCCGGCGGGTCGTCATTGGCTGCTTTGGCAGCGGGGTTGGCGTTGGGGGGCGGGGTACTAATGGCAACGACCCCGGCTGCGTTCGGCTTAACCGGTGGTATTGTTGCGGTCGGCAACGGCCCCGGTGCATTAACGGTCACAGCGCCCACCGTTGTAACGGCAACCGCCGGGGATGGTATTAGTGCCGAAAACAATGCACCTGGCACTGACCTGACCATTACCGCCACCGATGTGTCGGGTAGCGATAACGGCATCGAGGCGGTTAACTACGGCACTGGCACATTGTCGGTGACCACGACCGGAACGGTGACTGGCACCGGCTATAATGGGATAAGGGTCCGAAACAGGGGGTTGGGTCTGGACATCAATGCTGTTGATGTCACGGGTGCCAGAGACGGTATCTCCGCCGACAACATTGGCACCGGCGCACTGTCGGTGACCGTGACCGGAACGGTTACCGGCCAAGGCGGCCATGGCATTTACGCCCGTAATGGGGGCTCCGGCCTTACGGTCTCCGCTCAATCGGTTTCAGGCAATAGCACGGGTATCGAGGCAATCAACAATGGCAGCGGTTCGATCTCGGTCACCGCAACCGGGCCAGTTACCGGCACTACCGATATGGGTATATATGCCTTTAACATTAACACCGGGGTGAATCTTGACGTCAGTGCTGCGGATGTGACCGGTGCCACAGATGGTATCGTCGTCACCCATCGTGGCACCGGCGCACTGTCGGTGACCGCGACCGGAACGGTTGCCGGCACAGGCGGTTATGGCGTTTACGCCCACAGTTATTCGGGCACCAACGTGACCATCGCCGCGGCTTCGGTTTCAGGCCGCGTTGGTATCAGTGCCCGCCACAACGGCACTGGTTCGCTCTCGGTGGCCTCCACCGGGCCAGTTGTCGGCACCGCCGGTCGAGGCATATACGCCTTCAACGGGAGTTACGCGACGAATCTGGATGTCAATGTTGCGGCTGTCACGGGTGCCACAGATGGTATCTTCGCCCGCAACTATGGCCGTGGCGTACTGTCGGTAACGTCCTCTGGAACGGTTACCGGAACAAGCGGCAATGGCATCGACACCCGCAACTCTTCTTCTGGCACCGGTCTTACGGTCTCGACTGCATCGGTGTCGGGCGCCGCAGACGGTATCTACGCAAACAACCTTGGCACCGGCGCATTGTCGGTGACCGCCACCGACGCGGTTACCGGCACAGGCGGTTATGGTGTCGCTGCCCTTAACTCGGGCACCGGCCTTTCAGTCTTTACTGCATCGGTGTCGGGCAATAGTGCGGGTATTTATGCACTCAACAATGGCAGCGGTTCGCTCTCGGTGACCGCCACCGGAACGGTTACCGGCAGAGGCGGAGATGGTATCTATGCCCGCAACTCGGGCACGAGCCTTACGATCACGGCTGCATCGGTCTCGGGTGGTGCCAATGGCATTAATGCGCAAAACAGTGGGTCAGGTGCGCTTTTGATAACATCGACGGGCAACGTGACCGGAACCACCAACGGCATAAGGGCCCGCAATTATTCTGCGGGTACCAGCCTGACCATCGCCGCGGCTGCGGTTTCAGGCGGCACGGGTATCGATGCCGGCAACTATGGCAGGGGTTCGCTTTCGGTAACCGCAACGGGGCCAGTTGCCGGCACCACTATGGGCGGCATATTCACCATGAATGATAGCACCGGAGAGAATCTGGACATCACTGTCGGTGACGTCACGGGTGCCACATACGGTATCGACGCAAACAACCGTGGTACCGGCGCATTGTCGGTGACCGCGACCGGAACGGTTACTGGTACAAGCGGTGATGGTGTTTTTGCCGCTAACATTGGTACCGATCTTACGATCTCCACTGCATCGGTGTCGGGCGATAGCAGAGGCATTTATGCCAGAAACGTTGGCACGGGCACCTTATCGGTCACAACGTCAGGTGCGATTAGCGGTGGGACCGGCGCAGCTATCCAGACGAGCTCAAATACTGGTAGTGCAGTCGCGATTACCCTGCTTTCGACGTCCAGTGTCCGTTCCACATCTGGTGCGGCTATCGTCGACGGCAGGGGTAACGCGGTTGTCACGATCAACAGTGGCGCTGTCGTTAATGGAAGCATTTCATTGGGCGCGGGCAATGACACCCTCAACATCGCGGCTGGCGCGTCACTGGCGGGCGTGACTGCGCTTGACGGTGGTTCCGGTTCCTTCGTGGATACACTCAATCTCAATGCTGGTGTGGCTGGCGCGATAAGTGATTGGGAAATCATGAATGTGAACGCCAGCGGTGGCAATTTTGCCATCAGCGGCGCGATCTCCGGCGCAGGCACGCTGACCAAGACCGGCGCAGGTGCCGTGACTCTGGCTGGCATCAATAGCTTTACAGGCGGCACGACCATTTCGTCGGGTAGCCTGATTGGTAACACGCAAAGCTTTGGCACTGGCAATATCGTCAACAACGCGTCGCTTGTGTTTGATCAGGCAACCGACGCAAGCTTTACCGGTGTGATATCGGGTACAGGTTCGCTGACCAAGACCGGCGCAGGCGCGGTGACGCTGGCTGGCGTTAACAGCTTGACGGGCGGCACGACCATTTCGCAGGGCACCCTGATTGGTAATACGCAAAGCTTTGGTACTGGCAATATCGTCAACAACGCATCTTTGGTGCTTAATCAGACAAGCGACTCAAGCTTTGGGCTGGTGATCTCGGGTACAGGTTCGCTGACCAAGACTGGCGCGGGTTCGTTGACCTTGACTGGCAACAACAGCTTCAGTGGCGGTACGACCATTTCGCAGGGCAGGCTGATTGGTAATACGCAAACCCTTGGCACTGGCAATATCGTCAACAACGCATCGCTTGTGTTTGATCAAGGCACTGCGGGCAGTTTTGGCGGCGGGATATCGGGTACAGGTTCGCTGACCAAGACCGGTAGCGGTACGCTCACCCTGACGGGCGTTAGCAGCTTCAGTGGCGGGACGACCATCTCGTCAGGCACCCTGATCGGTAGCAGCCAGAGCCTTGGTCGCGGCCCTATCGTCAACAACACATCGCTTGTGCTGAACCAGACCATTGCGGGCACGCTTTCCGGCGCAATCTCGGGCACAGGTTCGCTGACCAAGACCGGCGCAGGCGCGGTAACGCTGGCTGGCATCAACAGCTTCAGTGGCGGGACAACGATCTCGTCGGGTAGTCTGATTGGCAGCAGCCGAAGCTTCGGCACTGGCGCTATCGTCAACAACGCATCTTTGGTGATTGATGAGGCAACCGATACAAGCTTTGGGTCGCTGATCTCGGGTACAGGTTCGCTGACCAAGATTGGTGCAGGTGCGGTAAGGCTGACTGGGGCGAACAGCTTCAGTGGTGGCACGACCATTTCGGCAGGTAGCCTGATCGGTAACACGCAAAGCTTTGGCACAGGTAATATCGTCAACAACGCATCGCTTGTGTTTGATCAAGGCACTGCGGGCAGCTTTGGGACGCAGATATCAGGCACAGGTACGCTGACCAAGACCGGCGCAGGTGCGGTAACGCTTGCTGGCATCAACAGCTTCAGTGGCGGCACCACCATCACGTCGGGCACCCTGATTGGTAGCACGCAAAGCTTTGGTACTGGCAATATCGTCAACAACGCATCTTTGGTTTTTGATCAGACAAGCGACGCAAGCTTTGCCGGTGCAATCTCGGGCACAGGTTCACTGACCAAGACCGGCGCTGGCACGTTGACCCTGACGGGCGTTAACAGCTTCACGGGTACAACAACCGTAACGGGGGGCCGTCTCAATCTAGCGGGGTCGTTGGCAATATCTACGCTGACGCTGCAAAACGGATCGTCATTAGGCGCAAGCGGCACTGTTGGGTCGCTGGCAAGATCTACAACGACGCTGCATAGCGGATCGTCATTGGGTGGAAATGGTACTGTTGGGTCTTTGATCACACATTCGGGTTCGACGGTATCACCGGGTAACTCGATTGGTACGCTTGCCGTGAATGGGAACCTGACATTGGCGGCAGGTTCGCTGCTGGTGATCGAAGTATCGCCGTCGGGTGCAGATATGGTGACGGTCACGGGAACCGCAAATCTTGCAGGCAACCTGACCGTTACGCCATCTGCTGGTCAATATAGCTTCTTCCAGCGCTTTACTTTGGTGTCTGCGAACACGCTCACCGGGACGTTTGCAAACAGTAGCTTGGGTGATTTTGGTCCGAAGTTCCGGCCAAAGCTGATGTACGATGCGACTTCGGTTGTACTGCGGCTTGATCCCAACTCTCTTGTGGATGTCAGTGGCGGAACGTTGCGCGGCAACGCGCTGGCCTTTGCCACCGCTTTTGATACCGCCGTTTTGGCCGGTTATAATCCGGAGCGGTTTGTGAACCTGTATACGCAAGGTGCGGACCTGGCGGGGGCACTTGGCCAGTTCACAGGCGAGCGGTACAGCGCCGAACGTCAAGCGGCGATGCAGGGCACGCATGTGGTGCGCGATGCAGCATTTGCGGCACTGAACGATGATATCGTTCATGCAGCGGACACGGCGTCTGAATCCAAATATGACGGCGATACGTTGACCAGGGTCTGGATGCGTGCCGCAGGGACCTGGAACACCGTTAAAGGCGACGACACAGGCAGCCGGTACAAAACCGATCAAACGGGTCTTTTGGCCGGCATTGATGTCAGCACTGGCGGCTTCAAACTTGGCGGCATGGTCAGCCAGAGCAATACCGATGTAAATCTCTATTCTTTCGGGCAATCGGACATCGAAAGCTTGGGCGCTACGGTCTATGCAGGGTATAGGCGCGATACATCGGGCTTTGCTGTCGGCTTTGGTGCTGGCTTTGCAAGCAACAATGCTTTGGGCAACCGTGCGATTACGGTACCAACCTTTGCGCAGGCACTGGTCGGCAAAACAAAAAGCACATCGCTGCAATATTTTGCCGAAGCATCTTATGATTTTGCAGGCTCTGCCAATACGCGCATTGAACCCTTTGCGCGGATTGCACGGGTGGAGTTGGACAGCAAAGCCTTTGCTGAAACAGGTGGCAGCGCCGCGTTGCATGGCGACAAGCAAAGCAACAGCCTGACGATGACCGGGGCTGGTGTCCGCGGTGCGCATGCAAGTGCCAATATGACGTTGAACGCGTCTATTGGCTGGCAACGGACCAGCGGCGATCTGTCAGCGCCGACCAATTTGAGGCTCTCGTTGATCGACACGCCATATGAAGTGCACAGCGCAGCGTTTGATCGCAACGCCGTGACTTTGGACACGCAAGCAAGCTTCCGCTTGTCGTCACATATGATGTTCGGTATTGGATACAACGCAATAGCGGGCAAAAACAGCCGCAGTCATGGTGCGCGTGCAACAATAAGGTATGCATTTTGACAGATAGCAACCCGAAGGTTGAACCCCCTGCTGCGGCGCAGGAAGACGTAACCACGTTCAGCCAGTCGGATGGTCTTGTCCGGCATCTGGCTGCGCAACGCGCCGCTTTGATGTTCTCGTCCTATCAATCAGGGCTGTTGTATATGCTCGGGCACACCACCACGGGCGGCGGGCATTTGCACCAGTCTGCGATGGACAAGCCGATGGGGATTTGGGTGGAGGATGAAAATGCCTTCACCTTGTCCGCTGGCTATCAAATCATGCGGTTCAAAAACGGGTTGGAGCCTGAGCAACGGGTCAATGTTCAGTTTGATGCCTGCTATGTCGCCCGTGAAACGCATTTTACCGGTGAGCTGGATGCGCATGACATTGGCATTGGCCGCGATGGGCAGCCCATCTTTGTCAATACGCGCTATAACTGCTTGGCAACGACCGATCCGCGGCACAGCTTTCGGGAACTGTGGCGGCCATCTTTTATCTCGGCCTTGGTCGACGAAGATCGCTGCCACTTGAACGGACTGGCGATGGATGATGGCGAGCCTGCCTATGTGACTGCTGTGAGCCGTTCGGACACCATCGATGGCTGGCGCGACCGGCGGCATGATGGCGGTGTGATCATCGATGTGCGCAAGAACAAGGTCATTTGTGAAGGGCTTTCCATGCCGCACTCCCCGCGGCTGCACAATGGGGAGCTATGGGTGCTCAACTCTGGCACGGGCGAGCTTGGCGTTGTGGAAGGCGCAGCGAAGGGCAAGGGCACGTTCGTGCCACGGGTGTTCTGCCCCGGCTTTGCCCGCGGTCTCACCATCCGCAACGGCTTTGCCTATATCGGCCTGTCCAAACCGCGCTACAAACGCTTTGAAGGGCTGGCCCTCGATCAGAAGTTGAAAGACGCCGACAGCGAACCATGGTGCGGCATCCAGATCATTGATCTGGCCAAAGGGACCTGCGCCGAATGGTTCCGCATCGATGGCGCGGTCAAAGAGATCTTTGACGTCGCGGTCATCACCGGCCATGCATGCCCCATGTCCATCGGACCCAACGCACCCGAAATCATCAAGTTCGTCACCCACGCGGGTTAGACGTCAGTCGTTGCCTACCGCCAGCCGGTGGAGACCAAATCAGATTTGCGTCGCTGTTCCCGCAACGGCGTAAAGCGTCACCAAAATTCCGGCTATCAGCCCGCCCGAACGATAGCTGCCCGTGCGTTGCCACGTGAATGTCGCGATGATGGCGATGGCAATCAGCACGGGCACGAACTGGATCGCGATGACGGTGCTGAGCGGATCAAATGCGGTAATCAACGAACCGGTCATGAACAGCAGGCCGTAAATGACGCTCAACAACAGTATGAAGCCCGTCGTGAGTGTGCATATTGCCGCCAGATAACGACGCCCGGCGCTGTCGCTGCGAACGGTGGCATTGGCCAGTGATTTCGTTGTTATCAGAAAGGCGAGGGTAATCGGCACAACGTAGATCGCGGCAATGCCCCATTGGCTGGCGCTTGGCAACTTGACCGCTACTACCCAAAGCCGGAAATCGGTCATGAACAGTATATCGACGAGCAAGAGCGCGGCATAGCCAGCCGCGACGGTCGCCAGAGCCAACAAAATGGATTTAAACCAGTTGGATGGATGCGTGGCAATGCGGCGTCCCATCATGCGACCGATCAAAAGGCTCACGCCGGCGCTGGTCACAGCCCAAAGTGTAATCTGCGTCGTCACCGCTTGTGGAAGCCATTGCGATGCCGGAAGAAGAAGATAGGCGGCGATGAACGTCGGAAAGAATAACAGAGCAGGAAGCACGGTGCTGAACGCGAAGCCTTTCCACCACGCGCCATCGCGTTCTGCCGCGGCAGGGACCGCTGTGCCTTTCACCGACGCGAATAGGGGCAATCGGACAAGCGCATCAAACGCGCCGAGCATGATCATCACAAAACCGACAAGGCCGATGCCCGTGCCAAATTCTTTCCAATACCAAATTTGATCGCTTGCCGGCCTGGGCGTGCCACCGGTTAGCGTGGTGCCAAACCAATCAATCGCGTGCCCAATGGCCGCCGTGGATGCATGGTCGCCCGGATGGGTTGTTGCCGGCTGATAAAGCTTGCGCGCGGTCCCGTCCGCAACGCTGCCATATAAACGGTTTTCGACAACAGGCGCTTGCGTGCCAAACAATGTTTGCAGCTTGCTGCTTGTCGCCACATCCTGCGCACGGGAAACGCCCCACATCAAGTTCGAAAACTCGTCATAGCGGCTGAAAACCACCGCGGCATTGCGTGGCCAATTGGGCGATCCTTCCAGAGCGAAAGGCGCGCCCGTTGATGACCCCTCCAGAACCATTGACGTATAAGCGTTGGGCATGGCCGCGGCCGCAGCAAGCACTGTCCAGCCGCCCATGCTGTGTCCTTCCAGCCCTATTTGATCAACATCGACCATCGGCAAGGAACGCAAATATTTCAAACCATCCGGGCCGCCAAAGCCATTTGAGAATGCAGGCCCCTGACTGTAGCCATGCCCGGTCTGATCAAGGGACAAAACCACATAGCCCCGGCGGGCAAATTCAATCGCAAAACCGTCCTGCGTCTCGCGGGAGTTAATGTAACCGTGGACGGCAAGAATGCCCGGCGCTGGTGTCGCTGGCGTGGCATTTTTGGGGACGTAGAGCAAAGCGCTCATGACTGTCCCATTGGTACCTTTAAACCGTACATCGCGCACGATTGTGCCATCTGTCGTTCGGACGCTTTGGGCGAGAACCGCCCCTGCCAGAACGATAGCCAATCCAATCAGGATCAACCACCAACGCGGTTTTGTGCTTATGGCACCAGCCATATTTTCATCTGTGACTGACACTCGCAATACCCCCCGCCCGAACGTGCTTTTTCAGACTGTATGTCGACGCTGTTTGCGATGCAAATGTTCGCGATGCGCTGGCGCGGCAACATGGTTTAGACCCCGCAAGAACCCGGGCGTCCTTATTTCCCGACTTCGCAAAAGGTAAAATGATACAAAAAAGCCCGCCGCTGCACAGGGCAGGGCGGGCTTAATGTGTATTCAGGAAAAAGACTCTTACTTGTCTTCTTCTTCCTTCATTGCATTATCAGCGGCATCCGCGGTTGCATCGGCGGCTTCGCCTGCTGCGTCTGCAGTGGCGTCGGCTGCGCCTTCAGCGGCGGTCATGGCATTTTCTGCGCCAGCTTCAACAGCTTCGCCCGTTGCTTCGGCTGCTTCTGCGGTTTCTTCAGCTGCCTTTTCGCCAGCTTCGCCGCATGCAGCGAGCGAAATTGTGAACGCGAGAGCGGCAACAGTTGCGACAACTTTCTTCATATTGGTTCTCCTCAGTCCCATGCATTACGAGTGGGTAGTAAGGCGTAACGGATGAAGGCCGTCATACGCAACTATTTTTCCGTGCCCCGCGAAATGCCCCATTGGCGCGCGACGGTGTAACCAAGATAGCCTGTACCAAATAGCGCATATAATGGCTCTGGCAGGCCGTTGAGATAGGCATTCATGCCCGCCGCGATGTTGGCGGCGGTTTCGGGCTGGATGGCGGAAATCACCCCCATCGGAATAGCCCACAGCAGCATGGCATACATGACGTATAAAAAGCTTGGCCGCGCTCTGCTTGTCCATGGGTCCGCCGATTGCGCTTCGGCCAAGATACCCGACAGCTGTGTCCTTATATTCTCAAGCTCCTGACTGCCCTGCAGTTTCAACAGTTCAAGCTTGGCGGTATCGCGCGCCTTCGGATCGGGAATGATTTTGTCGATGATGCTGGCAATTGGCCCAATTAATCCGTCAACAAATGCCATAATGAAATCCTTTTTGATTTATCCAATACGGTTCGATAGCCAGCCATACAGAAAAGCTTCCTGCGATGGCCGCGCCTCCGCCAGCCGGACATAATGGGCACCCTGCAGCGCATCCATTGCCTTCAGCAGAACATTTTCTGCAGCCCGTCCACGTGTGTCGAAAAAGGCAGACAGCGCCGACAAAGTTGCCGCACCCATTTTGCGATCCACCGCAATATCCGCATAGTCGCGCCCATTCCGGTTCAATGCGTTCAACGCGCGTTGCAGAAAGCCGGTGGCCGTTCCGGTGCCCATATTGACGCCGGTATCAAACAATTCTGCCGCCAAATTTGGCGCAATTGCTGCGACATCGGCAAAGCCGGGGGCATGCCAATATATGCGTTTGTACATGGCTGCTGCTTCGGTCCGGGGAAGCTGGCTCATCTTGTCATGATAGCCGTGCTGACGCGCCACCGCCTCGGTAATGCCCCAGCGGGTCGGGCCGCCTCTGTCCGCCGGATGATTTACATAGTCGCCTTCACGGGCAATCAGGTCATCAATCAGCTCGTCAATATGTTTCATTGTCGTCGAGTCCTCACTTTCGCAACAATGATAACCAATATGGTTATTTGTAGGAAAGTGAAAAACACAAAGCCGCAGCGCTGGCGCGTTGCGGCTTATTTGATGCAAATTTTCTTGGGAAAATTGGTCGGGACGACAGGATTCGAACCTGCGACCCCCACACCCCCAGTGTGATGCGCTACCAGGCTGCGCTACGTCCCGACCGCCAAAGACCTCACCGAGGCCAGTGGAAGCGCGCCTATATGGCGCTGGTTTCCTAAAAGCAAGCGCGGTTTGGACGCTTTGACGTTGCGTCAGCTGGGTGCAGGTGATAATCGCGCCCGATTGTTCAGGACCGCGCCTGCATTGGGCGCCTTTTTTAAAATGTGAGGTTTCCGATGGAGTTTGTTATCTTGAGCGCTGCAGCTGGTGGCGCGGGTGGTTCGGCATTTTTTGTGCAGCTGTTCCCACTGCTTTTGATCTTCGTCGTTTTCTACATGTTTCTCATTCGCCCGCAGCAAAAGCGCGCCAAGGAGCATGAGGCGAAAATCAACGCGGTGCAGAAGAATGATGACGTCATCACTGGAGGTGGCTTGATGGGCAAGGTGACGAAAGTTGCTGATGACTATGTCGAAGTCGAAATCGCGTCAAATGTGCGGGTAAAGGTGGTTAAGTCCACCATCGCCAATGTCCAGCCGCGCGGCGCCAAAGCGGCTAACGATTAATCGCCGGGGTTGAACAGAAGTTCTGTCGACCCCAAATTCCGTTTTTCCAGTTCGTTCGGACCCAGCTTATGCTTGATTTCCCCCGTTGGCGCGTATGGATGCTCAACACCCTGATTATTTTGGGTGTGCTTTTTGCTATTCCAAGCTTGCTGCCTACCCACATCAGGGCGCAGCTCGCGCAATTTGTGCCGACGCCGACCATCAACCTTGGTCTCGACCTTGCGGGCGGTAGCCACATTCTGCTTGAGGCGGACACCGCGCAACTTGCCGAAACACGGTTGGAAGCTTTGGAAGATAGCGTCAGAACGGCAATGCGCCGCGCCGATCCGCGGATTGCGATTTCGGATGTGTCGCGCGCCAACGGGCAATTGAGTTTTACGGTCGACAGCCCCGCACAAATCGACGCAGCCCGTGAAGCTTTGCTGCCGCTGACCAGCAATGCGACCGGCGGCCGCGACTGGAACATTGGCGTGAATGACGGCAACCGCATGATCCTGACACCAGCGGGCGCAGGCGACGAAACGGCACTCGATCAAGCGATGGATACAGCGAAGGATGTTATCGATCGCCGCATTAACGCGTTAGGTACGCTTGAGCCTACGATCATCCGTCAGGGTGAAAATCGAATCGTCGTTCAGGTCCCCGGATTGGATGATCCCGAGGCGCTGAAGGCCTTGATTGGTAAGACGGCGAAGCTTGAATTCAAACTTGTCGACGAACAAGCCGACCCTGACCAGACCGCACAAGGCAAGGCCCGCGTTGGCAGCCAGGTTCTGCCCTATCCCGATAACCCCTCCGGTCTGCCGTACATTGCCGTGCGCCGGTTGGGCGGCATTTCCGGCGACAAGCTGGTGAAGGCTGATCCGACATTTGACCCGCAGACAAATGAGCCTGCGGTCACCATTCAGTTCGATAGCGAAGGCGGGCAGAAATTTGCTCGTATGACGCAGCAGAATGTTAACAAGCTGTTCGCCATCATATTGGACGGACAGGTGATTTCGGCACCACAAATTCGCGAACCCATTTTTGGCGGTGTCTCCCAAATTTCTGGAAGCTTCACGACCGAAAGTGCGAACGCGCTTTCCATCTCGCTGCGGTCCGGCGCATTGCCTGTTGACCTGAAGATTGTCGAGGAACGCTCGGTTGGCCCGGATTTGGGTGCAGACTCCATTCGCCGCGGCATTTTGGCTGCGGTTATCGGCACCACTGCAATTCTGGTGCTGATGTTCCTCGTATATGGCCGGTTCGGCATGTATGCCAATGTCGCGTTGCTCATCAACGTCGCGATGATCCTTGGCGTCATGGCATTTGCCAATGCAACGCTGACCCTGCCGGGCATCGCCGGCTTCGTTCTGACCATTGGTGCGGCGGTTGACGCAAACGTGCTGATTAACGAACGTATTCGCGAAGAATTGAAACGTGGCCGCCGTGTCGTGCAGGCGATTGAATTTGGCTATAAAGAAGCCAGTCGCGCCATTTTTGACGCGAACAGCACCAACGTCATTGCGGCGGTATTGCTGTTCATCTTTGGCTCCGGACCCATTCGCGGTTTCGCAGTGGTATTGATGATCGGGATCGTCACATCGGTTTTCACCGCGGTTACCATCACGCGCATGTGGGTCTCACGCTGGGTGAAGCGCACGCGTCCCCATGACCTGACGATTTGAGGATATAGACATGAAACTGCTCAAACTCGTTCCTGACGATACCAATATCGATTTTCTGAAATGGCGCAGCTGGGCCTTTGGCATCAGCCTGTTGCTCATGGTCGCGTCGGTTGGTTTGGTGGCCACAAAGGGCCTGAACTTTGGTGTCGATTTTATCGGCGGCCAAATGATCCGCGCGACATTTACGCAAAGCGCCGCCGCACCGGTCACTGAATTGCGTGAGACCGTAGCACAGCTCGGCTATGGCGATCCGACCATTCAGCGTTTTGGTGCGGAAAATCAGGTTTCGATCCGCATGAAATTGCCGGAAGGCGCAGACAAGAATCCTGAGCTTGCCAATGCCATGGCGACCAAGATCACCGAAACCTTGAAAGCGGGCCACCCCGACGTCCGTATTGACGGCGTGGATTCGGTGTCCGGTAAGGTGTCGGAGGAATTGTTCAGCAAAGGTATCCTCGCGCTGCTTGCAGCTATGGCTGGCGTATCGATTTATATCTGGTTCCGGTTTGAATGGCAGTTCGGCGTGGGCGCCATCTGGTCGCTTGTCCACGACGTAACGCTCACCTTCGGCCTGTTCGCGCTGACGGGTTGGGAATTCGACCTGAACATCATCGCGGCACTGCTGACGATCATCGGTTATTCGTTGAACGATACCGTGGTTGTCTATGACCGTATTCGCGAAAATCTGATGAAGTTCCGCAAGATGGAAATGGCGTCCCTGTTGAACCTTTCGGTGAACGAAACATTGTCGCGCACGGTCATGACCAGCGTGTCGATCTCGCTGCCGTTGATCATTCTGGTGCTGTTCGGTCCAGATGTTATCTTCGGGTTCAGCGCCGCGATGGCGTTTGGTATTGTCGTTGGAACATATTCGTCGATTTATCAGGCTGCGCCAATCCTCATCTGGCTGAAGGTTGGTTCGCACAGCTTTGTGCCGACCGAAGAAGCCGGTTCAAAGGCCGAGCGCATCATCGAAGGTTTTGAATCTTAAACCTGACGTCCGTGAAATTCGGCTAACGCGCAGGCATTCTTTTTTAGGAGAATGCCTGCGCGTTCGCGGTGATATCCGCACCAAACGCGCTACAGCTTGCGCACGAGCCGTACGGCTTTCGCAATCCACGCCGGGTCTGCGACGACTTGCTGCCGTGCTCCCGCCTCAAGCGGCAGCAGGTGCAGCTTGCCTGCCTCGCGGCCCAGCAGTCGGCCAAAGAGGAAACGGCCACCGGGGCGTGGAACCAAAACGTCCAGATTGAGCGCCGATCCAAAAGCGTCAGGCTGAATTTGCTCAAGCCATAATTCGTCACCACGGCGATATTCGCCCGTTGCCGCGGCAATACGCAGGCCGACCATCGTCCCGCCCACATTTGGCACCATGATGCGCTCTTCCTTGGTCGGCGCATGTGTGCCGTCCTCGCTTAAGATGGCTGCTACAGGCAAATATTGCTGGTCGGGCAGGGCCACCAAATCGCTCGATTCAACGCCCAAGGCGTCTGCAATGCGGTTAATCCATATCAGCGACAGCACCCGCGTACCCGTCTCCAACCGTCCAATGGTCTGCGCCGTCGTTGCGGGTTTGCAGCGTTCCGCCACATCGGCGAGCGTCATCCCCTTGGCCCTGCGCACATCACGAATTCGGCTTTGCATAAAATACTCCATCACCAGATAGGTTTTTCTTTCCTACAATATTTACCACATGGCAAGGGTGATTCGCTGATTAAGCGGAGAATAGATATGCCCTCAAAGTCCCATGCAAAACGTAACCTGCCTGATCCACGGCTATTGGCCGAGCGGGGCTTGCGCGAAAGCGGGCCGGTGCCGCGAAATACGAAAGCCCGCCGCACGGTGACCGTGAATCTCGCGGAATCACCGCTTTCGTGGTTGCATGCGCGTGGCCACTTGTCGGACCGGCAGATGTTGGCCGGGGAAACCTTGCGCCGCGATTATGAATCGGCTGCGCTTGGTCCGCATGTCACCATGTCGTGGGAAAATATTCCGATCGGCCGCCAAAAACGCGCCGCGCCATCTGGCTTAAACCGGAACGAGCGGATGATGAGCGCAAAGGCGCGTTTCGACAACGCCTTGTTCGCGCTTGGCCCTGACTTGTCGGACATTGCGTGGCGGGTTATCTGCGTGGGCGAAAGCATGCCTTCGGCAGAACGTGAGATGTCATGGCCGGTGCGGTCCGGAAAGCTCGTGTTGAAAATTGCGCTCGACCGGCTTGTGACCTTCTACCGGATAGCGGGTTAGGTCGCGGCTTCCTCAACCATCATGGCCAACTCTAACCAACGCTCCTCCGCCGCGTCCTTTTCGGCGCGCAGCTTTTCGGTCTTGGCCGTCAGTTCGGCAAATCGCGCCGGGTTTTTTGTGTAGAGGGTGGGTTCACCCATTTCCTTTTCGGCGGCTGCAACCTCGGCATCGATCTCGGCAATGCGGCTGGGCAGCAGATCATAATCGCGCTGGTCTTTGTAGGTCAGCTTAACCCGTTTGGCCGGCGCGGTGTCGCTGCTTACGTCTGGCCGCGGGGCGGGTTTGTCTGCCTTTTTCGCTGCGGGTTTGTCGCGCTTGTCCCGCTTGGCTTCCCAATCGGCATAACCGCCGGCAATGATGTCGACATGCCCTGATCCATCAAGGCCAAGGGTGAGCGTCACCGTTCGGTCAAGGAAATCACGGTCGTGGCTGACGATCAGCACTGTGCCGTCATAATCGGCAATGACTTCCTGCAGCAGATCCAACGTTTCAAGGTCGAGGTCATTTGTGGGTTCGTCCAGCACCAGCAAATTGGCCTCACGCGCGAATTCGCGCGCCAGCAAAATGCGCGATTGTTCGCCACCCGATAGCGAGCCGATCCGCGCCTCAATCAATGCCGGGTCAAACAGAAACTCTTTCAGATAACCCTGAACATGTTTGCGCACGCCGCGCACATCAATCCAGTCGCTGCCATCGGCGAGTACATCGCGCACGCGCTTTTCGGGGGTCAGCAATTTGCGCTGCTGATCGATGACGATACCGGTCAACGTTGGCGATAGCGTGATACTGCCGCTGTCGGGTTGTGTTTCACCGGTCAGGATACGGATTAAGGTTGTTTTGCCGGTGCCGTTTGCGCCGACGATGCCGATGCGGTCGCCGCGCTGGATACGTAGCGTGAAATCCTTGATAATCGTCCGGTCGCCAAAGCTTTTGCCGATGCCTTCTGCGCTGATAACGGTCTTGGTTTTGCTATCGTCGCTTGAGGCGGCAAGTTTGGCGGTGCCTTGCGGGCCGATCATTGCGGCGCGTGCGGCCCGCATTTCCCACAGCTTCGCGAGCCGTCCCTGATTGCGCTTACGCCGCGCAGTGACGCCGCGCTCAAGCCAATGTGCTTCGATCTTCAGCTTGGCATCAAGCCGGTCCGCATTGCGCGCATCTTCGGCATAGACCCGCTCGGTCCACGCATCATAACCGCCAAAGCCAATCTCATTGCGGCGCAACAGGCCACGGTCCAACCAGAATGTCTGCCGCGTCAGACGCGTTAAAAACGTCCGGTCATGGCTGATAACCATGAAGGCGCCGCGATAGCGCGTCAGCCAATCCTCCAGCCATTCAATCGCGGCGAGGTCCAAATGGTTGGTCGGCTCGTCAAGCAACAGCAAATCGGGTTCGCTGGCCAATGCGCGGCAAATCGCAGCGCGCCGTTTCTCACCGCCGCTTGCGGTTTTGGCTTCGCGGTCCAGGTTAATGCCCAACTGGTCCGCAATGGCGCGCACCGCATATTCGGGCGGGCCTTTTTCGCCATGAATGGCAAAATCGACGAGCCGATCGAACGATGTCACGTCTGGGTCTTGTTCCAGCATGACGATATTTGTGCCGGGAACGACAACGCGATTGCCTTTGTCCGCCTCGACCGAGCCCGCGACCAATTTCATCAACGTTGTTTTGCCCGCGCCATTGCGGCCAATCAGCGCGAGCCTGTCGCGTGCGCCAATAAACAGGTCGATATCCTGAAACAGCCAGCCGCCACCTTGCTGTAGCGCGAGATTTTCGAATGCGAAGATTGGGGGTTGAGACATATGCGCTGGCGGATAGGGGGTCGCAACGGGAATGACAATGTCGATGTTGACGATTAGCGGCGCTTCCAGCACAGACGTCATATGCGCAATATTTATCTCAACGGGGCATATGTTCCCGAAACCGATGGCAAAGTCTCCGTGTTTGACCGGGGCTTTTTGTTCTCTGACTCTGTCTACGAAGTTGTCTCGGTACTGGGCGGCAAGCTCGTGGATTTTGACGGCCATGTGCAGCGACTGGCCCGCTCGCTTGGCGAACTGGGCATTAAAGGCGCGCCTGATGCGGCGTCATGGCTCACGATTTGCCGCGAACTTGTCGCGCGCAATGCTGTCGAGGAAGGCATGATCTATTGGCAAGTCACGCGCGGTGCGCCGACTGATCGCGATTTTGTCTTCCCGCCGGAAGGGACAGCGCCGACCGTTCTGGCCTTTAGCCAAAGCCGGTCATTGGCGGACACGCCATTGGCCAAGCGCGGCATTCGTGTCGTGACCTTGCCCGATCTGCGCTGGGGCAGGGCCGATATCAAAACCACGCAATTGCTCTACGCGTCGCTGATGAAAAACGAGGCGATTGCCCGCGGGGTTGATGACGCGTGGATGGAACGTGGCGGCGTCGTGACTGAGGGGACCGCGCAAAACGCACATATCATTACGCATGATGGCATGCTGGTGACGCACCCGCTGAACCGCGACATCCTGCATGGCATTACCCGTGCCGCGGTTTTGCCATTGGTTGCGCAAACAATCGAAGAGCGGGCGTTTTCGGTCGCAGAGGCGGAACAGGCGGCGGAAGCATTTGTTTCGTCGGCATCAGGCTTTGTGATGCCGGTGGTGGAAATCAACGGCAAAACCATCGGTGATGGAACGCCCGGTTCGGCAACCGTTCAGCTTCGCCAAGCCTATATCGATTGGGCACGCCAAACCGCCATATAAGTGGGTGGCATCATATAGGAGCATCTTATGCGTATAATGATTTTTGCCGCGTTGCTCGCAACCACAGGGTTGGCGTCGGGCGAAGCGATGGCCACACAGGTCAATATAACTGCCGCCAACCCCGTCATTGATCTGACAATCACCGAATCTGTAGACACAAAGCCAGATATCGCCACCTTTTCAACCGGCGTCCAAACTATGGCACCAACGGCGACCGAGGCGGTTCGGGCGAATAATGTGCAAATGGCTTCTGTTGTCGCGCGGTTGAAGAAATTGGGCATTGCCGAACGCGATATTCAAACCACGCAGATTAGCCTCAATCAGCAATTTGACTATCGCGATGGGCAGCAAATTTTCAAAGGCTATCAGGCTTCGAACATGGTGACGTCGAAACTGCGCGACTTGAAGAAACTGGGCGCGTTTCTGGATGCGCTTGCGGTCGATGGGGCGACAAGCTTCAATGGTCCGACATTCAGCATTGATGATGACAGTGCGTTTCGTGCCGCTGCCCGTGACAAGGTTTGGACAACGGCGATGAACCGCGCAAAAGACCTTGCAAGAAAGGCTGGCTACAATGATGTCCGCGTCTTGCGCGTTGAAGAAACCGACAGCCAAGGCGGTGGCTATCCACGGCCCATGGTCTTGCGCGCGATGGATGCATCTGAAAAGTCGACACCGATTGCGCCGGGCGAGCTAAGCGTCGCGGCAAGCATGTCATTCACCTTTGAAATGGTGAAATAATCTTATCGGGCCGGTTGTGATGATCGGCCCCATTCATTTTACGTTCAATGCCATGGGGGTAGTGCGCAGGAATGTTGAACCGAACTTCAATTTTCGCAGGGCTTTCGGCCATTGCGTTGCTGACGGCCTTTCCCGCCGATGCGCGGCGCGGTGAACAGGATGATGCACGTCAGGATATGGCGGCTGGAAAGGTGAAATCGCTGCGCGAGATCGAGGCAAGCGTCGTGCCACGTATGCGCGGGATGCAATATCTGGGTCCTGAATATGATCCCAGCGCGCAAGTCTACCGGCTGAAGTTCATCAACCGCGACAGGGTGATATTTGTCGACGTAGATGCCCGAACAGGTAACGTTTTACGCCAACGCGGATAGGATTTTGTGGCTGCACTTGAATCTGCTAGCCCGATACCGACATAAATTTTGACACTATAAGGGGACAGCATGCGCATCTTGATCGTCGAAGACGAACCCACATTGGGCAAGCAATTAAAGTCCACCCTTGAAGGTGCTGGCTACGCAGTTGATTTGTCCACCGACGGCGAAGATGGCCATTATATGGGCTCGACCGAAAATTACGATGCGGTCATTCTTGACCTTGGTCTGCCTGAAATTGACGGCCTCACGGTTCTCGATCGCTGGCGCAAGGAAGGCCGGAAATTCCCCGTTCTGGTTCTGACGGCGCGTGACAGCTGGTCCGACAAGGTGGCTGGTCTGGACGCGGGTGCCGATGATTATCTGGCCAAGCCATTCCAGACCGAAGAGCTGATTGCGCGCCTTCGGGCGCTTATCCGCCGCGCATCGGGCAATGCTTCATCCGAGCTTACCGTTGGCGAGGTTCGCCTTGATACACGCTCGGGCCGGGTCACGCTGGGCGGCGAGCCCGTGAAATTGACCGCGCAGGAATATAAATTGCTGTCGTACCTGATGCACCACAAAGGCAAGGTTGTGTCGCGGACCGAGTTGATCGAGCATATCTATGATCAGGATTTTGACCGCGATTCCAACACCATTGAAGTGTTCGTAACGCGCATCCGCAAAAAGCTTGGCCAAGATGTGATTTCGACGATCCGTGGCCTTGGCTATAGCCTTGAGGAACCGGTCAGCTGAACCCGCCGGTCGCCATGAAAACGGCCAATCAAGCACCGACGTGGCGAAGCCAGTTTCAGAGTACGGGTTCGCTGACCCGCCGAATGATTCTGACCGCTGCGGCGTGGATTACGATATTGCTGATCGGCGGCGGCGCGGCGCTTGACCGAGTGTTGGTCAATTCGGTCGAGCAGAATTTCGACAATCAGCTGGAATATGTTCTGACCGCGATGATTGCTTCGGCGGAAATCGGTCCCGATGGTGAAATCCGGATGAACCGCCCGTTGGGCGATCAGCGCTTTCTGGAACCCAATAGCGGTCTGTATTGGCAAATCACCGGGAAGGGCGCGATGCCGTTTCCATCTCGGTCATTGTGGGACCGCGCATTGAGCGCGCCGGCCAATCATAACGACCAAGCCGTTCATTTCCGGAACAGCAACGAATTTGCCGACGAACCGCTGCGCATTGCTGAACGCGCGATCAAGCTGCCCGATTCCGACATCGCGTGGACCTTCATGGTTGCGCAAAGCCGTGACAGCCTTGATCGGCAAATTATCGAGCTACGGTCCGTTCTGGTAACGAGTTTTCTTTTGCTCGGTCTTGGCCTCATTATCTTGGCTGCGCTCCAGACATTTTATGGCCTTTGGCCGCTGCGTGCGGTGCGCAAAGCGATTGCGCAGATGCGCAGTGGCCGCGAAAGCCGGGTTACCGACGCTTTGCCGGACGAAGTCATGCCTATGGTCAATGAACTGAACGCCTTGCTGGACCATAATGAGCAGCAAGCCGAAGAATCGCGGCGTCATGCCGGGAATTTGGCGCATGCGCTCAAAACGCCGCTCACGGTCATCATGAACAGCGCCACCGCGCAATCCCCCGACCTCGCCGACACCATCATTCGCGAAGCCACGACGATGCGGCGTCAGGTCGACCACCATCTCGCGCGTGCGCGTGCTGTGGGACGGCGCGGGCATAGCCATAGCCGCGCGCAAATATGGGACAGCCTTGAGTCCGTCGAACGCGCCGTAAGCCGCCTATATGCGCACGTCCGGCTCGACATGGCGGGTGACAAGGAAATTTCCGCGCGTGTTGAACGGCAGGATCTCGATGAAATGCTCGGCAACTTGATCGAAAATGCAGCGAAATATGGTGGCGGCAGCGTGTTTGTTACGGTCGAAGACGCAGGCGATTTTGTCGAAATGCTTATTGAGGACGATGGTAAAGGCATACCCGAAGCCGAGCGTGAGCGTCTGTTCGACCGCGGCGCGCGTCTAGACACCGGTAAGCCGGGCACGGGACTTGGCTTGGCGATTGTTCGCGATGTTGTCGAAATTTACGGCGGAACGGTCCGGCTCGAAGAAAGTGAAGATTTGGGCGGGTTGCTCGTGCGCCTTAGGCTGCCCAAAGCGACCAGCTAATCAGCTGGCGTCGCGGATCTGCTGATGGTGGCGGATGACTTCATCGATGATGAAGCGCAGGAATTTTTCGGTAAAATCGGGGTCAAGTTTCGCGTCGCGGGCCAGTTGCCGAAGCCGTTCAATCTGCCGTTCTTCGCGGGCGGGATCGGCGGGTGGCAGCGCAGACTTTGCCTTAAACTCGCCCACCGCCTGCGTTATTTTAAACCGCTCGGCCAGCATGAATACAAGCGCGGCATCGATATTGTCGATGCTTTCACGAAAACGGGTGAGGGTTTCTTGATCGTCCATGACTGCATCCTGTGCCGATAATGACTGCAACGGACAAGAGGAAATACGCCATTTGCACTTGCCTTGCGGCGCGGCTGTCGTCAGAGCGAAACGATTATGACTGCAACCATACATAAAATCGGCGGAAATCGTGCGCCATCTTTGGAACCCATGTTCAAGCTGGTCGCACCCGGAATGAACAAGGTAAACGCGGTCATTTTGGACCGTATGCAGTCAGAAATCCCGCTGATTCCTGAACTGGCCGGGCATCTTATTGCTGGCGGTGGAAAGCGGATGCGGCCGATGCTGACATTGGCCTGCGCGCAGCTTCTCGATTATCCCGGTGATCGTCATCACAAGCTGGCAGCGGCCGTCGAGTTTATTCACACCGCAACCTTGCTGCACGATGACGTCGTCGACGGCAGCGACATGCGCCGTGGCAAAACCGCCGCCAACCTTATTTTCGGCAACCCTGCCGCCGTGTTGGTTGGTGACTTCCTGTTCAGTCGCTCATTTGAGCTGATGGTCGAAGACGGATCGCTTAAGGTTCTCAAAATCTTGTCGAACGCGTCTGCCGTCATTGCAGAGGGAGAGGTCAATCAATTGACCGCCCAGCGGCAAATTTCGACGACCGAAGAGAAATATCTCGAAATCATTGGATCGAAGACTGCGGCCTTGTTCGCAGCGGCCTGCCGGATTGCGGCGGTCGTGGCCGAAAGCGGCGACGCGCAAGAAATGTCGCTGGACGCATATGGCCGCAATCTGGGGATCGCATTTCAATTGGTTGACGATGCCATTGATTATGTGTCCGATGGCGCAACCATGGGCAAGGACAGCGGTGACGATTTCCGCGACGGCAAAGTAACGTTGCCCGTCATTCTGGCCCATATCCGTGGCAGTGCCGATGAACAGAAATTCTGGCGCGACGCGATGCTTGGCAACCGGATTTCGGATGCGGATTTGCAGCATGCGCGCACGTTGCTGCAGGCGCATAATGCGATTGACGATACGCTGGATCGCGCGCGGCATTATGGCCAACGCGCGATTGATGCGATTGCGCATTTCCCCAATGGTGAAGCCAAATCTGCGCTGACTGAGGCGGTCGAATTCGCCATAGCACGCGCATATTGATCGCACGGTCAGTGCCGATGCAGCACGGGCACAGGCGCAATTCATGATCACAGCCGGAAACCACCATGGCTGAAAAGACATCGGACCATATGCTGCCCGTCATGGCCGTGATGTCAGACCTGCTGGCATCGTTGCGTGCATCACCCAATGCCGTCCTGATTGCGCCGCCAGGGGCGGGTAAGACCACGATGGTTGCCCCTGCATTGTTGGACGAACCTTATTGCGATGGCCAGATTTTGCTGCTGTCCCCACGCCGCCTTGCCGCGCGTATGGCGGCAGAGCGCATTGCGGAGGGGCTAGGCGAAGCCGTTGGGGGACGGGTTGGCTACACGACGCGGCTGGATAGCAAACAAGGCCCCAATAGCCGCATTTTGGTCATGACCGAGGGTATTTTTCGAAACCGCATCATCAGCGACCCAGAGCTTGTCGGCGTTTCTGCGGTCTTGTTTGACGAAGTCCATGAACGCAGCATCGACAGCGACTTTGGCCTTGCGCTGGCGCTTGAGGCACAAGCGGCATTCCGGCCCGATCTGCGTGTGCTTGCGATGTCGGCAACCTTGGATGGTTCCAGATTTTCGCAGTTGATGGGCGATGCGCCAGTGGTCGAGAGCGATGGCAAAAGATGGCCGCTGGATTTCCAATATGTCGGCCGTCGCGCCGAACAGGCAATCGAAACCGATATCGTGCGCGCGGTCCGGCAGGCGCTGTCCGAAGAAAACGGCGATATTCTGGTTTTCTTGCCCGGCGTGCGCGAAATTGACCGCGCCGTGGACAGTCTCGGGACGATCAGCGAAGACATCGTCGTGCATAAATTGCATGGCCAAATCGATCCGGCGGCGCAAAGGCTGGCCGTCCGCCGTGACGCGCAGCAACGCCGGAAAATCATTTTTGCGACCAATATCGCCGAGACCAGCCTTACCATTGATGGCGTTCGCATCGTCATCGACAGTGGCTTGGCGCGGCGCGCGCGGTTCGACCAAGCGGCTGGCGTTACGCGGCTGGTGACCGAGCGCGCGAGCCTGTCTGCGGTAACGCAGCGGGCAGGGCGTGCCGCGCGGCAGCAGGCGGGCGTTGCCTATCGGTTGTGGCAGGAAGCCGGCAATGGCGGACTTCCGCCATTTGACCCGCCCGAAATATTGGAAAGCGACCTTGCGCCGTTGCTGCTCGACTGCGCGCGTTGGGGCGAGAATGATCCCGCCAAATTGCGCTGGCTTGATGGCCCGCCAGCACCCGCGCTTCAGCAAGCGCGCAAGCTTTTGCTGTCCATCAACGCGCTCGACGCGTCGGGGCATATTACGCCGCATGGCGTTCAGCTTGCAGACCTCCCGTTACCCCCGCCGCTCGCACATATGGTCGTTGAAGCGTCCAAGAGCGGACAAAGCGAAGATGCGGCCATGCTTGCCCTGCTGCTGCAGGAACGCGGGCTTGGCGGGCAAGGCGAGAATATCGAAACGCGGTTTGAACGTTTTGTCGGCGAACGCAGCCCTAAGGCGGATGCCGCGCGCAAGCTGGCGCAGCGCATATCGCGGATGTGCCGCAGCGGCGCTGGCGGACAAGAACCGCTCAGCATCGGCGGCCTCATCGCCACCGCCTATCCCGATCGCATTGCCAAGCGCCGCGATAACAAAGGCGAAAAATGGATTAGCGCGATGGGACGCGGATTACAGTTGGACACAGCGTCGCTTCTGGCGCGCGAAGAATGGCTCGCGGTGGCCGATGTTCAAGGCGCTGCATCGGGCGCGCGCATATTGTCCGCCGCGCCATTGACGGAAGCCGAGATACTCAGCCATTTCGCCCACCGGATAACACAGGAAGAGGCCCTGTCTTACGATAAAAACGCCGACCGTGTGGATGCGCGCGTGCAGCGGCGGATCGGTGCGATCGTCTTAAGCGAAGGTCGCGTGGAAAAACCCGACCAAGCGGCCGTGGCGCGTGCGTTACTGGCCGCAGTGCGAGAAATGGGTGTGGGCGCGCTGCCATGGTCAAAAGCGGCGGTTGCGCTGCGTGAGCGCGCACAATTTGCAGGCATAGCAGCTGTCAGTGACGAGGCATTATTGGAAGCGGCGGAGCAATGGCTTTTGCCGCTGCTGATGGGCGTGAACCGGCTGCGCGATGTCTCACCCGCGGCATTGTCGACAGCGCTCGACAATATGCTGGGCTGGGATCAGCGCACGCGCATTGACCAAATCGCGCCAGCATCCTTTGTCAGTCCCGCAGGAACGACACATGCCATCGATTATGCAGCAGAAGCCGGGCCAACGGTTGAGCTTCGCGTACAGGGCTTGTTTGGCCTTGATAGCCACCCCACGGTCGGCGCGGAACGCATTGCGCTGGTGTTAAGCCTGACGTCGCCTGCTGGTCGTCCAATCCAGACCACCCGCAACCTGCCAGAGTTTTGGCGCGGTAGCTGGCGTGACGTGGCCAAGGAAATGCGGGGGAGATATCCGCGGCATAACTGGCCTGATGCGCCGTGGGAGAGTGTGGCCAGCCTGAAGACGAAAAAGGCCCAGGCGCGCGATGTGCCCCGCAACGCTTGACGAATCCATTGCCGTTCGGGCAAGGCAACCGCGAACATAATTTTCAGGAAATATCCATGTCTGCCCGTATTTTTCAGCGTCCCAAAAATGCCATGCAATCGGGCCGTGGCCGCACGAACGAATGGGTGCTTGAGTTTCAGTCGAACGAACCGCGCAAGGCCGACCCGTTGATGGGTTGGGCGGGTTCAGGCGATACGCAATCGCAGGTCCAGTTGACCTTTCCAACGCTTGATGCCGCGCGCGCTTATGCCGACAAAAAAGGCATCGCCGCGACCTACATTCCCACACCGCCCAAAACCCTGAAGCTTCAGGCTTATGCGGATAATTTCCGTTAAAACAGCATCCCGGGCAGCATCAGCAGCTTGACGTCGACAACGCAGCCCTCGTCGCGCTTCGATTGAACGAAGCGTGGCAAATCGTGCAGGGCGACGCGATGCACGATGATATTCTCGCCATCAACACCGCCGCCTTCGCTTATTTTTGTCAGGCCATGTGCGCGCACCAGTGAAAAGCTTTCGCTGACCATGCCGGGGGATGAGAAAAACTCACCGACGATTTCAAGCCTGTCCGCCCGATAGCCGGTTTCTTCCTCAAGCTCGCGTGCGGCAGAGGTGAGCGTGTCCTCGCCTTCTTCATGGTCGCCAATCAGACCGGCGGGAAGCTCGATACAATTTGCGCCAAGTGGCACGCGATATTGTTCGACAAGCAAGACATGGTCATCTTCGACCGCCAAGATAACGCCTGCCTTGATACCGCGCGCGCGACTGACATATTCCCATGTTCCGCGTGTCTTCGCCGTGATGAAGCGGCCTTGCCACATCACGTTTTCGACGTCTTCGTCTGCATTCATAGCTGGATAAGCCTGTCGGGTATTTCGTTGGGGTTTTCGCTGCCTTTGGGGAAATGCTCCGCCAAAACAACACCCATTTGCGCAACAGCGGCGGCAACGCCCTGTCCGGGGTTGCCCGCCTTCACATGCTCAAGCAGCGCAACCATCGCATCGCCCCAAACTTCTGGCGCGACCTTTGATGCAATGGCTTCGTCCGCAACGATTTCGGCCCGATGCTCCAGCATCGACAAATATAACAAAACGCCGGTGCGCCCGACAGTCTTGGATTCGGTTCCGACCTTAAACAGGCTGATCGCATGGTTACGCACGCGTGCCAATTTTGTCGCTTTGGGTGTTAGCCAAAGACGCAACGGCATCCATTTCAGGATCAGCCACGTCCCAACCCATTTCAGGGCAACCGCTGTCAACAACAATGCGACATATTCGTTGGTGGTATATTCATGGCCCCAACCACCGGTCAGGCGGTTGATGAGGGCGATGTAGATGTCAGGGAAGGTGGTATAGGTCGCGAGCGCCACAAAGGCGACGCCGCTTGCCCATGCAATGCCGATGTCTTCATAATGGTCGGACAGATCGGTGACGATGGTCACGATTTCGCCGCTTGTGTGATGCTCGGCATCCGCGACTGCCGCCGTTACCAACGCGTGGTCGGCTTCGGTCATCCGGCTAATTTTAGTTAAGGCCATAACGATACTTTCTACCAACCACCCGAAGCACCGCCGCCGCCGAAGCTGCCGCCGCCTCCGCCAAAACCACCGCCGCCGAAGCCGCCACCACCACCGCCCCAGGATGATCCGCCACCGCCCCAGATGATGACCGGAGCCATGCCGCCACGCCGGTGCTTGCGCCCGCCACCGTTTGTCGAGCGGATCATGGGCAGAAATACGAAGAAGATCATGAACAGGATGAAGATAATCGCACCGAACGGTATGCCTTCGTCCTGGCCCTGACGCTGCTCCGCTGCTTGTGCAATTTTGGCGGCTTCGTCGGCCGGTAACTCAAGCTGCGTGACGATGCGGTCGACGCCTGCGTTAACACCACCGGCAAAATCGCCCGCCTTGAAAAGTGGCGTGATGTCGTTGCGAATGATGGTTGATGACAGGCCGTCGGTCAGGACGGGTTCAAGACCATAGCCAACCTCGATCCGCATTTTGCGTTCATTGGGCGCGACGATCAGGATCGCGCCATTGTCTTTTTCGGTCTCGCCTTTGCCATCCTGCCCAAGCGCCCAATGGCGGCCAAGCCGATATCCATAATCGGATATTTCATAGCCTTCGAGGCTGTTTAATGTGGCCACCACCAATTGTCGCTTGGTGCGCGTTTCAAGCCCCTGCAACTTGGCGGTCAACACTGCTTCTTGCTGCGGATCGAGCAGATTTGCCTGATCGACAACACGCCCCGAAAGCGTGGGGAAGTTTTGCGCAAGCGCTGACTGACCGGTTACGGCCAAAAGCAGCGCTGTCAGCAGGCCAAGGGCCTTTTTCATGTGTGTAATCCCAAAAGGGGTTAGTTTGCGGGCGCCATATCAAGCGTCGGTGCGGTTTCGGCGCCTTGCGTGGTGGCTTGATATGGGACCATCGGTTGCGCGCCGTGAATGATTTTTGCGCCGATAATATCGGGGAAAGTGCGGATGGTGGTATTATACCCGCGCACAGCCTCGTTATAATCGCGCAAGGTGATGCGCACCCGGTTCTCCTGACCTTCAAGCTGATCCTGCAGCTTCAGATAGCCCTCTTGGCTCTTCAACTGCGGATATTGCTCAACCGATACGAGCAGGCGCGAGAGGCTGCCCGACAATTGGTTTTGTGCGGACTGGAAAGCGGCCATCTTGGCCGGGTTGGCCAGATCATCAGGATTGACCTGAATATTGGGCGATGTCGCGCGCGCGCGCGCCTCGATGACTTCGGTCAACGTTTTGTTTTCCTGCGCAGCTGCGCCTTTGACGATATTTGCCAGATTTGGAATAAGGTTGGCGCGCTCTTGAAACGCGGCCTGGACGTCGGCCCATTTTGCCTTGGCATTTTCTTCAGCGGTCGGAACACTGTTGATGCCGCAGCTTGCAAGAGAGAGGGCCGCAGCGGTTAATAGCAAAGATTTTACAACTTGGTTACGCATCGAAAGAGCTCCTCCAACGGGCTGTCGCCCAGATTTCAGCCGTTTAAACGGCGTGTGTTACATACATAAGGCGCAGCTATGGCTTTCGCAATGTCTGCTATCGGCAATATGTCATGTTTTGCTGTCGGGCATTGTCAAGATATGCGCTGTCCATTGGATGTGACGATAAATTCATTTCGCTTTCGCGCGATTATCTGATGTATTGCGAAGGTAGATTCAGGGGCGACGGAAATAACGTTGCTCAAAAAATGACCACTGGGGGAGCAAGATGAAAAAATGGATATACGGTATAATGTTTGTGATCGCGGCTGCGGCTGGCGGTTTCTGGGCGAGCGCGGACAAGGATATGAAAGCGCTCATCGCCAACCTGCCGACGGACGCTAACGTGCTGTTCTGGAGCGTTGAGCAGCGCGATGCCGGTTTCCGCGCATTGGACCGCATTCCGATATTGGCGAAATCGAACATCATAAAAGCGGGTGATAAGGTTTATCCCATGCCCAAGGGCGAACCGCTGACCATTGATATGGATGTCGATGCTTATATGAAGGCGCAGCGTACCGCTGGCCTCGTCATTGTCCAAGATGGCAAGATCCGTGTTGAAAAATACGGTCTCGATTTTGACGCACAGGGCAAGTGGACAAGCTTCTCTGTCGCCAAGTCCTTCACCTCGACATTGGTCGGTGCCGCCATCAAGGACGGCTATATCAAAAGCGTCGACGACATGGTCTCGGCCTATATTCCCGACCTAAAGGGTTCTGCCTATGACGACGTGACCATTGCGCAGCTGCTGACGATGACGTCGGGCGTGCGATGGAACGAGGATTATGCCGACCCCAAATCCGACGTCGCATTGTTCAACCTGCACAAGCCCGAAAAGGGCATGGATGTAACCGTCAGCTATATGCGCAATTTGCCGCGTGAAGCGCCCGCCGGAACGAAGTGGGTGTATAAGACCGGCGAAACCAACCTGATCGGCGTGTTGGTCAGCTCTGCCACCAAGAAAAAGCTGTCCGATTATCTGTCGGAAAAAGTCTGGGCACCTTATGGCATGGAACAAGACGCAAGCTGGCTTTTGGGTTCAACCGGGCATGAAATCAGCGGCTGCTGCATTCAGGCATCGACCCGTGACTATGCCCGTTTTGGCTTATTCGTTATGGGTGGCGCCAAGATAAACGGGCAAAGCATATGGCCGGATAACTGGTTGGCATCTGCAACAGTCAAACATGCCGACATCGGTATGGCTGGCAGGGGCTATGGCTATCAATGGTGGACCTATGATGACGGCAGCTATGCCGCCCAAGGTATTTTCGGGCAGGGCATCTTCATTGATCCCAAACGGAAGCTGATCATCGCGTCCAACAGCAATTGGCCAAAGGCGACCGATCCCGAAACCGTGGGCGAAGGGCGTGAAGCGTTCTACAAGGCGGTCCAAGCCGCGGTCGACGCCGACGCGAAAAAGCCCTGAATTCCGAACCATGTTGCGGTGCACAATAATTGCGTTAAATCGTAATAAAATTGCGCCGCAACATGCGGAAAAAAGTGTCTTTTCTAAGTCCCATTAATAGTCCAGCATGTGCATGTTACGATATGCTTCTGCTGGAGAATGATCATGGACTTTAAGACGTTTTTACACGCGGGCAGCAACCGCCGGGCCATGTTAAAAGGGATGGGCGTTGCCGCTGTTGGTTTCTCGCTGACCGGCGCACTTGCTGGCTGCGGTGAGAAGGAAGCCAAGAAGCTGGCCAATGGCGAAGAGGCAAAGCTGAACTTCTACAATTGGGACACCTATATCGGTGAAACCACGTTGGAGGATTATAAGGACAGCGCTGGCGTAGACGTCAACATGACACTGTTCGCCAGCAATGACGAACTGTTCGCTAAGCTGCGCGCCGGAAACCCGGGCTATGACGTTATCGTCCCATCCAACGATTTTGTGGAGCGTATGGCCGCGGCCGATATGCTGATGCCGCTTGATCAGGCGCAAATTCCGAACTTCAAAAATGTCGCCAAAGATTATCAGGATGTCCCCTATGATCCGGCACGCAAATATTCGATGCCATACACATGGCTGGCGCTTGGCATTGGCTACCGCAAGTCCAAGGTGAAGGCTGTGCCGGACAGCTGGAAAGTGCTGTTCGACAGCGATGAATATAAAGGCCGCATCGCGGTGCTGTCCGAGGCCGGCGATATGTTCCGGCTTTACGGGAAATATATGGGCAAGTCGGTGAATGCCCTCACCGATGCCGATTTGAAGGCCATCGAAGCCATGATGATCAAGCAAAAGCCGAACATCAAAGCCTTCCACGAAGACAATGGTCAGGACTTGTTGCTTAAGGGCGAAGTCGATGTGGTGCTCGAATATAATGGCGACATTGCGCAGGCGATGGTCGAAGATTCCGACATTGGTTTTGTCATCCCCAAAGAGGGCAGTCAGCTGAACTCCGACAATCTTTGCATTCCCAAGGGCGCGCCGCATCCGAAAAATGCCCACGCATTCATTAATTATTTGCTGGATGCCGAAGCCGGCAAAAAGATTACCGAAACGATTTTGTACCCAACGCCAAATGACGCCGCAAAGGCGCTGATGCCCGATGCGTACAAGAACAATCCGGTTATCTTCCCGCCAGCAGATGTTTTGGCGAAATGCGAATATGCAAAGTTCAATCCAGAGCTTCAGCCAAAATATGAGGAGGCGTTCACCCGCGTGCGGGCCGCCTAAAATATGTCGGGGGCGCTGCAAGACTGGAAAAGCCAGAAGAAACCTTTTGCCGCCGTTGTGACGGCGCCGGTATTCTGGCTTGCTCTGTTCTTTGTGGCGCCCATGGCCATTGTTTGGTTGTACAGCTTTGGGCAGAATGCCGGCCCTGCCGACATTGAAATCTCGGGTACGCTCGACAATTACAAGCGCGCCACCGAGTGGCTGTATGTATCGATTTTCCTGAAAAGCTTTGCGGTCGCGGCGCTGACCACGCTCTTGTGCCTCATCATCGGCTTTCCGGTGGCCATGGCGATTACCTTCGCCGCGCCAAAATGGCGGCCATGGTTGCTGCTGGGCATCATGCTGCCCTTTTGGACCAACCTGTTGATCCGTACTTATGCGTTGATGGCGCTGATGGGCACCAACGGATATATGAACAAGGGCTTGGCCGGATTGTGGGAAGGCGCAAGTTGGCTGCGCACGCTTGTCGGGATGCAGCCGCTTGAGGCATGGACACCCGTGCAGCTGCTTTACAATAATTTCGCGGTCGTGCTTGGGCTGGTCTATGTCCATCTGCCTTTCATGGTCTTGCCGCTCTATTCCGCGCTCGACCGGCTGGACAAAAGCCTGATTGAGGCCAGTCTCGATTTGGGCGCAGGGCATTTCAAAACCTTCATGCAGATCGTGGTTCCGCTGGCCGCACCGGGCATTGTCGCGGGCGTCATGATTACCTTGATCCCTGCACTTGGCGCGTATCTGACACCCGACCTTATGGGCGGGACGGACAGCCAGATGATCGCCAATGTTATCGAACGGCAATTCAAGCGCGCGAATGACTGGCCATTTGGCGCTGCGCTGTCGTTCCTGCTCATCTACGCGATGTTCATTCTGATTGCGTTTCAATCGATGCGTTCGAACAAAGTGAAAGCGGCGTGATAATGTTTAATCGCACCCCCATCGCGCCGTTGGAATATAGCAGAAAGCTGTGGATGCGCAGTTGGGTCGGATTGACCATGTTGTTTCTATACGCGCCGCTCATCCTATTGATGATCTTCAGTTTTAACGACAGTAAGCGCAATGTCGTGTGGAAGGGTTTTACCCTCAAATATTATGAGAAAGCGCTCAACAACGACAGTCTGGTCGAGGCGTTGGTCAACTCGCTCACCATCGCGGCGCTTGCGACGATCGTCAGCCTTGTGATTGGGGCACTCGCGGCGGTTGCGCTCTGGCGGTTCCGGTTTCCGTTCAAGGGGCTGGTTGAAGGGACCATGTCCCTGCCGATTATCGTTCCTGAGATTTGTCTGGGCGTCGCGTTTCTGATCTTTTTTGCGAAAGTGGACTGGCCAACCGATTTGCCATGGCCGCTCAATCTTTCCGCGATCACGATTGCGCATATCACATTCTGTTTCCCGTTCGTCGCCATGGTTGTGCGTGCGCGCTTGGCGAGCTTTAACAAGGAAGAGGAAGAGGCCGCAAAGGACCTTGGCGCGACCGAATGGCAGGCGTTTCGCGATGTCTTGCTGCCGCACATACGGCCGGCGTTGGTGGCGGGCGCGCTTTTGGCTTTCACGCTTAGTCTTGATGATTTCGTCATCACCTTTTTCACCAGCGGTCCGGACACGATTACCTTCCCGGTAAAGGTATATTCGATGGTCCGTTTCTCGGTCACGCCAGAGGTGAACGCCGCGTCGACAATCCTCATCCTCCTGACTGTCATCCTGACCTTCATCGCGCTGAAATTGCAGGGCGTGAAGGGCATTGCGGAAACCCATTAGAGATCATGCTTATGACCCAAGCCAAACAGCCCATCATTCAAATCCGCAACGTGTCCAAACGCTTTGGTAAGGTGACCGCTGTCGACAATATCAGTCTGGATATTGTCGCAGGCGAATTCTTCGTTCTGTTGGGACCGTCCGGCTGCGGCAAAACCACATTGCTGCGGATGATCGCCGGCTTTGAAATGCCGACCGAGGGGCAGATCATTATCGACGGGCAGGATATGAGCCTTGTGCCGCCGAACAAGCGGCCGGTGAACATGGTTTTCCAAAGCTACGCCGTTTTTCCGCACATGAACGTCACAGACAATGTCGGCTATGGCCTGCGCATATCGGGCGTATCAAAGGGCGAAATTCGTGACCGCGTTGCCGAGGCGCTTGAGCTTGTGAAACTGGGCGGATTTGAAGACCGGATGCCGGACCAGATGTCGGGCGGACAGCGCCAGCGGGTTGCACTCGCGCGCAGCCTAGTGATGCGGCCAAAGGTGCTGTTGCTCGATGAACCCTTGTCGGCGCTGGACGCCAAATTGCGCGCGCAAATGCAGTTTGAATTGGCTGATCTGCAAGACAAGGTCGGGATTACCTTTGTCACGGTCACGCATGATCAGGATGAGGCATTGTCGATGGCAAGCCGGGTTGCCGTCATCAACAAAGGCGAAGTTGCGCAACTCGCGCCGCCAGCTGATCTGTATGAATATCCCGCCAACCGCTTCGTGGCCGATTTTGTGGGTTCCGTGAACATTTTTGAGGGTAAGTTAACGCTGGACGAGCCGGATAAGGCCGCCGTCGATTGCCCCGGCCTTGGCAAAATTTACCTCAATCATGGTGTCACCGGACCGCATGGCGCCGATGTCTGGGTCGCGCTGCGTCCCGAGAAGATTTACCTGCATGTGCCCGGCGAAGGCAAAGCCGTTCGCGCAGCCGCCCAAGACGCGCCCGATGGCCACAACCTCGCGCGCGGCACGATTAAGGGCATGAGCTATCTTGGCGATATCACGCTGTATGAAATCCAGCTTGAGGGCGGGCAGATGATCCGCGTCAGCCGTCCGAACCTGTCACGCCATGATCAAGAGGATTTCACATGGGATGACAAGGTCAGCATGCACTGGCGTGCCGATAGCCCCGTGGTCCTGTTAAGCTAGACGCAAAGCGCGTCCTTCGCCGCCGCCTTAATTGTCAGCGGATGGCGCAGGCCGGACATCCAACAATGTCACGATGATGTTGCTTTCGGGACCGGAATCCGCGCCCTTGGGCATGCAGAAACGATAGGTTGATCCTGCCTGCATCATTTTCAGACCCTCCCCGAACACGGGCGATGCTTGGCTCAACGGAATTTTTTCCCATTCGCGCTGCTGCTGCACGACGCCCGTGCTGGCGTCAAAAACGGTGAAGTCGACAAGCGCCATGTCGCTATCCGTCGCGCTCTTGCCCGCGCCGGCTTTGATAAGGTCGAAGCCTAGACCGCTTGCCGTGGTTTTGGAACAACTGCGTTCTGCCACTGGAATGATTGGCTTTGGCGCTGGGTTTTTGAAGGACAGCAAATCGACTTCGAACACCAGATCTGCATTGGCGGGGATGGGGCCCGTGCCGGCTTCGCCATAGCCAAGCTTTGACGGGATGCAGAGACGGTAGCTGCCGCCAGCCTGCATCAATTGCAGACCTTGCGCAAAGCCGGGAATAACGCCGCCAACTGGAAACTGTGCATTCTGCCCGGAGTCAAACTCGGTGCCGTCAGCGGTCAGCATGCCCTTATAATTGACCATGACGCGCGATTCAGCGTTCGGGCGTTCGCCTTTGCCGGCCTTAATGACAGTATAGGACAGGCCTTCTGGTGTCGTGGTCGTGCACGTAAGAACCGGTGGCTTGGGCTTTGCCGCAACAGGGGCCGCGGCGTGTGCAGGCGTAAATGGAAGAAGCAGGGCAGGGGTGAGGGCCGCCGTGAGGGCGCGCTGAAGCATTTTGGATGTCATGGGGCCAAGGTAATCATTGGATGTGGTTTGTCTAGCGTGAACACCTTACCGTAGTGCTGATCATCCCGACCCGTCACCCTGAACTTTTTTCAGGGTCTTACTTATTGGCCGCCGCAAGTAAGATGCTGAAACGAGTTCAGCATGACGGAAATAGACGGACTAAATAACCTACCCGATCGCGCGCAACTTCGGTTCGGCTTCATCCAGCGACGTGCGAATGATGCCAATCAGATCATCGATCTGCGATGGCGTGATAATCAGTGGCGGGCACATTACGATGCTGTCGCGGATGCCGCGCACCATCAGGCCGTTGCGGATGCAGATATCGCGCACCATTGGCCCTGCCGTGCCTTCAGCCCCGCCGAAGCGCGCGCCAGTGGTCTTGTCGGCAACAACCTCGACCGCGCCCAGCAAGCCAACCGAGCGGGCTTCACCGACCAGAGGGTGGTCGCTCAGTGTCGCCAGCTTTTCGGCAAGGTACGGGCCAGTTTCGTTCCGGACTTTCTCAAACAGTCCCTCGCGCTCCATGATCTCGATATTGCGCAAGGCGACGGCGGATGCGACGGGGTGACCCGAATAGGTATAGCCATGGACGAAATCGCCACCGGTTTTAATGACCTGGACGATCTCCGCGCTCACGGCGACAGCGGAAATCGGCAGGTAACCCGACGACAGCCCCTTGGCCATGGCGATGATGTCGGGCTTTACGCCAACGGTTTCGTAGCCCCATATATTGCCCGTCCGGCCAAAGCCGCAAATGACCTCATCACAGACCAACAATATGCCATATTTGCGGCAGATTGCTTCCACCTTTGGCCAGTAATTGGCTGGCGGAATGATAACGCCGCCTGCGCCCTGTACCGGCTCACCAATGAAGGCCGCGACATTTTCCGGGCCTACTTCTAATATCTTGTCCTCAATGGCTTGCGCGCATGTGGTGCCGAAATCTTCGGGCGTCATATCGCGGCCTTCATTGTACCAATAAGGCTGGCGGACATGCTCAATACCCGCCATCGGCAAGATGCCGGGGGCAGGGAAGCCTTGGCCGTGCATGACCTTCATTCCGCCCATGCTGACGCCCGCGACGGTGGAGCCATGATAGGCATTGTGGCGGCTGATGACGATGGTGCGGCTATGTTCGCCCTTCACCTGCCAATAATGGCGTACCATCCGCAAGATGGTGTCATTGGCTTCGGAGCCGGAGCTGTTGAAAAATACATGTGGCAGGCGGCCGCCAGTCAGGCTCGCAATCTTTTCGGCCAGCAAGATGGCAGGTGCGTTCGCGGTTTTGAAGAAGCTGTTATAATATGGCAGCTCAAGCATTTGTTCGCGCGCAACCTCAGCAAGCTCATCGCGGCCATAGCCCGCGTTGACACACCACAGGCCAGCCATCCCGTCCAAAATGCGATTGCCGTCGCCATCATGGATATAGCAGCCTTCAGCATGGGTGATAATGCGGCTGCCACCCAGGTCTTCGATTTCCTGCCAGTCTGCTTGCGCGGGCAAATGGTGGGCGATGTCTAAACGGCGAAGTTCGGCGATGTCGTAATTGCGGGGCATGAGTTTTCTCCCTGATATTTGATTGCATGTGCGGAGTGCGCAAAGCGTCAGGGCGAAAAGCCTATCCGTGCTTGATAGCGGTTATAACGGGTCACGGTTATGTTCACAGATTACCCCTTAACGCCTTTCCCAAAAGGTGGAAATAGGTTTGCGAATCCACGTCATTTTCCGTTCCCCATTCGGGGTGCCACTGGACCGCCAGCAAGGGTGCGCCATTGGGTCGGGCGCTATAGGCCTCGATCAGTCCATCGGGTGCGCGTGCCTCCACCGTCAGCCCATCCGCCAGCGTGCCGATACCTTGAAAATGCACCGAGTTTACGTCCAAAGCGCCTTTGGCATAGGCAGTGGACAGCATACCACCGTCTGCGAGTTCAACCGGATGGCGGTGGTCGAACATGGCGTCGAAATCAACATCATCGGGTGCATGGTGGCGGATGAGCGTATCGCTCGCGCTCGTATCGCGGCGCAATGTTCCGCCCAAGGCGACATTGATTTCCTGAAAGCCACGGCAAATGCCAAAGACGGGCTTGCGCGCGTCAATCATGCGGTCGACCATGGACATCGCGATCTCGTCGCGGCCGTCGTCGAAGGGACCATCGCCGCCTTCGTCGCCATAAAGCCGCGTTGCGACATTTGACGGGCTGCCGGTCAACAATATGCCGTCTATGCGCGGTGCGACTTCAGCGGCGGTCATCAGGTCGGGCAACGAGGGGATGATTAACGCCGCCACATCGGCATAGGTCATGGCCGCGCGGATATAGCGGTTCATCACCGCTTGGGCGACTTCGCTGCCGACCATGCGGTTACATGCGATGACACCCAATACCGGACGGCTCATTCTGCTGACTCCTGCGTTATCTTTTGCTCACGCCGCTCCGATCAGCTCCCGGCCAATCAACATCCGGCGAATTTCATTTGTTCCTGCACCAATGTCGAGCAACTTGGCATCCCGCCAATAACGCTCGACCGGCCAATCCTTGGTATAGCCAGCGCCGCCCAATGCCTGAATGGCCTCGCCCGCAACCTTCACGGCACTTTCGCTGGCCAACAAGATCGCGCCTGCGGCGTCAAAGCGGGTGGTCTGCCCCGCGTCACATGCGCGCGCGACATTGTAGACATAGCTGCGGGCAGAATTGAGCGCGACATACATGTCGGCAATCTTCGCCTGCATCAGTTGGAAACTGCCGATGGGCTTGCCGAACTGCTTGCGTTCGCGGACATAAGGCAAAACGACGTCAAGGCAGGCTTGCATCACGCCAAGCTGAAGCCCGGCAAGCACGACACGTTCATAATCCAGCCCCGACATCAACACGCCAACGCCTCCATGCAGTGGGCCCATCATCTGTTCTTCGGATACGAAACAGTCGTTGAACACCAGTTCCGCCGTCGGCGATCCGCGCATCCCGACCTTGTCGATTTTCTGGCCGATGGAAAAACCCTCCATACCTTTCTCGATCAGAAAGGCGGTGATGCCGCGCGACGCAGCCTCAGGCGCGGTCTTGGCATAGACAACCAACGTATCTGCATAAGGCGCGTTGGTGATCCAGAATTTGGTTCCGTTCAATATGTAACCGCCCTGAACCGCTTCGGCCTTCAGCTTCATTGAAACAACGTCCGAACCTGCGCCGGTTTCGGACATCGCCAAACTGCCGACATGTTCGCCCGAAATCAGCTTGGGCAGATATTTCGCCTTTTGCTCGGGTGAGGCCCAACGCGCGATCTGGTTGACGCACAGATTGGAGTGCGCGCCATAAGACAGTCCAATGGATGCAGACGCCCGGCTGACTTCCTCAACGGCGACAACATGTTCCAAATAGCCAAGGCCAAGGCCGCCATCTTCTTGCGCAACCGTCAGGCCGTGAAGCCCAAGCGCACCCATGGCTGGCCATAATTCTTCCCGTGGAAACCAGTCATCAGCATCGATTTTGGTGGCCAAGGGCGCGATTTTATCCGTCGCAAAGCGCTGGGTGGTATCGCGGATCATGTCGGCATTTTCGCCGAGGGCAAAG
>NZ_JBILOS010000058.1:0-14142 GCF_044374345.1 Sphingorhabdus sp. | reverse complement strand
AATGTGTGCGCAGCATTTTGGAGCGTTCGTCCTTTGCGCCGAGCTCATCCATGACGCGGTGCCACAAAGTCCGCGCGGCGCGCAGCTTTGACACTTCCATGAAGAAGTTCATGCCAATGCCAAAGAAGAAGGACAGCCGCCCGGCGAACGCATCAATATCCAAGCCCGAAGCCATCGCGCGCTGCACATATTCCTTGCCGTCGGCGATGGTGAAGGCAAGTTCCTGCACTGCGGTCGCGCCGGCTTCATGCATGTGATAGCCGGAGATCGAAATGCTGTTGAATTTGGGCATGTTGGCGCTGGTGTACGCAATAATGTCCGAAACGATCCGCATCGATGGTTCGGGCGGGTAAATATATGTGTTGCGGACCATGAACTCCTTAAGGATGTCGTTCTGAATGGTGCCGTCGAGCTGTGCCTGCGAAACCCCCTGCTCTTCACCAGCGACGATGAAGAACGCAAGGATCGGAATGACCGCGCCGTTCATCGTCATCGACACCGACATCTGGTCCAGCGGAATGCCGTCGAACAGGATTTTCATGTCCTCTACGCTATCGATAGCGACACCGGCCTTGCCGACATCACCAACGACGCGCGGATGGTCGCTGTCATAGCCGCGATGGGTGGCCAGATCGAAGGCAACCGAAAGGCCCTTTTGTCCGGCGGCCAAGTTCCGGCGGTAAAAGGCGTTGGATTCTTCGGCGGTCGAGAAACCTGCATATTGACGGATGGTCCAAGGACGGCCAGCATACATCGACGCACGCACACCGCGCGTGAACGGCGCAAAGCCGGGAAGTCCGGGGTCGCCAGCGTCCGCACTGGTGTACAGTGGCTTCACCGAAACACCCTCGGGCGTGTGCCAGGTCAGGTCCTTGCCCTTAACCTCTTTGTCAGCCGCCTTTTTCCAGTCGTCGATATTTGCCATTACAAACTCACATTTCAATCCCGTCATGCTGAACTTGTTTCAGCATCTTACTTTCACCGTTGCCGATTAAGACCCTGAAACACGTTCAGGGTGACGGCCTTGGTAGACAGTTACTGCCCCTTAAATTCCGCTTTCCGCTTCTGCAAAAACGCGATTGCGCCCTCGCGCGCGTCGTTGCTGTCGCCGGCAATCTTCTGTCCTTCGGCTTCACGCAGCAGAGCCGTTGCATAATCCGCATCCAAGGCCGCAGCGATATTCTGACGCATGATGCCAATCGCGACCGTCGGCCCGTTGGCCAACCGTGTTGCCAAAGCGTTTGCTTCCGTCATCAGTTCGGCATCATCGACAGACTTGTAGATCAGGCCCCAATCGGCAGCCTTATCGGCAGGGATTTTCTCACCGAGCAACATCATTTCTGTCGCGCGTGCCTTGCCGACAAGGCGCGAAAGCATCCAGCTTGCGCCGCCGTCTGGCACCAGACCAATGTTGACAAAGGCCTGAAGGAAATAGGCAGATTTACCCGCAATCGCAAAATCGCTGGCGAGTGCAAGGCTGCAGCCAACGCCGGCCGCAGGGCCATTGATCGCGGTGATAATCGGCACGTTGAGCTTGGCAAGCTTGAGCATCAACGGGTTGTAGCTTTTGGTCAGCGAAGAATAAGCACCCTGCCCGCCGCTCACCGACGCGCCTGCGCCGCGTGCCGACAAATCCGCGCCCGAACAAAAGGCGCGGCCCTCGCCAGTGATCAACACAACGCGCGCGCCGTTCAATTGGTCAAGCGCGGCGCTAATCTCGTCCGCCATTTGCGGCGCCATCGCGTTCAGCCGCTCAGGACGGTTGAGGGTTATTGTTGCAACATTGTCCGCAATATCGAGGCGGATGGTTTCATATGTCATAGTTCAAGCTCCCTTTATTGCATTCACCGTCATGCTGAACTTGTTTCAGCATCCATTTCGCCGCCCAAAAACCATGCTCCGGGATTATAAATGGACCCTGAAACAAGTTCAGGGTGACGATGTGGTGGTTGGTCAATGTGCCTGCGAAGGCACCTCCATTATTTCAGTCAGCACGCCCTGCATATCTTTAGGATGCACAAAGAATATCAAGGTTCCGTGCGCGCCAATGCGAGGTTCGCCGAGCACGCGCTTGCCCATAGCCTCAAACTCCGCCTTGGCAGCGTGAATGTCGGGCACTTCATAACAGACATGGTGCTGCCCACCCGCCGGGTTCTTCTCCAGAAAAGCAGCGATGGAGGCATTGCCCTGCAGCGGCTCAATCAGCTCAATCTGCGTCCCATTCAACGCGCCATCGGCTCCCGGCGTATCGACAAAGCAAACCTTCACGCCCTGATCAGGCAGGTCAAACGGATCATGAATCTTCGTCGCGCCCATCACCTCGCGGTAAAAGACGATGCTGTCCGCGATCGAAGGCGTTGCGACACCAATATGGTTGAGACGACCGAGTTTCATGGCATCCAATCCTTGCTAGTTTCGCTGCGCACCGACACAATGAGTTTGTCATATACCATATTCATGAACTTCCGAGCGTCTTCGGGCTTCTTGAAAAGAACATTAACTCCAAGCCCGTCATTCACTGCATCACGAGGATCATACTGAATACCTTTGTCCGTATTCCAGTCACACCATTCCTTCAGCGCTTGTTGTCTTACGGGCAGTGGATAATCGGCAATGGCGGCATCCACAGCTCCTTCGGGCGAGCTATAAAGTCTATCCCAGTCTTCAGGGCCGCAGCAACAAAGAACCTGCCGTAGAGCCGGCCAACGTTCTTCGCTTTCCAGCCTAATTTCTCGCGTTTTCCTGCTCATAGCGGAATATTATCATGCTTCTTCCAAGGGTTTTCCAACG
This sequence comes from Sphingorhabdus sp., assembly GCF_044374345.1. Taxonomy (GTDB): domain Bacteria; phylum Pseudomonadota; class Alphaproteobacteria; order Sphingomonadales; family Sphingomonadaceae; genus Sphingorhabdus_B. Next base: position 11,352 of record NZ_JBILOS010000058.1, on the reverse strand, counting down.
CCTTGTTCCGCAATTTCCTAAGCCCCAAGGCAATCCGTTTCCGCGTGGAATGCGGGTAGATGACCTCATCGATAAAGCCCTTGCTCGCCGCGACGAACGGGTTGGCGAAACGGTCTTCATATTCCGCCGTCTTCACCGCTTGTTCCTCTGTGGATAGTCCACGGAAGATGATTTCAACTGCGCCCTTTGCCCCCATCACCGCGATTTCAGCGGTCGGCCATGCGTAGTTGAGGTCGCCGCGCAAATGCTTGGACGCCATCACGTCATAAGCGCCGCCATAGGCCTTGCGCGTGATGATGGTGATTTTGGGCACAGTCGCCTCTGCATAAGCAAAGAGCAATTTCGCGCCATGCTTGATGATGCCGCCATATTCCTGCGCCGTGCCGGGCAAAAATCCGGGGACGTCGACAAAGGTGACGATCGGAATATCGAACGCATCGCAGAAGCGGACGAAGCGCGCCGCTTTTTTGGAACTGTTGATGTCCAAAACGCCCGCCAGCACCATGGGCTGATTGGCGACGATGCCAACCGTGCGCCCCTCAATACGGCCAAAACCGATGATGACATTGGCCGCGTGCGTTGGCTGAACTTCAAAGAAGTCGCCTTCATCAACCGTTTTGCGGATCAGCTCATGCATATCATAAGGCTGGTTCGCGCTTGGCGGGATTAAGGTGTCGAGGCTCGGTTCAATACGGTCCCATGCGTCATCGGTTGGCCGTTCAGGAACACCGGTGCGGTTATTCTCTGGCAAATAGTCAAAGAAATCACGGACGGACAGCAGCGCCTCAATATCATTTTCGAACGCATTGTCGGCAACGCCCGATTTGGTCGTATGCGAAACCGCGCCGCCCAATTCTTCCTGAGTCACCACTTCGTTGGTCACCGTCTTGACCACATCAGGCCCAGTGACGAACATGTAACTGCTGTCCTTCACCATGAAGATGAAGTCCGTAATCGCTGGCGAATATACCGCACCACCCGCGCATGGGCCCATGATGAGGCTGATTTGCGGAACCACACCGCTTGCGAGCGTATTGCGTTGAAACACCTCGGCATAGCCGCCAAGACTTGCAACACCTTCCTGAATACGTGCGCCGCCGCTGTCGTTCAGGCCGATGACGGGTGCGCCGACCTTCATCGCATTGTCCAAGACCTTGCAGATTTTCATTGCGTGCGCTTCGGAAAGCGACCCGCCGAATACCGTGAAATCCTGACTATAAACGTAAACAAGGCGGCCGTTGATTGTGCCGCTGCCGGTGACAACGCCGTCACCGGGAATCTTCTGTTCTGCCATGCCAAAGTCGGTGCAATTATGCGTCACATAGGCGTCGATCTCTTCGAAGCTGCCTTCATCGAGCAGGATATCAAGGCGCTCGCGCGCGGTCAGGCGACCCTTGGCATGTTGCGCGTCAATGCGCTTTTGTCCGCCACCCAATTTGGACGCTGCGCGCCGCAATTCCAGTTCAGCGATGTTGGCCGACATGGTTTTCCCCATAAGCAATTTTGTTGCGTGAAGCTTTGGCATCGTGGCGATGCAATTGCAAATTAATCGTGCGATTAAATTTACGGATATGAAAGCAATATTGGAAGCTGCCAAAAGCGAAAAAGGACGCTATAGGGCCACATCATGGAACAAGTTCACCCCATCAAAGTCGCCGCGCTCTATCGTTTTGTATCGTTCGATGCGCCTGCAGCGCTTCAGCCGCAAATTCTTGAACAGTGCTCAGCGGGCGGCATCAAAGGCACCATTTTGTTGGCGCATGAAGGAATCAACGGCACCGTCGCCGGAGAGCCCGCCGCTATCGACGCCCTTATTTCGTTTCTGCGCGCCATTCCGGGCTGCGCAGAATTGGACGTCAAATATTCGCATGCCAATGAAATGCCCTTCTACCGGATGAAAGTTCGGTTGAAGAAGGAAATTGTGACACTCGGCGTAGACGGCATCGATCCGAAACGCGAAGTCGGCACTTATGTGCAGCCAGAGGATTGGAACGCGTTGATTTCGGATCCGGACACCGTCCTCATCGATACCCGCAATGATTATGAGGTCGCGATTGGCACATTTGAAGGCGCAGTCGATCCGCGGACCAAATCGTTCAGCGAATTTCCCGAATGGTTTCGCGCGCATCGCGATGAACTGGCTGCTGGAAAAACCAAGTTTGCGATGTTCTGCACCGGCGGCATACGTTGCGAAAAATCGACGGCGTTCCTGAAAGCAGAAGGGATAGACGACGTCTACCACCTCGAAGGCGGTATATTACGCTATCTGGAGAATATTCCAGAAGCCGAGAGCAAATGGCAGGGCGAATGTTTCGTTTTCGATGAACGTGTGTCCGTGAAGCACGGGCTTGAGCTTGGCGAAATGGAACTGTGCCACGCATGCCGCCGGCCTATCTCGCAAGAGGACAGGGCGTCAGCACATTTCATCGAAGGCGTCGCCTGCCCGGCTTGCTATGCCGAACGCACCGACGAAGACCGCGCGCGTTTCGCCGAGCGGCAGAAACAAATCGCGCTCGCCAAAAAACGCGGCAAACAGCATATCGGCGTCAACCCGCGCATTGATGACTGATCTGCCCATCCTCTACAGTTTTCGGCGATGTCCGTACGCCATGCGGGCAAGGATGGCGGTTGCGGTGAGTGGCGCCCGGGTTGAACTGCGCGAAGTGGTGCTTCGGGACAAGCCACCTGAAATGATCGCGGTTTCGCCAAAGGGCACAGTTCCGGTGTTAGTTGTGGGCGACGGTCATGTTGTCGACGAGAGCCTGGACATCATGCGCTGGGCATTGGCGCAAAATGATCCCGAAAACTGGCTGGCCCGTGCGGATGCGGGCATGATCGCGGCCAATGATGGCCCATTCAAACAGGCGCTAGACCGGTACAAATATCCGCATCGTTATGGTCTGGCCGACGGTGTGGAACATCGTGATGCTGCACGCGATCATTTGTCGGGCCTGAACGATATATTGGCGACGCAACCCTATTTGGGCGGCAGCGCCCCTGCGTTTACCGATATCGCCTTGTTTCCCTTTGTCCGTCAGTTTGCGGCAACCGACCCGTTATGGTTCGATGCATTGCCATTGCCTGCGCTTCAGGCGTGGCTGAACGGACTGCTTGCGTCGGACCTGTTCGGTCAAATTATGACCCGCTACCCGAAATGGACAGCGGGCGACGAAACTATTTTCTTTCCCTGATCATTTCATCAACACAAGTTCTTCGGACATGCTGGGGTGCAGCGCGACAGTGTCGTCGAAATCCTGCTTCGTAAGCCCAGCCCTGACCGCGATAGCCGCTGCTTGAAGGATCTCGCCGCTGTCCGGCCCAATCAAGTGCAATCCGACCACACGCTCGTTTGCGCCCGCGACCACCATTTTATACAATGCGCGTTCATTGCGGTCGGCCAGCACATTTTTCATCGCGCGGAAATCGCTTTTGTAAATTTTTACGTCAGGATGCGCCGCGCGGGCTTCGGCCTCGGTCATACCGACGCTGGCGATTGGCGGATTGCTGAACACCGCGGTTGGTATGCAGTCATAATTTACCGTGCGCCGATTGTTGCCAAAGACGCTGTCGGCAAAAGCATGGCCTTCGCGGATCGCAATTGGGGTCAGCTGAACGCGGTTTGTGACATCGCCCACCGCGTAAATGCTGGGCACATTGGTCCGATTGTCGTCGCCAACCTGTACCGAACCATCCTTACCAAGCGCGACGCCAACGTCTTCAAGTCCGAGGCCTTTGCTGTGCGGTGTCCGACCAATGGCCCAAAGCAGCAGATCGGTTTCAATCGTCTCGCCTTGGTTGGTTTCGATCACCAAGCTGCCATCATCCTGCTTGGTGATGGATTTGAAGCTACAGTTGAAGCGAATATCGATGCCTTTATGGCCGCTAATGTCCACAAGGCGGTCGACAATTTCGTCATCATAACTGCGCAAAATGCGGTCGCCATGGGTCACAAGGCTGACCTTGACGCCAAGTTCGTTGAAGATACCGGCGAATTCGTTGGCGATATAACCGCCGCCTGCGATCACCGCCCGTTTAGGCAGTTCGGGTAAGCTAAACACTTCATTTGACGTGATGCCATGCCCCGCCCCGGCTATTTCCGGAACCGATGGCCAAGCGCCCGTGGCAATGAGGATATAGGCCGCCGAAATTTCGCGCCCACTTGCCAAACGCACGCTATTTGGCCCCGTCACCACCGCGCGTTCGCGAAACACTTCGACCTTGTTGTTGCCAAGCGTCTGGCCATAAAGACCTTCGAGACGGTTCACCTCCGCCGCGACATTGTCGCGCAAGATGTTCCAATCGAACGTTGCGCCAGTTGTGCTCCATCCAAAACGCTGCGCGTCGTGCAGGTCTTCGGCGAAATGGGATCCGTATACGAGAAGCTTTTTGGGAACACATCCGCGGATGACGCATGTGCCACCAACGCGATGTTCCTCGGCAACCGCAACGCGCGCGCCATGCGAAGCCGCTATCCGCGATGCGCGAACGCCGCCTGAACCAGCGCCAATGACAAACAGATCATATTCAAATTCAGCCATGCGATTTTTCCTTATGTCATGGCCATATGGTTGCGCCGCAACGCATTTGCCAATGGCATTTTTTATTCTGTCTTATCGAACACATAACTGCGGTCAGTTGTCGCCCAATGCCGCCGCAATCAATGCCGTCGTGGATGGGTCAAAGCCCGTGGCGCCATTTTCGCCGATGCTTTTTGCGATCTGCTTGCCCAGTTCAACGCCAAATTGGTCAAACGGGTTTATGCCAAGCAGCACTGCATTCACAAAAGTTCGGTGTTCGTAAAACGCAATCAATGCGCCCAAAGCAGATGGCGTCACATCGTCCATCAATATCGTGGTTGAGGGCCGGTTGCCCGCATAGTTACGTGCCAGATCATCTGACGTCTGCCCCGCCATCAACGCCGCGCCTTGGGCAAAACAGTTCACCAGCAGTGTTTCATGGTGGGCGGTATCAAAGTCATGCCCAGGCGTTTTGCTGGCAATGAATTCGACGGGGATAAGATGCGTCCCCTGATGCAGCAACTGGAAGACCGCATGTTGCGCGTCGGTACCAACCCCGCCCCATGTGACTGGTGCGCTGTTGCGGCCGAGCGGCGCGCCTTCGGCTGTCACTGATTTGCCGTTCGATTCCATTTCCAATTGCTGTAGATAATCGGGCAGCAATCGCAGCCGTTCGTCATAAGCAAAAACCGCGCGGGTCTCGCACGCCTTTATCTGGGCATAATACAAATCGCAGAACGCAGCCATCGTTGGCGCATTTTCCAACAAGGGCGCATTGCGGAAATGCCGGTCCATGGCCGCTGCACCCTCAAGCAGTTCTTCATACACGGCCCAGCCAAGCCCGAGCGCAACGGGAAAGCCAATTGAGCACCACAGCGAATAGCGCCCGCCAACCGATTCATTAAACGGCAATATCCGGCTTTCATCGACGCCCCATTCAAGCGCTTTGTCGGGATAGGCAGTAAGCGCCACGAACTGGGCATAAGGATCGGCAACACCGCCGTCGCGCATCCACTCCATCGCGCTGGTTGCGTTCAGCAAGGTTTCCGTCGTGGTAAAGGTCTTGGATGCGACCGCGACGATGGTCTTTTGCGGGTCCATGCCTTTCACCGCCTCAGTCAGTGCAGCGCCGTCGACATTCGATACAACCTTGACATCGTACCGGGCACCATCGCGGCCCAACGCATCGACGAGCAATTTCGGCCCAAGCGCGGAACCGCCAATACCGATGTGCAAGATATGCTTGATGTCGCCCATAAATCCGGCGTCGATCGCCTCGACAAGGCCGCGCATGCGTTCTTGAAGTGCACGTGCATGGGCGACGGCCTGCACATCGCCATTACCGCGCTCCGCTGCATGCTCGGCAGCACGGCCTTCGGTTATATTGATCGCAGCGCCCGAAAATAATGCCGATTTGGCGTCGCCCAAATGCATGTCTTCGGCAAGTTTCGCGAATTGGGACAGCATGGCGTCGTCAAGATGCGTTTTCGACACGTCAAAGCGCAATCCCGACTGCTCTATGGTCATTTTGGCAACGCGGTTGGGGGCTGATGCGAATAGCTCAACCAGCGTTTTTTCTTGCTGCTTTTCAAGCTCAGCCCAGCTGTGGTCCGTCATTATATACCCTTTATCAATCGCGCGAATGTCGCCTGTGAATCTCGACGCTGGCAAATAGCGCGTCTACGCGATAAAAGGCCAGCCAATCCGTCATAAGACGACATTAATTTGCGAGATTATGTGACCTCACCCACCGACAAGACAGACGACGCGAACGCGGCCGCTCCTTCACAACCGCATCCAGCCACGCCCCCTTCCGAATGGCGCGAATTTGGCGGCTTCCTTTTGAAGTTAGCCGTTTTCGTGTTCATTCTACGCAGCTTCATCGTCTCGCCGTTCAATATTCCTTCGGAATCGATGCAGCCCCGCTTGCTCATCGGTGATTATCTGTTGGTTGCAAAATGGCCGTACGGCTATTCCAAATATAGCCTGCCCTTCTCTTTGCCCCTCATACCCGGGCGGATATTCGCCAGCGAGCCAAAGCGCGGCGATGTTGTGGTGTTCAAGGCACCCATGTCGAACGGCACAGACTATATTAAGCGCGTGATCGGCCTTCCCGGTGACGTCATCCAAATGCGCGATGGCATTTTGGAGATTAATGGCGTGGCGGTCAAAAAAGAACGCATTGCCGATCTTGTCATTCCGGTAACGCAAAATATGCGCGACACCGCGGAAATGGACCGCAACCCCTTCCCGTGCTGGCGCCCCGATATGGAAGAGGCCAGCCCCGATGGTGGCACCCAATGCCGATACCCGCGTTTTCGCGAGACCTTGCCCGAGGGCAAGAGCTACGAAATTCTCGACCTCGCCAACGGATTGGAAGGCGACAACACCGAAGCCTTTGTTGTCGGCGAAAAGGACCTGTTCCTGATGGGCGATAACCGCGACCGCAGCGCCGACAGCCGCTGGACACCGCTTGATAAGCCCGGAGCCATCGGCATCGTGCCACAAGAAAATCTCGTCGGGCGCGCTTTGGTGTCGGTGTTTTCGACCGATGGGTCTTCACATTGGCTGCTACCATGGACTTGGTTTACCGCGGCACGCCCTGACCGCATTGGACAAGGGTTTTGACCAACAGCGATAAAGACAATTGGCTGAAGGCATTAATGCCCAAGCCGCCGTCGGATCTGGCGCTATATCACCGCGCGCTGACGCATGGCAGCACCGGACAGGCGGACTATCAACGGCTTGAGTTTCTGGGTGACCGGATATTGGGTCTGGTCATTGCAGACATGCTGTACCACCGATATGCCGAGGAAGCCGAGGGTCGCTTGTCGCACCGACTGAACGCCTTGGTATCGGGCCTGACATGTGCAGATATCGCCCGACAGGTTGGCGTTCCGGACCAACTGCGGCTTGGCAAACAAGCGCGCGACGACGGCGCGCAACAAAGCGACAATGTGCTTGGTGACGTCATGGAGGCGCTCATTGGTGCTCTTTATTTAGACCACGGCATCGACGCCGCGCGCGTTTTTATCGAGCGCCTATGGGGTCCGTTGATTGAAACGGCCAATGGTGCGCCAAAGCATCCCAAATCCGCGCTTCAGGAATGGTGTGCCGCGCATGGCCGCAAGGTTCCCGAATATGTAATAACGAAAAAAGAAGGCCCTCCCCACGCTATGACATTTGAAATTACCGTCACTGTAAAAGGTTTTGACCCAGTCACCGCGACAGCGCACAGCAAACAGGCTGCTGAAACGGCTGCTGCGCTTGCATTTTTGGACATCCACGCATGACCAAAAAATGCGGTCACGTCGCCATTATCGGCGCCCCAAATGCGGGCAAATCCACGCTGGTCAATGCATTGGTCGGACAGAAGGTCGCGATTGTTAGCCCCAAGGCGCAAACGACCCGCACACGCATGCTGGGCGTCGCGCTTGCCGGCGAAACGCAGATCATATTGGTCGACACGCCAGGCATATTTGCGGCGCAACGCCGCTTTGACCGCGCCATGGTTGCTGCAGCATGGGACGGTGCGGGCGATGCGGACATGATTGCATTGATCGTTGATGGCCGCGCAGGTGCCGGTCCAAAGGTCGAAAAGATATTGGAGGGGCTTAAGGACCGCCCAGAACGCAAGTGGCTGGTGCTGAACAAGGTGGATATTGCCGCCAAGGAAAAGCTGCTGTCGCTCACGACGAAGTTGACCGAAAAATGCGATTTCGAACAAATCTATTATATCAGCGCAGCGACGGGCGATGGCCTTGATGAATTCAAACAGGCGCTGGCGGATGCCATGCCCGAGGGCGAATGGCATTTCCCTGAAGATCAGGTTTCCGACGCCACAGACCGTTTAATCGCGTCTGAAATCACGCGAGAGCAGCTCTATCTCCAACTCCATGAAGAGCTGCCTTATGCCAGCGCCGTGGAGACCGAGAAATATAGCGAACGCGAAGATGGTTCGTTGGAAATCCACCAGCAGATCCTTGTCGCCAGACCAACCCAGCGCGCGATTGTGCTTGGCAAAGGCGGCGCACGGATCAAGGCGATTGGCGAAGCGGCCCGCATGGAGTTGGCCAAATTGATGGGCGTGAAGGTCCACCTATATTTGCATGTGAAGGTGCACGCAAAATGGGACGAAGATCGCACCTTATACCGCGATATCGGGCTCGAATGGGTCGAGTAACCGCGGGCAAATAAAACTAAGAGATGTCATCCCCGCCGCTGCAGGGATGACATGTTTCTCTGTGGCTTACTTCGCCACTTTTGCCTTGGACTTGGCCGCTGCCTTTTTCTTAGGTGCAGCCTTTTTCTTCGGAGCCGCTTTTTTCTTGGTCTTCGATGGCATGGCCGCGCGGGCGTCAATCAATTGCGACGCTTCCTCCAAGGTGAGTTCGTCGGGTGCAATCGACTTGGGTAAAGTCGCGTTGGTCGTGCCGTCGGTCACATAAGGCCCAAAGCGGCCTTCCATCAGCTTGAGCTCAGCCTCGGTACGCGGGTGCTTTCCGAGCTCTTTCAGCGGAGCACGGGCGGCACCGCGACCACGACCCGGATTGGCAGCCGCCTCGGCAAGCTTTGCCACGGCACTGTTCATGCCCGTTTCGAACACTTCGGTCGTCGACTGCAGCCGTGCATATTTCCCATTATGCGCCAGGTATGGCCCATAGCGCCCAATGCTTGCGGTTATCGGCTCACCGCTTTCGGGGTGGGTTCCAACTGTGCGCGGCAAGGACAATAGCTTTATCGCCCATTCGAGGCCGATATCCTCTGCAGGAATATCTTTCGGTATAGATGCGCGCTTGGCCTCTTTGCCCTCACCCATCTCGAAATAGGGGCCAAAACGCCCCGATTTGCGGCTAACCTCCAATTGCGTTTCTGGATGTTGGCCGAGTACTTCAGGCCCCGTGTCTTCGCCATTCTCGCCACCGGGCTGCGCGAATTTCCGTGTGTATTTGCAATCGGGATAATTGGAACACGCAACAAAAGCGCCAAATTTACCGCCACGCAGGGCAAGCCTGCCCTCACCGCATTTCGGACACAGACGCGGGTCTGTTCCATCTTCACGCTCAGGAAACAGATAAGGCGATAAGAAGATATCGAGCTCCGCGGTTACTTCCGAAGGCTTTTGCTCCATGACTTCAGCCGTCTTTGGCTTAAAATCACGCCAGAAGCTTTCAAGAAACGCCTGCCAGTTTGCACGGCCGCCGCTGATTTCATCAAGCTGATCTTCCAGCCCTGCGGTATAGTCATACGCGACATAACGTTCAAAAAACCGCTCGAGAAATGCTGTGAGCAATCGGCCCGATTCCTCTGCAAAGAAACGATTTTTTTCGACACGGACGTATACCCTGTCTTTCAGAACCTGAATGGTCGACGCATAGGTCGATGGACGACCAATCCCAAGCTCCTCCAGCCTTTTTACGAGCGTAGCTTCGGAAAAACGGGGTGGTGGTTGGGTAAAGTGCTGCGTTTTCTCAACGGCATACTTCGCGGGCGCATCGCCGACGGACATCGCCGGCAAAATTGCGCCATCTTCGCCATCGCTATCGTCGATGCCTTCTTCATACACCGCCAAGAAACCGGGGAACTTCATCACCTGCCCCGTGGCGCGCAGCACAGTCTGTCCGGTACCGTCTACCAGATCAACCGTGGTGCGCTCCAACCGTGCAGACGCCATTTGGCTGGCCATCGCGCGTTTGTAGATCAGGTCATATAAACGGCCATGATCGCCCGAACCGGCCCTATCCTTGGAGAAATCGGTGGGGCGAATGGCTTCATGGGCCTCTTGCGCGTTTTTGGCTTTGCTTTGGTAGAGCCGCGGTTTGTCAGGCAAATAGCCGCTGTCAAAGCGGTCAGAGATCGTTTTACGCGCGGCCGAAATGGCGCTGTGGTCCATTTGGACGCCGTCCGTACGCATATAGGTTATTGCACCATCTTCATACAGCCCCTGCGCGATCCGCATGGTGTGGCTGGCCGAAAAGCCGAGCTTGCGTGCGGCTTCCTGCTGCAATGTCGATGTTGTAAAGGGCGGTTGTGGGTTGCGCGTAACCGGCTTTGTTTCAACAGAATCGACGGTGAACTTACCCGCCTCAACCGCAGCGCGTGCTTGCTCTGCCTCAGCCTCGGTTTTCAAATCCATCTTATCGAGTTTTTTACCGAGATATTGGGTCAGACGGGCATCGAACTTCTGCCCCTTATGCTCTATCGCCGCCTTTATCGACCAATATTCTTGCGCACGGAACGCTTCGATCTCACGCTCACGTTCAACGATTAAGCGCAGCGCAACCGACTGAACACGGCCAGCAGACTTTGCACCCGGCAGCTTGCGCCAAAGGACGGGCGACAGCGTAAAGCCGACAAGATAATCCAGTGCACGGCGCGCGCGATAGGCATCGATCAAGTCGATATCCAAAGCCCGCGGATGCTTCATGGCGTCGGTGACAGCCTGTTTGGTAATCGCGTTGAACGTCACGCGACCCACATTTGCGGGCAGCGCCTTTTTCTTGGCGAGCACTTCCTGCACATGCCAGCTAATCGCTTCACCTTCACGGTCAGGGTCGGTTGCGAGGATCAAGCCGTCGGCCTTTTTCGCTTCGTCGGTTATCGCCTTTAGCTGCTTCGCTTTGTCGGCATAATTATCCCACAGCATTTCAAAGCCATTTTCAGGATCAACAGACCCATCCTTGGGCGGCAAATCGCGGATATGTCCGTAGGACGCCAGAACCTTGAAGCCGGGGCCCAAATATTTCTCGATTGTCTTGGCTTTTGCAGGTGATTCAACGATGACTAATTGCATGATAATATGAGCTTTTCTAAAATCTCTCGCGTACGCGTATAG
>NZ_JBILOS010000057.1:0-14217 GCF_044374345.1 Sphingorhabdus sp. | reverse complement strand
CTTGGTGTCGAGGGCGCGTCGACCTTGCGCAAACAGGATCTGATGTTCGCTATCCTGAAAGAGCTGGCCGAAGATGGCGAGCAGATCATGGGTCTTGGTACGATTGAGGTTCTGCCCGACAGCTTTGGTTTCTTGCGCTCGCCAGAAGCGAACTATCTCGCTGGCCCCGACGATATTTACGTGTCGCCAAATATGGTCCGCCAATTTGGTCTGCGCACCGGTGATACTGTCGAAGGCGAAATTCGCGCGCCAAAAGATGGCGAACGTTATTTTGCCCTGACCAAGGTGATGAAGATCAACTTTGATGATCCGGACGCCGTCCGTCACCGCGTTAATTTCGATAACCTGACGCCGCTATATCCAGATTCAAAACTGACTTTGGACTCGCTTGATCCAACGGTGAAGGACAAGTCCGCACGCGTTATCGATATTGTCAGCCCGCAAGGTAAGGGCCAGCGCGCGCTAATCGTCGCGCCGCCGCGTACCGGTAAGACTGTGTTGCTGCAAAACATCGCCCGCGCGATTACCGAAAACCATCCTGAAGTGTTCTTGATCGTATTGTTGATCGACGAACGTCCAGAAGAAGTCACCGATATGCAGCGTTCGGTGAAGGGTGAGGTTGTTTCCTCCACCTTCGACGAACCCGCGACCCGTCACGTGCAAGTTGCTGAAATGGTTATCGAAAAGGCAAAGCGTCTGGTGGAGCATAAGCATGATGTTGTCATCTTGCTCGACTCGATCACGCGTCTTGGCCGTGCCTATAACACTGTGGTTCCATCATCGGGCAAGGTGTTGACCGGCGGCGTGGATGCGAACGCGTTGCAACGGCCAAAGCGCTTCTTTGGTGCGGCACGAAACATCGAAGAAGGTGGTTCCTTGTCCATCATCGCAACTGCGCTGATCGATACCGGAAGCCGCATGGATGAAGTTATTTTCGAAGAGTTCAAGGGTACCGGCAACTCCGAAATCGTGCTCGATCGCAAGGTCGCGGATAAGCGTATCTTCCCAGCACTTGATGTCGGCAAATCCGGCACGCGTAAGGAAGAATTGCTGGTCGAGGAAGGCAAGCTCAAGAAAATGTGGGTCCTGCGCCGTATCCTTATGCAAATGGGCACCATCGACGCGATGGAATTCCTGCTCGACAAGATGAAGGATTCGAAGACCAACGAAGATTTCTTCGACTCCATGAATCAGTAAGCGATCGGCGACATCATGATATTTGAATTTTTAATTGCGACCGCGTCATCGGCGATGTCATTTGGCGGACCTGCCGAAATTTGGGGGCATATCGTCAATGATTTCTCCAATCTGAACACCACCAGCGCGTGGACCGCTTTGGGTTCGGTCATCTTGCTTGACCTTGTGCTTGCAGGCGACAATGCGATTGTTGTTGGCGCATTGGCCGCTGGTCTGCCTCCGGAACAGCGCAAAAAGGTCATTTTCATCGGGGTTATCGCGGCGCTGGTTTTGCGTGTGGTGTTTGCCTTGATGGTCAATTTGTTGATGGGTGTCATTGGCCTCATCTTCGTTGGCGGGTTGTTGTTGATCTGGGTTGCGTGGAAAATGTACCGCGACCTTCAACGCAGCGAAGCAACCGAATCGCCCGGCTCTCCTGAAGTTTTGGGTGACGAAAATAGCGGTATTCCGGCGGCCAAAAGCTTTGCTGCGGCGGCATGGGCAGTTGCGGTTGCCGATGTATCGATGAGCCTCGACAATGTTCTGGCCGTGGCAGGCGCTGCCAAGGATCATCCAGGCATCATGATTGTTGGTCTGATCTTTGCCGTGGCCCTGATGGGTATCGCAGCGAATATCATCGCCCAATATATCGAACGCTATAAATGGATTGCATGGCTGGGCATGGCCGTGATTGTCTATGTCGCGCTCAAGATGATTTACGAAGGCTGGACCGACCCTGATTTGGGCGTTGGCAGCTATGTCATCGCGCTGATCAGCCGCTAATTTTTGAGGGCATCTGACGATCGTCAGATAGCCCTCAATTTAGATGTTCTGCAAAAAACGCTGCTGTGCGTGAATCGGCAAGTGTCGCGCCAGCTTCGTTCCGGCGGTTGCCCATTTCTGCGGCAAAGCCGTGGTCTAGCCCTTCATAATCGTGCAAAGTCACCTTGGGGTGATTGTCCAGCCCAGCATGGATCGCGGCCTGCGCCTCTGGACCCACAAAATGGTCGGCAGTGGGGATATGCAGCATGAGTGGATGGGCAATCGCATGGCTCTCGCCAAGCATTTGATCAATCATGACGCCATAATAGCCAACAGATGCACTGATATCGGTGCGTGTCGCCGCCATATAGGCCATTCGTCCACCAAGGCAGTAGCCGACACAGCCGACATTTTGAACGGGGGCGTGGCCTGAAATGCCGCCCCGTATCGCGTGAATAGCAGCCTCAATGTCTTTGACACCGTCATCGGCATCATATTGGCCAAAATAGCCGAACGCTTCTTGAAGCTGCGCTTCCACATCAGGATTGAGTTCAACGCCGGGCGCGAAACGCCAGAAAATGTCGGGTGCAATCGCCAGATATCCATCATTAGCCAAGCGATCGCATTTTTGGCGAATGCCCGCATTTACGCCGAAAATTTCAGGTATAACGATGATAGCCGCTTTCGCAGCGCCAACCGGAGCGGCGAGATACGCCGGAAACAAGGCATCTTCGTTCAATGCCGGAATCTTTATCATGTCGCCCATATCTTGCTCCTGTGCGGACATTCTCCGCAATTGCGTGATTCGATGTTGTCTTTATAGTATGTCATACCATCAAGAGGAGAGTCCCGGCCATGAAGATGAACATAGAGATCGATTGTTCGCCAGAAGAGGCCCGTGCGCTTTTGGGTTTGCCCGATGTGACCAAGGCCAATGAGGCCTATGTTGAAAAGGTCACGAACCTGATGAACGGCGCCGGCGGCATCGACCAGCTTCAGGAACTTGGCAAGCAAATCGCGCCAATGGGGCAAATGGGATTGCAGCTGTTTCAACAACTGATCGAAACAGGTGCAAAAGCCGCCATGTCGGGCATGAGCAGCAAAGACAAAAAATAGAGCTTTAATGTCCTCCACCGATACTATTTTTGCACTGTCCAGCGGTGCGCCGCCGGCTGCCATAGCGATTATCCGCATCAGCGGCCCTGCCGCGTTTGATGTGGTGCACGGGCTTGCGGGCCGGACACCAAAGCCGCGGCGGGCATCGCTGGCTATATTAAGGGCGCCAGACAGCGGTGAGACACTCGACCAAGCGCTTGTCTTGCTCTTTCCAGGTCCTGATAGTGCCACGGGCGAGGATCTTGCCGAGCTTCATATTCATGGTGGACGCGCCGTCGTTCGCGCTGTCGAAAAAGCCATAGCGCAGTTTCCCAATGTGTGCGCTGCAGAGGCAGGGGAATTTACGCGCAGAGCCTTTGCCAATGGCCGGTTGGATCTAAACGAAGCCGAGGGTCTTGCTGATTTGTTATCGGCAGAGACCGAGTGGCAGCGCAAATCCGCGACATTGATGTTTGGCGGTAGTTTTAGCGCAGCGATCGAAGCATGGCGGCAAGAGGTTCTCCAACTGTCGGCGCTGACCGAGGCTGAACTTGATTTTTCGGATGAATCCGATGTGGATGCGCAAAATAATCATTCAATATCAGTGTCTTGTGCGAATATTCAACGCGACATCGAACGCATATTATCCAATCCCTCTGCTGAAAAGTTAAAGGATGGGTTGCGCGTCGTATTGGGTGGTCCACCAAATTGCGGCAAGTCGACATTGTTGAATGCCTTGGTCGAGCGTGACGCGGCTATCGTGTCGGATATTGCCGGCACCACGCGGGATATGATCGAAGTCCCGATTGGGATTGATGGCATCGCGTTCGTTTTTACTGACACCGCAGGGATACGGGATCATACCGACGACGTCATTGAGCGCATGGGCATCGACCGCAGTCAGGCCGCGATGCAAGGGGCTGATATCATATTATGGCTTGGGCCCGAAGGCAGCGGGCCCGACCATCCGCAGATCATTGAAGTGGCGGCCAAGTCTGATAGCGCCGATGGCCTGAAAAAATCGGGTGCGGCCATTCAGGTGTCGGCCGTCTCAGGATTTGGCATTGCCGATCTAAAAACAGCCGTCGCCGATATCGCGAAAAAGCTTTTGCCGCCACCCGACCAGTTTTCAGTAAACCAGCGGCAGCGGGGGCTTCTTGCAGACTGCGCGCATGCGCTGGGAGCATGTCAGGCGACGGACGACTGGCTGATCGTCGCAGAATGCTTGCGGCAAGCGCGGCTAGCATTGGACGCATTAACGGGTCGCGCCCATACCGAAGAACTTCTCGATAATGTATTTGGCAAATTCTGCGTCGGTAAATGACGCGCTGTTTCACGTGAAACAATCCCACGCAGAGTTTTGACCGATGCGACTTGTTCGGCTATGCGCGACCTATGACAACCGATTTCGACATCATTGTAGTGGGCGGAGGGCACGCGGGAACTGAAGCCGCAGCCGTCGCCGCGCGTATGGGTGTCCGCGTCGCGCTGGTGAGTTTCGACAAAAGCATGATCGGCGCGATGTCATGTAATCCAGCCATCGGCGGCCTTGGAAAAGGGCATCTGGTGCGTGAAGTAGACGCATTTGACGGTCTTATTGCCCGTGCGGCAGATGATGCTGCGATCCACTACCGCATGCTCAATGCGTCAAAGGGCGCAGCCGTGCAGGGTCCCCGGGTTCAGGCAGACCGATCATTGTTTAAGGCATCGATCCAGCGCCAACTCGGACAGGTTGCGCATTTGACGATAGTGCAGGCGGAGGCCGCGGCGCTCCATCTTGTTCCTGGATCATCCAACAGAGTCGGTGGCTTGGTCCTTGGTGATGGCTCCATCATCACGTCCTCGGCGGTCATACTGGCCACAGGGACATTTTTGGGTGGAAAGCTGTTTCGTGGGGAAGAGCGGTTTGAGGGCGGGCGCGTAGGCGAAGCTTCCGCAATGCTGTTGTCCAAGCAACTGCGCGATGCGGCACTGCCGATAGCGCGCCTAAAAACTGGCACCCCGCCACGCATTGATGGCCGGACCATCAACTGGGCAATGTTGGAAGAACAGCCATCCGATGATGATGATTGGACGATGTCCTTTTCAAATCAGCGGCGCACGGTACCCCAGATATTCTGCGCCATGACACGCACCAACGCGGTGACACATGACATCATCCGCAGTGGTTTGGACCGTTCACCTTTATTTGGCGGTGATATTGAGGGCAGGGGTCCACGATATTGTCCGTCGATTGAAGACAAAATATTCCGTTTCGGTGATCGTGATGGCCACCAAATATTCTTGGAACCCGAAGGGCTTGATAGTCATTTGGTTTATCCCAATGGCATATCGACGTCGCTACCGACGGACATTCAGACCGCTATGGTCAAGTCGATGGCTGGACTGGAGCGATGCGAAATCATCGTTCCGGGTTACGCCGTTGAATATGATTATATCGACCCGCGGTGTCTGGATTCGACCCTCGCCGTGCGCGGGTTTGAAGGACTATATTGCGCGGGTCAGATCAATGGCACGACCGGATATGAAGAGGCTGCGGCACAGGGCTTGGTGGCCGGGCTGGGCGCGGCGTGCAGATTTCTGGAGCGGCCCATGCCAGCCATGGACCGCACCAACAGCTATATTGCGGTGATGATTGATGATCTCACTCTACAGGGCGTTACCGAGCCGTACAGGATGCTCACGGCACGCGCTGAGTATCGCTTAAGGCTTCGGTCCGACAATGCCCATACGCGGCTCACGCCAATGGCGATTGAAGCGGGTGCCGTTGGCGAGGACCGACTGGCTGCATTCAACCACAGAGCGCAGATGAAGGCTACAGCGCTCGATATGATGTCGTCGCCGATAAGTGCTGATGTGCTGATGAAGCAGGGTGTGCCGGTCAAACCCGATGCGGGCAAAATGTCGAAGCTCGAATGGCTGCGTTTTCCGCATGTATCGATCATTGACTTGTTGGATGCCGATGGGGACGCATGGCCACGCGAGCTTTTGTTAGAGATTGAGCAGGACGGTCGCTACGCACCATATCTCGCGCGGCAAGAGGCGGAGATTCAAGACATCGCCGCAAATGAGAAGATAACGCTGGCCAGCAATGTCGACTATGCCGCCATTGCGGGGCTTTCCAATGAGATGGTGGAGAAATTACAGAGCGCAAAGCCCGAAAATCTCGCGGCGGCGTCGCGCCTTCGTGGCATCACGCCAGCGGCTTTGGCTGCTATCCTCGTCCACGCAAAACGCGCGCGCAGCGCGGTGACGGAAGCCGCATGACCGAAGCCGAAGCGAAAGCGTGGTTAACGACATCCTTGGGTGTTTCACGTGAAACAATGGAATCGCTCGAGGCGTTCGTTGCGTTCCTGAAAAGCGAGTCGGCCAGCCAGAACCTTATTGCGGCATCGACTATAGAAGATATTTGGTCGCGCCATATCGTCGACAGTGCGCAGTTGCTGACCTTCATGGATCAGAGTCGACCTGACACAAAATGGCTGGACCTGGGGTCAGGTGCGGGCTTCCCGGGGTTAATTATCGCGTTGCTCACGGATTTTGACGTGACCCTGGTGGAATCGCGCACTCGGCGGATTGAATATTTGCAGCGCGCGGTCGAAATGCTCGATATCGGCGGCCGTGTCACGGTCATGGGCATGCCGCTGGAGCGTATGAAAACCGCCCCGTTTTCGGTCATCAGTGCGCGCGCATTTGCACCTTTGCCCAAATTGTTTGAACTCGCGGTGCGTTTCTCTCATAATGATACTTTGTGGCTGCTGCCAAAGGGGCGTAACGCAGCAACAGAGTGGGATGACGTTAAAACAGTGTGGGATGGCGCGTTTAGCGTTAAACAAAGCATAACCGACGCGGATGCCGGTATTCTGGTCGGTACATTGGCCGGTAAGCGTACAGTTGGCGGCAGCGCCGGGGCAAAGGGACAAAAACCATGATCCGAATTGCAGTGGCAAATCAGAAGGGCGGCGTTGGCAAGACCACCACGGCTATCAACTTGGCTACTGCATTGGCGGCAAGCGGTTGGCGGTGCGTGCTGGTCGATCTGGATCCCCAAGGCAATGCGTCCACCGGTCTGGGCCTGAAACAAGCGCAGCGCGTCCACAGCAGCTATGATCTGTTAATGGGTGACGCGTCGTTGAAGGATGCCGCCATTCCGACCTTGATTCCCAATCTCGACATGGTCCCTGCGACGGTTGATCTGTCCGGCGCCGAAATTGAACTGGTCGAATATGAGGACCGCACCGGGCGGTTAAAGGCAGCTTTCGACAAATCGGATGCCAATTGGGATATCTGCATCATTGATTGCCCGCCGTCGCTTGGGCTCATCACAATCAACGCCCTCGTGGCGGTGGACTCACTTCTTGTACCGCTACAGTGCGAATTTTTTGCGTTGGAAGGTTTAAGTCAGCTATTACAGACAGTTGAGCGTATTCAGGGCCGGTTTAACCCGGCGCTGACGATCATGGGTGTTGCGTTGACCATGTACGACAAACGCAACAAGCTGACCGAACAGGTTGCGGACGATGTGCGCAGTTGCTTGGGCGATCTGGTGTTCCAAACAGTCATCCCGCGCAACGTGCGTTTGTCGGAGGCACCAAGCCATGGGCTGCCCGCGCTGGTGTACGACCATCGTTGTTCGGGTTCAGAGGCGTATATGAAATTGGCAAGAGAATTGATTGGCCGCCTACCGGCCCGGGAGCTCGCAGCGTGACGAATGATAATTCATCTGAAAAATCGCCATTGAAGAAAAAAATGGGATTGGGTCGTGGCCTGGATGCCTTGCTTGGTGAAGCATTGCGCGGCGATCCCGCTTCTGCGCGCGCGTCCGGAAATGTCGATTCGCGCAGCGTTGGCGTCATGACAATTGCGGTTGCCGAGATACGCCCAAATCCCGATCAGCCGCGCCGCCATTTTTCCGACGATAAGCTGAATGAGCTGGCGGCCAGCATTGCAAAGCATGGCGTGATTCAACCAATCGTCGTGCGTCCGTTCAACGATGGCTATCAAATCGTCGCCGGTGAACGCCGTTGGCGCGCGGCGCAGCGGGTTCAACTGCACGATTTGCCCGCCATCGTGCGCAATTTTGACGATGCCGAAACGCTTGAGATTGCATTGTTGGAAAATATCCAGCGTCAGGATCTCAATCCTATAGAAGAAGCCGAAGCGTATAAAAAGCTGACCGATTTGTTCGGGCATAGTGCGGCGGAGTTGGCGGAGCTGGTGCACAAGTCGCGCAGCCATGTTGCGAATATGATGCGCCTGCTCGATTTGCCTTTGCCGTTGCGCGATCTGGTCATCGAAGAGAAATTGACCATGGGGCATGCACGCGCTTTGTTGGGCAGCGAGAATGCGGTGCCATTGGCCATGCTGGTTATCAAGAACGGCCTGTCGGTTCGCGCTACAGAAGCGCTTGTGCAAAAGGAACGCGCGCCAACGGCTAAAAAAGGCAAAAGCACGGGCCTAAGTGACAATGCGGATATTCGGGCAGTCGAAACCCATTTGGGCGACCTGTTGGGCTTGACCGTGCGGATTGTTCAGAAAAATGCCACTGGCGCAGGAGCGGTGACATTTGAATATGGCAGCCTGGACCAGCTCGACATGCTGTGTCAGCGCCTGACGGGTGAAAAATTCTAATATTTTTCAGATACATAGATGCGCCTCAATAAATGAGGCCGACTGTGAGTTCAATCGTGGGGCAAGCGGTGAATGGCGAACAATATGGCGCAGCGGCACAAAGCCACCACACGGATTTGGCACTGGCTGAACGCCATTGCGCTTACGGTTTTGCTGATGAGCGGCCTGATGATTTTCAACGCGCACCCGCGTCTTTATTGGGGCGAATATGGATCGCGCGAAGACCGCGCATGGTTGGAAATTGACGACACAAGAACAACTGGATTTGTAAAAATCGGTTCAACGACGTTCGAGACAACGGGCGTGCTAGGATTGTCATTAGGCGCCGATGATAAAGTCCGCCGCGTTGCCTTCCCTGGATGGGCAACGATACCCACCCGGTACAATCTTGGCGCAGCACGGCGTTGGCATTTTGCCTTTGCATGGCTGTTTGCGCTTGGGTTGACTGGCTTCATGGCGGCATCGTTGTTGAACGGACACATCCGCCAGCATTTGCATATCCGGCGGACAGAATGGGCCCCAAAGCAGATATGGCGCGATATTAAAAACCATGCCCGACTGCGCTTTGATGCGCACAATGCGGGGACATATAACATCCTGCAAAAGTTCAGTTATGTCGGTGTAATTTTCATATTGTTGCCGCTGATGATCTTCA
This sequence comes from Sphingorhabdus sp., assembly GCF_044374345.1. Lineage (GTDB taxonomy): Bacteria > Pseudomonadota > Alphaproteobacteria > Sphingomonadales > Sphingomonadaceae > Sphingorhabdus_B. The sequence goes on along the minus strand of NZ_JBILOS010000057.1, from coordinate 4,898 downwards.
CGGGCCTTGCCATGTCACCGGCGATGAATGCAGCCCTGCCATGGCTGCATGATATATTTGCCGGTCGCCAATCGGCGCGTTCAATCCACTTCATTTGCGCGGCGCTTTTGTCCATTTTTGTGCTGGTGCATCTCGTGATGGTTTTCCTGTCCGGACCAATTAACAGAATCCGTTCGATGATTACGGGCAAAGTTGCTCAGGCACGCCACGTGAATGTGACGGGGGTGACGTCATGAAGAACAACCGCGATATCATCGGGCGGCGTGCACTTTTGCGCGGCGCAACTTTGGGTGGCAGCGCGCTGATCTTGAGCGGTTGCGACGCGTTGAATGAAAGCGATATGTTTCGATCGGCGCTGCGTACAGCTGAAACGCTGAATCAAGTGGCGCACAGAAGCCTGATGGACAGGGCGGCGCTTGCACCGGAATTCCCTGCATCCGATATTTCGCCGGTCTTCAAAACCAACGGCTCACTAACAGGCACCTCGGCGGAATATCTGACGCATCTCGATACTAAATTTGCCGACTGGACGCTGCGCATTGACGGCATGGTGGCAAACCCCATGGATGTCAGTCTAGAAACGCTGCGGGCGATGCCGTCGCGCACCCAGATAACACGGCATGACTGTGTTGAGGGCTGGAGTGCGATTGCAAAATGGCAGGGCACGCCCCTGCGCCTGTTGTTACAGCAAGCCGGTTTGTCGGCGCGCGCCAAATATATCGTGTTTCATTGTGCGGACAGTTACGGCGCGCAGCCTTATTATGAATCCATCGATTTAATCGATGGATTTCACCCGCAAACAATATTGGCGTGGGGCATGAATGGCGACATGCTGCCGGTGAAATATGGTGCACCTGTGCGCCTGCGTGTCGAACGGCAGCTGGGGTATAAGCATGCCAAATATGTCATGCGGATCGAGGCGGTCGACGATCTGACAAAAATCCATGGTGGAAAAGGTGGATATTGGGAAGATGTGGGCGACTATGAGTGGTATGCTGGAATCTAGGCTTGCGTGTCCGCGCGGTTAATGGAAAAGCCGTTTCCAGCCATAGGGAGACCCGATTACCATGAAGACGCGCGCAGCTGTTGCCTTTGAAGCGAAGAAGCCACTTGAGATTGTTGAGCTTGACCTTGAGGGTCCCAAGGCTGGTGAAGTCTTGGTTGAGATCATGGCGACCGGCATTTGCCATACAGATGCCTATACGCTCGATGGCTTTGACAGCGAGGGGATATTCCCAAGCGTGCTTGGCCATGAAGGCGCAGGGATCGTGCGCGAAGTTGGCGCAGGCGTAACCAGCGTAAAGCCTGGCGATCATGTTATTCCATTGTACACACCGGAATGCCGCCAGTGTAAGTCCTGCTTGTCGGGTAAAACCAACCTGTGCACCGCCATTCGTGCGACACAGGGCAAGGGCCTGATGCCCGACGGTACAACGCGCTTTAGCTATAAGGGCCAGCCGATATTCCATTATATGGGCTGCTCGACATTTTCGAACTTCACCGTGCTTCCGGAAATCGCCGTTGCCAAAATCCGTGAAGACGCACCGTTCCAGTCAAGCTGCTATATCGGTTGCGGCGTCACCACAGGCGTTGGCGCTGTGGTCAACACGGCAAAGGTACAAGTGGGCGACAATGTCGTTGTCTTTGGCCTTGGCGGCATTGGACTGAACGTCATTCAGGGCGCACGGCTTGCGGGCGCTGGTATGATTATCGGCGTTGATATTAATCCTGACCGCGAAGAATGGGGCCGCAAGTTCGGCATGACCGCGTTCCTGAACTCCAGGGGCATGAGCCGCGAAGATGTTGTTGCCAAGATCGTCGAGATGACCGACGGCGGCGCAGATTACACCTTTGACGCCACCGGCAACACCGAAGTGATGCGCACCGCGCTTGAGGCATGCCATCGGGGTTGGGGCACCAGCATCATCATTGGTGTGGCCGAAGCGGGCAAAGAGATTGCCACCCGTCCGTTCCAACTCGTGACCGGCCGCAACTGGCGCGGTACCGCATTTGGCGGCGCCAAGGGCCGCACCGACGTTCCAAAGATCGTCGACATGTACATGACCGGCAAGATCGAAATCGACCCGATGATTACGCATGTCATGGGGCTTGAGGAAATCAACAAGGCATTTGAATTGATGCACGCGGGGACAAGCATCCGCAGTGTCGTGGTGTTTTAAATGACCTCAATCGCTGACATCGTCGCCGAACATGCGCACCGGGAAGGGCCGTTGCTGCCTATCCTGCATGACGTGCAAAAAGCGTTCGGCCATGTCAGCGAAGATGCCATGCGCGACATCGCACAGGCGCTGAACCTGACACGCGCGGAAGTGTATGGCGTCGTGAGCTTTTACCATGATTTCCGCAAAGAAGCCGAAACGCGGCCCATATTGAAATTGTGCCGCGCAGAAGCGTGCAAGGCGCGCGGTGTCGACGCTTTGGTACCGATTGCCGAAAAGCAAAGCCGCGTGAAATTAGAGGCTGTCTATTGCCTTGGCATGTGCTCGGTTGGTCCGGCTGCTTTGGTTGGCGACCAAGTCATCGCCCGATTGGACCAGGCGCGCCTCAGTTCATTACTGGAGGCCATGTGACGGTCCGGATATCCAATGACGCTGTTGCGCTCGCCTGTGGCGCGGATGCCGTTGCGGCTGCTTTTGCTGCGGCGGGCGTGGAAGTCGAACGCGTGTCCAGCTGGGGCATGCACTGGATGGAACCGTTGGTCGACATTGACGGCGTGGGCTATGGTCAAGTCTCGGCCGATCAAGTCCCTTCGATCTTAAGCGGTGACGCTAAATCCATCGGACGGATTGAGGATCACCCCTTCATTGCCAAGCAGAACCGGTTGACGTTCGCGCGGGCGGGCAAAACGCGGCCGACATCGTTGGACGATTATTACGCATCGGGTGGTTGGCTGGGTCTTGGTCAAGCACGCGCAATTGGCGCTGAAGCAACCATCGAAACAATCATGGCATCGGGCCTTCGCGGCCGCGGCGGCGCGGGTTTTCCGGCTGGTATTAAATGGCGGACGGTGGCCGACGCCCCTGCTGAACAGAAATATATCGTCTGCAACGCCGACGAAGGCGACAGCGGAACCTTTGCCGACCGGATGGTGATGGAAGGCGACCCGTTCATGCTGATCGAAGGCATGGCGATTGCCGGTTTCGCCGTCGGCGCGAGCAAAGCCTATATCTACATCCGTTCCGAATACCCGCACGCCATTGCCAAAATGGAAGCCACTATCCGGCTGTCTGCGCATTTGATTGCGCCATTTGTGGTCGAAGTTCGGGTTGGCGCGGGCGCTTATATTTGCGGCGAAGAAACCTCGCTCTTGAATAGCCTTGAGGGCAAGCGCGGTGAAGTGCGCGCCAAGCCTCCCTTGCCCGCGTTGGAAGGCCTGTTTGGCAAACCGACAGTGGTCAACAATGTGCTGACGCTGGCTGCCGTGCCATGGATATTGGCGCATGGCGGCGAAGCTTATGCCGCGTACGGCATGGGCAGGTCAAAGGGGACGATGCCCGTCCAGCTTGCCGGAAATGTCAAACATGGCGGCCTGTTCGAAGTTGCGTTCGGTATTACGCTTGGCGAGCTAGTCAACGAAATAGGCGGCGGCACAGCAAGCGGTCGTCCGGTACGCTGCGTTCAGGTCGGTGGGCCATTGGGCGCGTATATTGCGCCTGCGCAGTTTGATCTGCCTTTTGATTATGAAGCGTTCGCCGCGGCGGATGCGCTGATCGGACATGCCGGGATTACCGTTTTTGATGACAGCGTCGACATGGCACAAATGGCGCGATTTGCGATGGAATTTTGTGCGATTGAAAGCTGCGGCAAATGCACGCCCTGCCGATTGGGCAGCACGCGCGGCGTCGAAACGATCGACCAGATTATCGCAGGCAATAATGTCGACGCCAATCTGGCTTTGCTTGCCGATCTTGCCGAAACCATGAAGTTCGGTTCACTGTGCGCGATGGGTGGATTCACCCCCTATCCCGTTATGAGCGCCATCAAACTGTTCCCTGAGGATTTCAATCGATGACCACCATATTAGATGGTGGTATGGGCCGCGAATTGCAGCGATTAGGCGCGCCTTTCCAACAACCGGAATGGTCCGCTCTTGCGCTCATGGAAGCGCCGGAATTTATCACCCAGGCCCACGAACGCTATGCGTTGGCAGGGGCAAAGGTGATCTCGACAAACAGCTATGCTGTGGTTCCCTTTCACATCGGTGAAGAGCGTTTCCTCAACCGCGGTACCGAACTTGCGCGGCTTGCAGGAAAGTTGGCGCGAGATGTGGCTAATCGGCATGATATGATTGTGGCAGGTTCGCTGCCGCCGGTCTTGGGTTCCTATCGGCCCGACCTGTTTGAGGTTGAGGCAGCACGGGCAATCTTGGCAGTTCTGATTGAAGGCCTGTCGCCTTTTGCCGATATTTGGCTTGCCGAAACATTGAGCACATTGGCTGAAGCCCGATTGGTTGGCGAAATGCTGAAAGCCGACGCGCGACCGCTTTGGTTATCCTTCACGCTGAATGATGAAGGCAGCGCGATGTTACGCTCAGGCGAGACGATCGAACAGGCCGCCTCGCTGGCGTCCGAATGCGGTGCTCAGGCGATATTGTTCAATTGCAGCGCTCCTGAAGTGATGGAAGATGCGGTCCTCCGCGCCAAGGAGGCTTTGGGCACAGACTCGATCGCGATTGGCGTATATGCGAATGGTTTTGCCCACGCCGACGAAGAAGTGCCCGCCAATGGCGGCTTTAGAGAAATTCGCGCTGATCTTGATCCGCCCCGCTACTTGGACTGGGCACAAAAATGGGTGGCCTCAGGCGCAAATATGGTCGGTGGGTGCTGCGGAATAGGCCCGGAACATATCAGCGCGCTGAGGGACGGTCTGTCATGACG
>NZ_JBILOS010000056.1:0-14231 GCF_044374345.1 Sphingorhabdus sp. | reverse complement strand
CCTATTTCTGGACGGTTCTGCGACGGGCGCTGCGGCGTTAGGTGTTGGCAAAAGGCCAGTCGCGGCGGGCAGGGCCAGCAGCGATCTTGATTTCATCATCGCCCCCGGTCAGCCCGACCAGTCCATTTTGTTAAAGCGCATGGAAAGCACGGATCCGGGCATCGCGATGCCAGAGCTTGGGCGCTCAACGGTGCATGAAGAAGGCGTGGAATTGTTGCGGCAATGGATCGCCGCAATGCCGTCCAATACTCACTGACGCATGAGGCGCTTTAATTGATATTGGTTGCCATCCCAACCTTCAAACACCGCGCCGATGCCGGGGTGACTGACCGGCCCTTGTTCGCAGTCTGACAGCAAATTTTGCTGGCTAACATAGGCGATATAGCTGCTTTCGGCATTTTCCGCGAACAGGTGATAAAATGGCTGATTTTTGATCGGCCGAATGGGCTCGGGTATCGATTCATACCATTCGTCGCTGTTAGCGAACACCGGATCGATGTCGAAAACGACGCCGCGAAAGTCAAAAATGCGGTGGCGGACCACATCGCCGATGGAAAATGCAGCTTCAGCTTGTTCAGGAAGAGGAATTTGTGACGTCATACGACTAATATCATGCCTAATGCCGCGCAAATCAACCTTCAGTCTTGGCAAAGCGAAAAACATCAGTTAATGGCCCCGCTCTGTCATCAGGACGCGCCGGTTTGCCGGCAACGACCAGTCCTAATGATTTGCGGAGAGATGGCTGAGTGGTCGAAAGCACCGCACTCGAAATGCGGCGTGCCGGTGACGGTACCTAGGGTTCGAATCCCTATCTCTCCGCCATTTTTTGCCTGCCCTTATGTTTTGACAAAACGTGCATTTGGTCTCACGACTTACACGAAGTCATAAAGCCTGTCCGACCCAAGGAGACTGGGGTGAGCCGTAGGCTTTTTAACCGGGAGGGGTGCGCATGAAGAGGTTTGGTCCGATGTTGATGGCGCTGCTTGCCGCGGTACTGTTGGCGATTTTTGCGACGACCCCGCCGGAGGCAACGCCCAGTGATGCACCGCTGCGAAGCTTCTCTGCCACTCGGGCTATGGCGGATGTGAGGACAATGGCAAAACATCCGCACGTTACTGGTTCGGCGGAGAACGCAGTCGTGCGCGATCATATCCTACGCCGCATGGAAGCTCTCGGGATGGAAGTTTCGACCAGCACGGGCCTCATCGACGCCAAGGGAACAAAACGGCGCAATCATTGGAGCGGACGCAATGACCCACCAGCCACCTTGGTCAATTTAATCGGCATTCTGCCCGGGAAAAATCGCAACGCTCCTTCAGTCGTCCTGATGTCGCACCATGATACGGTTTGGGGCTCGCCCGGCGCCGCAGACGATGCATCGGGTGTCGCTGCAAGCTTGGAAGTCGTGCGCGCAATCCGCGCTCAGGGGCAACAGGAACGCGATCTGGTCATGCTGGTCACCGATGGCGAAGAACTTGGCTTACAGGGCGCGCGTCAATTCTGGGCGAACCATCCTTTACGCAAAAGCGCCGGCGCGGTTATCAATATGGAAGCACGCGGAGGCGGGGGACGGACTACCCTGTTCCAGACGTCGCAACAGAATGGTGAAGCTATGCAAGTTTACGCCGATGCGGTCCGTCGCCCTGGTGCATCTTCACTTGCTGCGTTCATTTACGCGCTCCTCCCCAATGATTCCGATCTGACACCTGTCATCAAGCATGATTACGCCGCCTATAACTTTGCCTTTATCGGGCGATCCGGCCTCTACCATTCACCAATGGCGACGCCAGACAACCTTGATCAAGGCGCATTACAGGACATGGGTGGACAGGTTCTCGACCTAACCCAAGCGCTCCTAAAAATAGACAGGCTTCCCCAAAGGGCCCCTGATACCGTGTTTTTTGACGTATTCGGTTTGTTCACGGCGATCTATCCCGCTTGGCTTGGTTGGGGAATGATAATCATCGCGGCGGGCGGAATGGGCCTTGCCGTACGGCAAGACGGAGCAAACGGTTTAGCCGCGGGTGCTGGACGTATGTTAGCGCTGATCGTACTCAGTGCGGCGATACTCTTCGCGCTTAATCGCTTATCCCTTGGGCTCGAGCCCGCCAATTATTATGACCGCTTGGCCGCGATCCCTCGGCTAGAGGTTATGGCGGTGTTGGGTTCGCTTGCGGCGTTTCTCACGGCTTTTGCCAGCTGGAGACCAAGTCGCGTCGGTGTTGTAGGTGCGGCGCTACCACTGTTTATCATGTGCCTTGCCGCGCAAGCATTGGCGCCGACGGCAGCTTATGTGCTGGTTCTACCAATGGTGCTTGTCACCATTACCCTTTGGGTACGGCATTCTGCCGTGCGGATTGGTATTGCGGCACTGGTCGGAGGCTACATGTTGGCGCTGGGGCATCAGTTGATGCAAGGGGTAGGGCCGACGCTTCCGTTCGTGGCAGCGCTACCACTGGCATTGGCCGTTTTATCGACACTACCGCTTTGGCCCGGCATGGAGGTTCGAAAGGCACGGATGATAACCGTTGTCACCTTGCTGGGGGCAGCGTCCGTTTCATTGTGGGTTTTACTGGACGCGCCTGCCGAGAGCCGAGCCGTTTATTCCGATAGCAAGCAGTGAACGGCGGTTTGCTTCGTACGGTCATCTTTGCGCCGTCACAGCATCATAAAGTCAGCAAATAAGCGATGACCTGTTCACGCGCTTTGCGGTCCTGAATGCCGTTAAAGGGCATTTTGGTGCCGGGTACGGTTTTCCTTGGATTGGTTAACCACCGGTCGAGCGTTTTGGCGTTCCACGTTAGTCCAGACGCCTTGAGCGCGGGGCTGTAGGCATATCCTGCAAGCGTGCCAGCGCGGCGGCCGCCGACGCCGGCTAGGCTAGGGCCGAATGCTGTCTTTCCAGCCTGTGTCGAATGACAGCCAGCGCACACCGCAAATGCGGGTGGGCGTGCTTGCTGCGCCGTCGCCGGACTGAATAGCGGGGTTGCCGCGAAAAAGATGGGAAACGCGGCAAGAGCCACTGATAGCGGGAAATAGCGCACGCTTAGCCTCACCAGTTACAATTGATAGATAGAAAAATGGCGACGGCAGAATGAACCGCCGTCGCCTTCAATATGGGTTATTGGAAGCGATCTGCGTCCATGACCTTGGTCCATGCCGCGATGAAATCGGCCACGAACTTTTCTTTGCCATCATCCGAAGCATATACTTCGGCGACGGCACGCAGCTCAGCATTTGACCCGAAAACGAGGTCGACCGGTGTTGCGGTCCACTTGGCCGCACCGGTTGCCCGGTCCTTGCCTTCATACAGGCCAGCATTGGTCGCCGACTTCGCCCATACTGTGTCCATGGACAGCAGATTGGTAAAGAAGTCGTTGGTCAGCGTGCCTGGCTTGCTCGTGAATACACCCGCAGTCAAACCGCCCGCATTCGCACCCAGAACGCGCATACCGCCGACCAATACGGTCGTTTCTGCAACGGTCAGGTCAAGCAAGTCCGCCTTATCGATCAGCGCTTCGGTTGGACCGAAATAGGCGTCTGATGCAAAATAGTTACGGAAACCGTCGGCTTTTGGTTGCAGCTGGTTGAACGATTCCACATCGGTTTGGTCCTGTCCGGCGTCGACGCGTCCAGCCTTGAACGGAACGGTGACATCCTGCCCAGCGGCCTTTGCAGCTTGTTCGATGGCCGCATTACCGCCAAGCACGATCAAGTCGGCGATGCTGACCTGCTGGCCGCCCTTCGCGCTTTTGTTGAACGCGGTGCGGACCGTTTCAAGCTTGGCCACAACCTTGCTGACTTCGGCAGGGTCATTGACGGCCCAATCCTTCTGCGGCGCGAGGCGCAGACGGCCACCATTGGCTCCGCCACGCATATCGGTTGCGCGGAAGGTTGATGCCGATGCCCATGCTGTCCGTACGAGCTCGGCGGTCGTTAGGCCTGAAGCCAAAATGCTGGCCTTCAACTGCACGATATCCTCCGCGCCGATGGGGGCATAATTTGCCTTCGGTAGCGGGTCCTGCCACTTCAAGGTCACTTTTGGCGCGTCCTTGCCGAGATAACGGGCTTGTGGCCCCATGTCGCGGTGGGTTAGCTTGAACCATGCCTGTGCAAACGCGTCCGCGAACTCTTGCGGATTTTTCTGCCAGCGCTTGGTAATCTTCCGGAATCCGGGGTCTTCACGCAATGCAATGTCGGTGGTGAACATGATGGGTGCATGACGCACGTCAGGACGATGTGCATCTGGAACCATGTTCGCTGCCGATGGGTCGGTTGGTATCCACTGTACGGCGCCAGCAGGGCTTTTCGTCTTTACCCATTCAAAGCCGTAAAGATTGTCGAGATACTGCGTGGTGAACGCGATTGGGTTGGACGTCCACGCACCTTCAAGTCCGCTGGAAATTGTATCTTCCGAATGGCCTTTGCCGCATTTGTTTGTCCAGCCCAAGCCTTGCTGTTCAATGGGCGCCACGCCGGGGTCACCGGCAACGCACTCTTCGGGCTTCTTTGCGCCATGTGCTTTTCCAAAGGTGTGGCCACCCGCGATCAGCGCAGCCGTTTCGGCGTCGTTCATCGCCATCGCACCAAATGCACGGCGAATGTCGGTCGCCGCGGCGAGGGGGTCAGGAACGCCGTTTGGACCTTCTGGATTGACATAGATAAGCCCCATCTGCGTTGCCGCCAATGGACCCTTCAAATTGCCCTTTGCGTCGCGGCGTTGGTCGGTCAGCAATTTGGTTTCGGGGCCCCAGAACACGAGATCAGGCTGCCATCTGTCGACGCGACCGCCAGCAAAGCCAAGGGTTTTGAAGCCCATGTCTTCCATAGCCACATTTCCGGAGAGAACCATCAGGTCGCCCCATGAAAGTTTACGGCCGTATTTTTGCTTGATTGGCCATACCAAGCGGCGTGCCTTGTCGAGGTTTACGTTATCTGGCCAAGAATTAAGCGGTTCAAAGCGCATTTCGCCGCCGTCAGATCCACCGCGACCATCTCCGGTGCGATAGGTGCCTGCGCTGTGCCATGCCATGCGGATGAAGAACGGACCATAATGGCCATAGTCAGATGGCCACCAAGGCTGCGATGTTTTTAGGACCTTGCGAATGTCTTCCTTGACCGCATCAAGATCGAGTGTGGCAAATTCGGACGCATAGTTAAAGTCGTCGCCATAAGGGTTCGCGCGCGCTTCATTTTGGCGCAGCGCAGTCAAGTCGACCTTCTTTGGCCACCATTCCGCTTTTGGTTCGGCCGTTTCGGCATGTGCCGCAGATGCGAGGGCCACTGGTGATGTGGCGGCAAGCAACGCGACGAGGGCGATGTTGCGTATTTTCATGGAATTCTTCTCCCGTTTAACCGTGGACACCCATTTGGTGTATGATGGTGTTACTGGCGATGCGTCGCCAAGCCCAACGAGATTGATTGGTCACAATAATCGATTGCGTTGATGATAGTGACCAGAAGCGACGGCCCAAGAAGGTTCGCAATAATGTGTTTTTGCTGACGCAATCTGCAGTCAGGTGGTTGAGCCCGCCTGTGCATTGACGCCATTTGGCGTGAAATACACATCTGACTTAAGGGCATCGACCGCCGTTGCGGCTTCCTGTTCCATTTCCTGAAGATAGGCAAAACGATGTTCCAAGAAGTCGGTTTCACTGACTTTTTCAAGCCGTCCGCATAGGCGCGATAGTGAACGGGCGCCCATATTGTTGCCGGAACTTTTGAACGCATGTGCGCAGAAACGGAATTCCGAAACATCGCCTTCCGCAACGGCTTTACGTAAGGGGCCCAGCGTTTGTTCGACATCTTCGACAAAGCCTTCGATCATCGCATTCACAAAAGCGTGATCGCCAATAGACAACAGATACTGGATTTGACCGTGGTCGATTGGCGCTCCAGCTGCTGGAATATTTCCAAAGATGGACGCGACTTCATCCAACGGATCGGTTGGTAATGGCTGGGGAATTGCCGCTTCATTCGTGTCGGCGCAGCAATACTTTTCGATGGCGTTGAGAAGCATTTGCGCGTCCACAGGCTTAGTGATGCGCATATCCATTCCCACGCTTCGGCACTTGATCTCGGTTTCTGAAGTTGCGTCGGCTGTTATGCCGATAATCGGCAGGTGGTTTCGTCCGCCTTCACGCTCACGCCATATGGAACAGGTGTCGATGCCGTTAAGTCGCGGCATGTTCACGTCGATCAGCAATATATCGATGCCACCCTTTTTCATTTCCTCAAGCGCTTCGTCGCCGTCCGTGACCATGACAACTATATGGCCAGCAGCTTCCAAAATGGCGGCTAGGACATTTCGGTTCGTCCGGTTGTCATCCGCCACCAATACGCGTTTGGGCGTGTAGCGCGTGGCCGATGGTATTTCGACGCGGTGCGTACTGCCTATACCGGTTCGGTTGCGCAGGATATCCTGTTCAGGCGTTACATCACCGCGCAGCTTTCTCACAAAGGACCTCATTTTGCCGCTAGCCTGAATGGCTGGGCACCGTCCTTAAAAAGACGATGGAGGTTATGGACAGAAAGCGGACGACCCATCAGATATCCTTGAACCTCATCGCAACCGGAAGCGCGTAGCAGCGTGAACTGGGCCTCTGTCTCGACGCCCTCTGCGACGACCCGCATATTCAGCGCATGGGCCAAATGGCCGATAGTGGAGATGATGGCGCGATCCGTTGCCGACGTTTCGACCCGCGAGATGAAGGTTTGGTCAATTTTTAAACGGGTGGCCGGCAGGTCTCGCAAATATTGAAGTGATGAATAGCCCGTGCCAAAATCGTCGATCGAAATTTGAATGCCGCCCGCGCGTAAAGTTGCCAATTGCTCGCGCACCTTTGGGCTGTTGTCAATTAACAGCTCTTCGGTAATTTCAATCGCCAGCTTGCCGGGTGGAATGGCATATTTCGCGGCCAGATCGAGAATTTCGGAACACATGGCTGCATATTCAAACTGCTTGGGCGATACGTTGACGGCTATATGTGGAAGTTCAATGCCTTCTTCGGCAAACAAGGCAATCTGTTTGCACACGGCTTCAATGACCCATGTGCCGATACGACCAATTAAGCCCGAGTCATTGGCCACCTTGATAAAATCGGACGGGTACAAGCGTCCCCTGACCGGATGGTTCCAACGCAATAGAGCCTCAAGGCCTACATAATTGCCTGACGCGGTATCGACTATCGGCTGATATTCCAGGAACAACTGATCGCTGTTGAGCGCGTCACGCAGGTCGCTCTCGATGCCTGCATTCAATTGCGCGATGTGGTTCATGTGCGGGGAAAAGAAGCAGAAGCAATTTCGGCCAGAGGATTTGGCCTCATACATGGCAAGGTCCGCCAGACGCAGCAGTTCATCGGGGGAGGTACCATCTTCGGGAATAAGCGCGATACCAATGCTGCCACCGATGAGCTGCTCAACCCCGCCTATCATATAGGGATCACCGATTGTTGCGAGCAGGTTGGTGCACACGGCTGCGGCTTTATTATTGTCCTCGAGATTTTGGAGGACAATGGCGAATTCGTCCCCGCCGATGCGCGCGGCAAAGCCATTGCTGTCCAGGGCGGAGGTAAGACGCTCGGCGACTTGGCGCAGCAAAATATCGCCTGTCTGGTGCCCGCGCGTGTCGTTAATGACTTTAAATCTGTCAAGGTCGAGCAGCAGCAGCGCCGCAACCTTGCCGCTTGCCTTGCTCTCATCGATAGCGGTGCGCATCCATTGTGCAAGCAATGTACGATTGGGAAGGCCCGTGAGCATATCATGCAAGGCAAGATGCGTTCGGTGCTCTTCGGCGAATTTGCGCGCCGTGATATCAAGCCCGGTGGTCAGGACACCTATGGTTTGGTTATCTTTGTTCCGGAGCGGTGATTTGTTGCAGTGAAAAGTGAGATCAATGCCTTCACTGACAAATTTCTCTTCGAAATTAGGTAGAGAGATTCCCTTCTCCAAAATGACGTTATTCCGGCGCGTTTCGCGCTCAAGCAATTCGCGTTCCATGATGTCCGAAATGGGACGGCCCACCAGTTGGTCGGGGTCGCGACCGAACAGCGCTGCCTGATAGGAATTTAAAAACAGAAATTTACCGTTTCGGTCCGTCGCGTTGATCAAAATCGGCGTCGTGTCGATGATTTGCTCCAGCATCGACTTGCCGCCTTTATCGTCGCCGTCCGTGCTATCTGCGCCGGTCCGATTGGCCTCTAGTGATTGCTTGAGCTCTTGCTGCCGATAATGCTGGCCCAAGAGCAATAATGCGCGATCGCGAAATTCGATGTGGGATACTGGCGTTTGCAAAAAATCGGTCGCGCCGGCATCCAGCGCTGTAATGCGGCATTCCCGGTCTTGCCGCGCCGTAATGATGATCGCAGGAATATGCGCGCCAGCGGTGCGTGAACGGAATTTGCTGATAAATTCCGCACCGTTCATTTCGGGCATGCGGTAGTCCACCACAAGCAGGTCTGCAGTCTCGGTCTCCAGCCATTGCAAAGCCTCAATCGCGCTATGAAAACACTTCGCGGAGAACTCCGGACCCATCATCGCAACATATTGCGCGTAAATGCGTAAGTTGGTCGATCTGTCGTCTACAATGACAATGCGCGCATGCATGCCACAGCGGTATCGGCATAATCTCAAGGAATGGTTAAACCGCTGTTCGTGTTTCGCGGGCTATGTGTCCGTGCACCTGACCGAAGGTGTTTGGATTCCGACGGTTGCCAAAAACATGCTCCGGCCTTAGCAGTGGGGCATGCACAATATGCCTCATTATGAAGAGCAATATCTTTCGTTGATGCGCCGCATTTGGACCGAGGGTGCTGTCCAGCGCGATCGGACTGGTGTTGGCACCAAAGCGTTGTTCGGCGCCACTATGCGCTTTTCGCTGGCCGACGATGCTATTCCGCTGTTGACCACCAAGCGGGTGTACTGGAAAACAGCGGCGCGGGAGATGCTATGGTTTTTGACCGGCAACACAAATATTCAGCCCTTGCTTCAACAGAATGTCAAAATCTGGTCCGACTGGCCTTTGGCTCGATATCGGCGCGAAACGGGCGAGGAAATCACGCAAGAGGCATTTGAACAGCGCATTGTCGAAGATGATGGCTTTGCCGCGCAATGGGGCGATTTGGGTCCAGTATATGGCGCGCAGTGGGTCAACTGGCCGCGGTATGAGGCCACTGACAACGGGCTATTCCGGCGTGCCGAGAAGGGCATCGATCAAGTCAGTCTGCTGGTCGAAAGTTTGAAGAACAACCCGGGGTCGCGCCGCCACATCATCGAAGGGTGGAACGTCGCCGAGCTTGATCAAATGGCGCTTCCGCCTTGCCACAAGACTTACCAGTTCCATGTCGCGGACAATGTCTTGAGCTGCATCTTGTTTCAGCGTTCGTGCGACCTTGGATTGGGATTTGCGTTCAATGCATTTTCTGCTGCTTTATTGACGCGGATGCTCGCCGCGGTCTGTGGGTACAAGGCGGGCGAACTCATCTGGCAGGGCGGCGACGTGCATTTATATCTGAACCACGCACCGTTGGTTGAGGAGCAGTTGAGCCGAGCGCCGTCTGGCAACCCCAAGCTAAAGCTTTTGCGCACGCCCGACAGCATTTTTGATTTCCGCATCGACGATTTTGAAGTGTCCGATTATCATCCGCAATCCCACATTTCTGCGCCGGTTGCGGTCTAATTGCGCATTAGGACAGCTATATTGACCTAAAGGACCGTTTGAAATATTATAACAACCATCGATAATAAACTGCCTGAGTCGTTTCGGGTAAATAACTGCGGAGATGGTGATGATGCACGGTATCAAGGACAATCTCGCGCCGCTTCATCTCCATGTGCCGGAACCCAAGTTCCGCCCCGGCGATAAGGCCGATTTTAGCGACATCATTGTGCCCGAAGTGGACGCCATAACGCGTCCGGATGAGCACGCCAGCCCGGCGGATATACATGCGCTTGCTTATGGCCTTGTCCGCGTCTTGGGCGATGATAATCGCGCCGTTGGCAGTTGGAATCCCAGGCTCGATGCAGATACGCTGCGGGCCATGCTGCGCAAGATGCTGTTATTGCGCGCCTTTGATGACCGCATGTTCCGTGCACAGCGGCAGGGCAAAACCAGTTTCTATATGAAGTCTTTCGGCGAAGAAGCGACGTCGGTTGCAACTACGATGGCGCTGCATTCGGATGACATGTGTTTTCCAAGCTATCGCCAGCAAGGCATTCTGATTACGCGAGATTATCCGCTGGTTGATATGATGAACCAGATTTATTCGAACAGTGGCGATCGTCTGAAGGGACGCCAGCTACCCATCATGTATTCGGCCAAGGATTACGGATTTTTCAGCATTTCGGGCAACCTGACAACGCAATATCCGCAGGCGGTGGGTTGGGCGATGGCGTCTGCATCGCGCGCCGATACCCGTATCTCGGCCGTTTGGTGTGGTGATGGATCGACCGCAGAAGGGGACTTCCACAGCGCGCTGACATTTGCCGCCGTATATAATGCGCCGGTTATCTTTCAGGTGGTGAACAACCAATGGGCGATTTCGTCATTCTCCGGTTTTGCAGGGAGTGAGCGGACAACGTTCGCCGCCCGTGCGATCGGTTATGGCATCGCTGGACTGCGCGTGGACGGCAATGATGCGCTCGCGGTTTTTGCCGCCATGCAGTGGGCGGCCAACCGCGCGCGGACGAACGGCGGGCCAACCTTAATCGAATATTTCACCTATCGCGGGGAAGGGCATTCGACGTCGGATGACCCCGACGCGTACCGTGCGGCGGAAGAATATGCCTTATGGCCGCTTGGCGACCCTGTGACGCGTCTCAAGAATCATTTGATAGCGATTGGCGCGTGGATTGACGAGCAGCATGAGGCGCTCATTCTGGAGCTGTCCGATTTCGTAAAGGCGTCCCAGAAAGAGGCGGAGCAGAACGGGATTTTAGGCCACGGCCTGCATCACCCAATGGAAACCATGTTCGAAGATGTGTTCGAAGAAATGCCATGGCATTTGAAAGAACAATGCGAACAGATGTTGGAAGAACAACGCGACAAATTCGGCCCTGAATGGGAGGCGCGCTGATGTCTGAGCCCGCGACCAAAACGATGAACATGATTGAGGCAATCAATAGCGCGCTCGACGTGATGCTGGCGAAAGACCCCGACGTTGTCATCATGGGGGAAGACGTCGGCTATTTCGGCGGCGTGTTCCGCGCGACTGCGGGGCTTCAGAAAAAGCATGGCAAAACCCGTGTTTTTGATACGCCCATCAGCGAATGTGGCATCATTGGCGTTGGAGTCGGCATGGCAGCCTATGGCCTTCGCCCCGTGCCCGAAATTCAGTTTGCCGATTACATCTATCCCGGCCTTGACCAGTTGGTCAGCGAGGCTGCGCGCATGCGCTATCGTTCCGCCAATGACTTTATCTGCCCCATGACCGTGCGTTCGCCCTTTGGCGGCGGCATATTCGGCGGCCAAACGCATAGCCAAAGCCCCGAAAGCCTGTTCACGCACGTCTGCGGGATCAAGACAGTTATTCCCGCGACACCTTATGATGCAAAGGGGCTGCTGATTGCCGCGATCGAAGACAATGACCCAGTCGTGTTTTTTGAGCCCAAGCGGATCTATAATGGCCCGTTCAGCGGCTATTATGACCGTCCGGTCGAACCATGGTCCAAACATGACGGCAGCGCCGTTCCAGAAGGCTATTATCGCATCGACTTAGGCAAGGCGGCGGTTGTGCGGGAGGGGCAGGCTGTCACGGTCCTGACCTACGGCACGATGGTACATGTGGTGAAGGCCGTCGTCGCAGAGCATGGCATTGACGCCGAAATCATCGACCTGCGGACATTATTGCCACTGGACATCGAAACCATTGAGGCATCGGTGAAGAAAACGGGCCGCTGTATGGTTGTGCATGAAGCGACCCGAACGAGCGGCTTTGGCGCTGAACTGGCGGCACAAGTGCAGGAACGGTGCTTCTATCATCTCGAGGCACCAATAGAGCGTGTGACCGGATTTGACACGCCATATCCACACAGCCTCGAATGGGCATATTTCCCCGGCCCCGTGCGGCTCGCCCGCGCATTTGACAAGATCATGAAGGACTGACTTTATGTCCATATTCACATTCAACTTACCGGATATTGGTGAAGGCATAGCCGAGGCGGAAATCGTTGCATGGCATGTAAAGGTTGGCGACAGAATTTCTGAAGACCAGCCGCTGGCGGATATGATGACCGACAAAGCGACCGTCGAAATGGAAAGCCCGGTGGCGGGGATCGTGACCAAGGTTGCTGGCGAGGCGGGTGATGTCATCGCCATCGGATCCATGCTCGTGGAGATAGAAACCGCGACTGACGTCAGTCAGGGGGAACGCACGGTACAGGTAGAAGCGGTTGCCACGGTCGAAGACGAACTGCCACATGCGCCTGAACCAGTCGCTGCGGAACCAGCGGTCGTGCAGGAAAGCCCTACAGATGCAGCGGCGCAGTCGCCTAGCATGAGCGCCGACCATAAGATTACGGCGTCGCCCGCAGTGCGCCAACGTGCAAAGGATCTCGGCGTCGAATTGACTGACGTCAAGGCGGCAGGCGGGCATGTGCGGCACGCGGATCTCGACGCGTTTTTGGCCTATGGAAGCGGGCAGGGCTACCGCGCACCCCATATCAGCGCGCGCCGTGATGACGAAATTGTCAAAGTCATCGGTATGCGCCGGCGTATCGCGGACAATATGGCGGCATCCAAACGCCACATCCCGCATTTTACCTATGTTGAAGAAATTGACGTCACCGCGATTGAAGCGATGCGCGCCGACCTGAACGCCAATCGCGGCGCAAGGCCAAAGCTGACCATGCTCCCATTGCTTATCGTGGCGATCTGCAAGTCGATTCCGCAATTTCCGATGATCAACGCCCGTTACGACGACGAAAATGGCGTGGTGACGCGCCATGGCGCTGTGCATTTGGGCATGGCGACGCAAACCGATGCCGGATTGATGGTCCCCGTCATCCGCGATGCGCAAGACAAAAATATCTGGCAGCTTGCGATGGAGATTGCGCGCCTTGCCAACGCTGCACGGAGCGGTACAGCGAAAAGTGAAGAGCTGTCGGGCTCCACGCTTACGGTGACGTCACTTGGCCCCTTGGGCGGCATTGTGACCACGCCTGTCATCAATCGCCCTGAGGTTGCGATCATCGGGCCCAACAAGATTGTCGAACGCCCAATGTTTGTCGGCGACACAATCGAGGCGCGAAAATTGATGAACCTGTCGATCAGCTGCGACCATCGTGTTGTCGACGGTTGGGATGCAGCCAATTATGTTCAAGCTTTGAAAAAGCTACTCGAAACGCCGGTTTTGCTATTCGCCGATTAAAATTTGTCAGTCGAGATTTTGGTAGCGAAAAAGCCGGGTTTGGAACTCATTTGCCGGAAAACGAGCCTTTTATGACAAATGCCGTTGACAGAATCTTGCGTCGCTTATAGTGCGCCCCCACCGCAAGTTAGCGGGTGTAGCTCAGTTGGTTAGAGCGCCGGCCTGTCACGCCGGAGGTCGCGGGTTCGAGCCCCGTCACTCGCGCCACTTCCCTGAAAATCAGGTTGTAGGTGGTGCGCGGAACGAACCTGTTTCCATCCAGATCATCAGTGGCCGCATGGGCGCGATCCAGATAACGCCGGCGATCAAATAAATGACGCTCTGCAACAATATGTGCAGTTGGCCGATGAATTCAGACGCGCTGACAATCAGCACCGACCAAACCAGAATAATCAGCAATATCGCCAGCATGCCCGCGGGCTTACGCCATGTCGGTTGCTTCTGTGGTCCATTCATAATGTTATCCAGGATTTTTCTGTAAGCACGGCATCGAGCGGAACGTCCCAAATATCCGATGCGAGTGCAGAGGTGAATTGAACCGACCAGGCAAGGCCGATGGCGATGGAATGATCCAGCACGCTGAGTGCGCGATCATAATGACCCGCACCCTGGCCAAGCCGGATGAGCCTGTCGTCATAGGCCAGCATGGGAACAAGGACTATATCGGGTTTACACTCAGGGGCGGTCTCAGCAGGCTGTAGAAGGCCGAATGCGCCCGGGACAAGGTCGTCATCGGGCGACCAGCGTAAAAACCGCATGGGTGCGCTTTTGCTGGTTACATGGGGCAGGGCAAGGTCGCAGCCCATGGCATGCGCTTGTGCAAGGATCGCCGCGGGATCGACTTCGGAGCCCTTTGCGACATAG
>NZ_JBILOS010000055.1:0-14235 GCF_044374345.1 Sphingorhabdus sp. | reverse complement strand
AGCCATGCATGAAACAAATGGCAAGTTAGACGCATCGGGTATGGCGTTTCAGGCTTTGGCTTGGGCGTTGATGGAAGAAGCACGGGCGGAGCGGCTTTTGTCGCTGACCGGCCTGACACCCGAAGGGCTGCGTAGCTCCATCACCGAACGCGGCACGCAAGCCGCGATATTATCATTTCTTGAGGCTTATGAGCCCGACCTCATCGCGTGCGCTGCGGTCATCGGGGTGTCGCCTGCATTACTTGTACAGGCACGGCAGGAGTTAGAAGCATGAGTAGGCCATTGCTAATTTCCGATTGCGACGAGGTGCTGTTGCATATGATCGTGCCCTTCCGCGATTGGCTGGACGATGTGCATCACATTCATTTTGACCTCGTCCACGGCGATTGGGGCGAGGCGCTGCGCCACAAGCATGATGGCACCGTTGTCGAGCGCGGTCAGGTGTGGGACCTGCTCAACGGCTTTTTCGATACCGAAATGCACCGCCAGCAAGCGATTGATGGTGCGGTCGATAGCCTCAACCGGCTGCGCGAACATGCCGATGTCGTTATCCTCACCAATTTGCTCGACCACCGCGCCGGGCCACGGACCGAACAGTTGAAGGCCGTGGGCATCGACGCGCCAGTCTATTGCAACCAAGGCGGCAAGGGCGAGGCACTTGGCCGGATTTTGGACGCATATAAACCCAGTATTGCCGTTTTCGTCGACGATCTTGGGCACCAGCATGAGTCCGTTGGCGACCAGCATCCCGACGTCTGGCGGCTGCATTTTGTCGGTGAGCCATTGCTGTGGGACCGGGTGAAGCCATCGAAATCTGCGCACGCGCGGCTGGATCGTTGGGCGGACGCAGAAGTTTGGATTAGGGAGCGGCTGGTTGCGAATGCGCCAGCGCCCAGTTTGGAAAAGGTAGCATGATGATAGAAGCAAAATTGGCCGAGCTCGGCATTACCCTCCCCGCACCAGCAGCGCCGGTCGCATCCTATGTGCCCGCTGTTGAAGCAAACGGGATGCTGTTCATTTCGGGTCAGTTGCCCTTTGTCGATGGCAAGGTTGTCACCGGCAAAGTCGGCGATACGCGCAGTCTTGAAGAGGGTAAGGCGGCTGCCAAGGCGTGCGGAATCATGCTTATCGCGCAGATGAAAGCAGCGCTTGGCGGCGACCTCGACCGCGTGGAACGCATCGTCAAGCTTGGCGTCTTTGTCGCGTCGACCCCTGACTTTACCGACCAACCCGAAGCCGCCAATGGCGCATCGGACCTGATGGAAGCGGTGTTCGGCGATGCAGGCAAGCATGCACGTGCGGCCGTCTCCGTCCCTGTATTGCCACGCGATGCAACGGTCGAAATCGACTGTGTGGTAAAAATTCGAAGCTAAGAAGTGGTGTGGAAAAATAACCGTAGTCCTGAGCCACCAGCGCCTGAGCGCTGGTGAAAGTCGAAGGGCGCTTTTCCGGTTCGGACCGCCCTTCGACGGACGCAGTCGTTGCACGACTGCTGCTCAGGGTAATTGGGATCAGATATCGGAGTTAGCCAAATGCCGCAGCCGCAACCGATGACCACCCTTCGACAGACGCAGTTGCTGCACAACTGCTGCTCAGGGCTACGGTTGGATATCGATGTCTGAAGTCACCGCCGAACTCTTAAGCAAGGTCAGCGATATTCGCGCGGACCAGTGGGATGCGCTGAACCCGCGGGGCAATCCGTTTGTGGCCCACGCGTTTTTGGCGGCGTTGGAGGAATCGGGCAGCGTCGGTCCCGGCACGGGCTGGTCGCCTGCGCCGATCATGATCCGCGATGCGGATGGCGTTCCCGCCGCTGCGCTTCCTGCGTATCTTAAGAGCCACAGCCAGGGCGAATATGTGTTCGACCATCATTGGGCGGATGCGTTTGAACGGGCGGGCGGGCAATATTATCCCAAGTTGCAGATTGCCGCGCCCTTCTCGCCAGTGCCCGGGCCGCGATTGTTGTTGCGCGATCCCGCGCTTGCGCCCGCGATATTGGCCGCCGCCGAAGCGGTTGTGGACCAGAATGGCCTGTCGTCTGCGCACGCAACTTTTGTTGAAGAGGGCGAGCTGGATGCGTTTCGTGCGGCGGGATGGCTGACGCGCATGGGTACGCAATTTCATTGGCAAAACCGCGATTATGCAGACTTTGACGGTTTCTTGTCCGCATTGTCGTCACGCAAGCGCAAGGCCATTCGCAAGGAGCGGGCCGCCGCACAATCCGCCGTGCGCATTGCGCAAATCAACGGCGCAGACATTACGGCTGATGACTGGGATGCCTTTTGGGTATTTTACCAAGATACCGGTGCGCGCAAATGGGGGCAGCCTTATCTGACGCGCGCGTTTTTCGACCTGATCGGCGAAAGCATGAAGGACAGCATCGTGCTGTTCCTCGCGTATGATGGCGACCGGCCGATTGCCGGTGCACTAAATTTTGTTAGCCCGGATTGCCTCTATGGGCGCTATTGGGGCTGCACCCGCGACGTGCCGTTTCTGCATTTTGAACTATGTTATTATCAGGCCATTGATTACGCGATCGCGCACGGCTTGCCGCGCGTTGAAGCGGGCGCGCAAGGTGAGCATAAGCTCGCACGCGGATATGAGGCTGTGCCTACATATTCGGCACATTATATCGCCAATGCAGGCTTTCGTTCCGCCGTTGCCGATTTCCTTGCCCGCGAAAGTCAGGCGATGGAACGCCAGATAGAGTTTCTGGGCGAAATGGCGCCGTTCAAGAAAGGCTAAGTCGTCCGCGAACAGGCAGGATTTCGCTGTTGCAATCACCTCTTTAATCGCGCAATTAAATAGGCGAGAGAGGAATCAGCCATGAGCAAACCAAGTCCCCAAGAATTAGCGGATTTCGAAAAGCAGTGCGATGCGTGGTTCGCCGAAAACACGGTCCGCGACCCGGGCTTTATGTTGCCGCTGACCTTCATGGAAGTTTCCACCGATCAGCAGTTCGATTTCCTGCGTGACTGGCAGCGCAAGGTTTATGAGGCGGGCTATTTCGGCATGTCCTGGCCCACCGAATATGGCGGCTATGGCATGCACCCCGAATATCAACGGATCGCCACACGCGTCATGAAAAGCCATGACGCGCCGATCATGCTCAACGCCATTGCGAACGGTTGGACGGGTCCATTGCTGCTCGACATCGGCCGCGAAGAGGACAAGCGTCGTTTCATTAAGCCGATGCTCTCGGCAGAAGAAATCTGGTGCCAGGGCTTTTCGGAGCCAGAGCATGGTTCTGACCTTGGCAGTGCGCAGACCAAGGCAGTGCGCGATGGCGATGAATATGTCATCAACGGTTCGAAGATCTGGACATCATTGGGCGACCGCGCCGATTATATGATCCTGCTCGCGCGCACATCGAATGATGGGCCAAGCAAATATGCAGGGCTATCGTTCTTCCTCGCGCCCATGAAGATTCCCGGCGTTGAAACGCGGCGCTTGAAGAAATTGACGGGCGAATATGGCTTTACCCAATGCTTCTTCACCGACGCCCGCATTCCAGCGTCAGGCCTCGTCGGCGAAGAAGGGCAGGGCTGGATGGTCGCGATGAAGACGCTTGAGTATGAACGCGGCGCGAAGGTCAATCCGGTCGGCGGTTATTTCGTCAAGGAAATGGACGTCATGGGCGTCATCGATATGGCGCGTTCGGCCAAACGCGGTGGCAAGCCTGTGCTCGACGATCCCGTCATGCGCGACAGGCTGGTCGATTATATGATCGAAATTCAGGCGCTGAACCTCAACAACCAACGCCGCCGTATGGCGCCGCTGACAAGCGATCGTCCGATGGGCCTTGCGCTCATGAACAAGCTGGCGCGTACCGAGTTGGTGCGCGAGCTCACCGAATTCTCGCTCCAGTTTCAAGGAACGCGGGCGGGCTATTATGTGGGTGACGAGAATGCGGTCGATGACGGCTATTGGCACCGGTCTTACCTGAACAGTTTTTCCGCCACCATCGGCGGGGGCACCAGCCAGATCCAAAAGAATATCATCGGCGAACATGTGCTTGGTTTGCCCAAGGGGCGGTGAGCGATATTAAATAGCGTAGCCCTGAGCCTGTCGAAGGGCGCTTCAATGGCGGACACAGTTTTTGTTTAGGAGAGTGCAATGTCTGAAGTCCTAACCCAAGCGCAGGACGGCGTCCTGATCATTACCATCAACCGGCCTGAGGCCAAGAACGCGGTCAACCAGGCCGTCGCGCAAGGCGTCGCTGCCGCCATGGAGCAGCTCGACAATGATAAGAGCCTGAACGCCGGCATCATCACGGGCGCTGGCGGTACATTTTGCTCTGGCATGGACCTGAAGGCCTTTCTGCGCGGCGAGATGCCGAGCATCAAGGGCAAGGGTTTTGCGGGGTTCATTGAATCCCCACCTGCAAAGCCATTGATTGGCGCGGTTGAGGGCTATGCACTGGCCGGCGGTATGGAAATCGCGATCGCGTGCGACCTGTTGGTGGCGAATGACAAGGCACAGTTCGGCATACCCGAGGTCAAGCGCAGCCTGGTTGCAGCAGCAGGTGGCTTGCTCACTTTGCCGTCGATTATCGGCAAGCGCATGGCGATGGAGCTTGCGCTGACAGGTGATTTTATCTCGGCGCAACGGGCCTATGAGATGGGTTTTGTCAATCGCATCACCGACGGCGCCGCCATTGATGCCGCGCTTGAGCTTGCGGCCAAGGTCGCAGCGAACGGCCCGCTCGCGCTGATTGCGACCAAGCGCGTGATCAATGAGCGTCCGGATTGGAACTCGACGGAGATGTGGAAGAAGCAGAATGAAATCTGCGGTCCCGTCTTTACGTCGAAAGATTCGCGTGAGGGCGCGCTCGCCTTTGCCGAAAAACGCAAACCTAACTGGCAAGGGGAATAATATGGGCCACCCCGCCGTTCACGCACGGGCTTTCCCTGATAAACCTGCCGTCATCATGGCGGGATCGGGTGAGACGATAACGTATAAGCAGCTTGACGAACGTTCCAACCAGTGCGCGCATTTGTTCCGCAGCCTGGGGCTGCAACATGGCGACACGGTTGCGTTCTGCTTGGAAAACCGCGCGGAGTTTTTCGACCTTGTCTGGGGTGCGCAGCGCGCCGGGCTGATTTATGTCGCGATCAGTTGCCGTCTGACGGCATCGGAAATCGACTATATCTTGAACGATAGTGGTTCAAAGGCGCTGTTTGCTTCCCCCTATTTGGGTGCGACGCTTGATCAACTGCAAAGCCCTGTAAGGCGGTTCATTCTCGGCGGGGAACATGCCGGCTGGGAAAATTACGCCGCCGCAGTTGCGAAACTGCCGACTTCGCCCATCGCCGATGAACGTGCTGGCACCGACATGTTGTACAGTTCAGGGACGACCGGTCAGCCCAAGGGCGTGCGTTTCCCCTTGCCCGATGATCCCGACATTGCGGGACCAAATGCATTGTCAGGCCTTGCCGCGATGGCGTTTAAATTTTCGGGCGACAGCATCTATTTGTCACCAGCGCCGCTATATCATGCGGCACCGCTGCGTTGGTGTGCGGCGGTCCACCGGCTGGGTGGCACCGTGGTTGTTATGGAGAAATTCGACCCCGAAGCGGCGCTCGCGGCCATTCAGAAATATAAAATCAGCGCCAGCCAATGGGTACCAACGCATTTTGCGCGCATGTTGAAGCTGCCCGAAGAGGTGCGCAACGCCTATGATGTGTCGAGCCTTGATTCGGCGGTTCACGCTGCCGCGCCGTGCCCAGTTCCTATCAAAGAAGCGATGATAAATTGGTGGGGTCCCGTCATCCGCGAATATTATGCGGGGACGGAAGGCCAAGGCATTACCTTTATCTCCAGCGAAGAATGGATGACGCACAAGGGTTCGGTTGGACGGCCATTGAACGCCATCATGCATATATGCGACGAAGATGGGGATGATGTTCCCGTGGGTGAGGAGGGCACCGTATTCTTCGAAAGCGCTGCATCCTTCAGCTATCATAATGACCCCGAAAAAACCAAAGGCGCGACCAACAAACATGGTTGGACAACGCTTGGCGACGTCGGTCGGCTGGATGAAGAGGGCTATCTGTATCTGACAGACCGCAAAAGCTTCATGATCATTTCGGGCGGGGTGAATATCTATCCGCAGGAGATTGAAAACCATCTGGTGACCCACCCGCGGGTTCGCGACGTTGCGGTTATCGGTGGTCCGCATGACGAAATGGGTGAAGAGGTTATCGCTGTGGTGCAACCGCTCGATATGGCGGACGCCGGTGATGCCTTGCGTGACGAACTGACCGCTTATGCGCGCGAAAAGCTGTCGGGTGTCAAAATCCCGCGCCGTATCGATTTCCGCGAGGAGCTTCCCCGCCATGATACCGGAAAATTATACAAGCGCCTGCTGCGGGATGAATATTGGGCAAAGCAAAAAGCATGACCGCCATTCCCAAGATTGCACCGGAGCTTGCGGCGCATATCGTCGACCCGGTTGTATACGGGAATTGGCGTGCGTTGCTGGATACGTTCGCCACACTTCGCCGGGATTCCCCCGTCGCTGTTGCTGAAATACCGGGCTATCGACCGTTTTGGGTCATCACCCGCCATGCAGACATTTTGAAGATCAGCAAGGACAATGCGACCTTTCTGAATAACCCTGCGACAGTCGTCGTTGCGCCTTTGATGGCCGAAATGTTTGTTGCGCATTTGATGAACGGCAGCCCGCATCTGGTGAAGTCGCTGGTACAAATGGATGCGCCCGAGCATCCCAAATACCGGCGGCTGACGCAGGATTGGTTCATGCCGGCAAATCTCAAGACGATAGAAAGCAATATTCGCGCGATCGCGAAATCGGCCGTCGACAAGATGCTGTCTATGGACGGAACATGTGATTTTGCGCGCGACGTGGCGGCGATGTATCCCTTGCATGTCGTGATGGAATTGCTTGGCGTTCCAGAAAGCGACGAGCCGTTGATGCTGAAGCTGACGCAGGAACTGTTCGGCGGGCAGGATCCGGATTTGAACCGGATGCGCGCGGCCAATATCTCGCCGCAAGAAGCGACCGAGCTCATGGCGCAGACGGTCGCTGATTTTAACGCCTATTTCGAAGCATTGGCACAGGACCGCCGCGCTAATCCGCGCAACGATCTGGCAACGATTATCGCCACCGGAACCATCGATGGCATGCCTATCCCTGACTATGAAAGCGCGGGCTATTACACCATCGTTGCGACTGCAGGGCATGACACCACCTCGGCGTCGACGGCTGGCGCGATGTGGGCCTTGGCACAGGACCCGGCGCAGTTTGCGAAAGTGAAGGCAGATCGTTCCTTACTGCCCGGTCTGATTGAAGAGGCAATACGTTGGACCACACCGGTTCAGCACTTCATGCGCACGGTCGGCGCTGACACAGAAGTCGGCGGCGTACCGATGAAAGCGGGCGATTGGCTGATGCTGTGCTACGTCTCGGGTAATTATGACGAGTCCGTGTTCCCTGACCCGGAACGGTTTGATGCGGGGCGCAGTCCCAACCGGCACATTTCCTTTGGATCCGGCGCGCATCAATGTCTGGGCTTGCATCTGGCGCGGCTAGAGATGAAGATATTATTCGAAGAACTGCTTGACCGTGTAGATTCGGTTGAACTGGCTGGCGAACCCAAACGATCGCAATCGACGTTTGTGGGCGGCCCCAAAACTTTACCGCTGCGATTTGTGGCAGCTTGAACGAAAGAGGATACTCTAATGACCACGCAATATAAAAATCTGATCAACGGCGAGCTGGTGGATAACGGCAAATGGATTGATGTCGTAAACCCCGCGACCGAGCAGGTCATTGGCCAAGTGCCCGATTGCGGTCAGGCAGATTTGGACAAGGCTGTTGCCGCCGCACGCGCCGCATTCCAGACTTGGAAAAAAACCAGCGTTGAAGAACGCCGCGCTTTGTTCGCCAAAATGGCTGATGTCATCAAAGCCAACAGCGATGAGCTGATGCGTTTGCTGACGTCTGAACAGGGCAAGCCGCATATGCAGGCGGGCAGCGAGATTGCTGGCTGCGTTGGCATGACGCGCGCATTGCCGATGTTGAATCTTGAAGAGAAAATTACAGAAGATAGCGACAAGCGCCTCAGCCGTACGCGCCGCGTTCCTGTTGGCGTGGTTGGCGGCATCGTGCCATGGAATTTCCCGGTATTGATGGCGATCCAGAAAATTGTCCCGGCGCTTTTGTCGGGCTGCACCATGGTGCTGAAGCCTTCACCATTCACACCGCTGGCGACATTGCGCCTTGCTGAACTGGTTGCGGGCGTATTCCCACCCGGCGTTTTGAACATCATCACCGGTGGCGACGCGTTGGGCCCATTGCTGACCTCGCATCCTGATATCGACAAGATTACCTTCACGGGTTCGACTGCCACGGGCAAGCGCGTGATGGAATCGGCGTCGAAGGACCTTAAGCGCATCACGCTTGAACTGGGCGGCAATGACGCGGCGATTGTTTTGCCGGATGCGGATGTTGGCAAGGTGGCTGAAAAGCTGTTTTGGGCAAGCTTCTACAATGCGGGCCAAGTTTGCATTGCGGCCAAGCGTATCTACATTCACGAAGATATTTACGACGAATTGTCGGGCGCGATTGCGGCTTATGCCAAAGCGGTCAAGGTTGGCGATGGCGCCGAACAGGGCGCGGCCATTGGCCCCATCCAGAACAAGCCGCAGTATAAGCGCGTGCTTGAATTGATTCAGGACGCCAAGGACAAAGGCTATAAATTCCTTGCAGGTGGCGACCACGACCCATCAATCCCCGGCTATTTCGTGCCTGTAACCGTTCTCGACAACCCGCCCGAAGATGCGCGGATTGTGGCCGAAGAACAGTTCGGCCCTGTGATGCCATTGATGAAGTTTTCGACCATCAACGAAGTTATCAGCCGCGCCAATGCATCTGATTACGGTCTTGCCGGTTCGATCTGGACCAGCAATCCAGAGGCAGCGGTCGAAGTGGCCGAGCAGCTGGAAACCGGAACTGTGTGGATCAACGAATCCATGCACCTTGCCCCCAACGCACCATTTGCCGGACATAAGCAGTCCGGCTTTGGCGCGGAGTTGGGTGAAGAAGGTTTGCTTGAGTTCACCTATCCGCAAGTGATCACGATCGCCCGCGAAGCGGCTTAAAGTATATATTCCAGGCGTCGTCATGCTGAACTTGTTTCAGCATCTTACTTTGGAACGCACGAAGTAAGACCCTGAAACAAGTTCAGGGTGACGACCTGCTTTGGTTCGTATTCCGGGCCGGCGTTCATCCCGTTAATCTCTGACTTGACTCTCCCCTTCCAAAGTTTAATCGTCTGATTAAATTTGAACAACAGGAGAGAGAAAATGGCAGACGCGTATATTGTGGATGCGGTTCGTACCGCTGGTGGCCGCCGCGGTGGTAAGCTGGCTGGCGTTCACCCCGTCGATTTGGGCGCTGCCGTGCTCGATTCCATTGCCGACCGTAACGATTTTGATCCTGCGGCGATTGAAGACGTCATCATGGGCTGCGTCATGCAAGGCGGCGAACAAGCGGGCGATGTCGGCCGCAATATCGTTCTGGCGTCACGCCTGCCGAATTCCATCCCATCGGTCAGCATCGACCGCCAGTGCGGATCGTCGCAGCAATCGATGATGTTCGCGGCGCAAGGCGTCATGTCGGGCACACAGGACATTGTATTGGCAGCCGGTATCGAAAGCATGACGCGCGTCCCCATGGGTTCGACGTCGATGCTGTTCAAGAAAGAAGGCATGGGCACCTATAAGAGCCCACGGCTGGAAGAAGCCTATCCCGGCATCATGTTCAGCCAGTTCATGGGCGCTGAAATGCTCGTAAAGAAACATGGCTTTACCCGCGAAGACCTTGACCAGTTCGCGCTGGAATCGCACCAGAAAGCTGTCGCCGCCACGCAAGGTGGCGCCTTTGCCAATGAAATCGTCGGTATCGAAGTTGATACGCCAGAAGGCAAGATCATCCACAATAGCGATGAAGGCATCCGCTATGATGCAACCTTTGAAAGCCTGTCCGGCGTCAAGTTGCTTCAAGAAGGCGGCTCTATCACGGCTGCGAATGCCAGCCAGATTTGTGATGGTGCCTCGGCGGTTCTGATCGTGTCTGAAAAGGCGCTGAAAGAGCATGGTCTGACCCCGCGCGCGCGCATCGTCAATTTGACCGTGACCGCTGGCGACCCCGTCATCATGTTGGAAGAGCCTTTGTTCGCAACCGACCGTGCGTTCCAACGTTCGGGCATGAAAATGTCCGACATTGACCTATATGAAGTGAACGAAGCGTTCGCGCCTGTGCCACTCGCTTGGTTGAAGCATACCGGCGGTGATCGTTCGAAAATCAACGTTCATGGTGGCGCGATCGC
The DNA here is from genome assembly GCF_044374345.1 of Sphingorhabdus sp. GTDB lineage: Bacteria > Pseudomonadota > Alphaproteobacteria > Sphingomonadales > Sphingomonadaceae > Sphingorhabdus_B. Next base: position 3,880 of record NZ_JBILOS010000055.1, on the reverse strand, counting down.
ATTGGGCCATCCACTTGGCGCATCGGGCACGAAGCTGATGGCGACCTTGCTGAATGCGCTTGAAGCACGTGGCGGCAAATATGGTTTGCAGACGATGTGTGAAGGCGGTGGTCAGGCCAACGTTACGATCATCGAGCGGGTATAACGATTAGTCATCCATCACCGTCACCCTGAACTCGTTTCAGGGTCTTAATTTCCACCGTCAAAAAGTAAGATGCTGAAACAAGTTCAGCATGACGGATAAAACGATCAGGAGTATTTATGAAACTGGATTCAACAGTCGCAGCAGTCGTCACCGGCGGCGCATCTGGCCTTGGTGAGGCAACCGCCCGCGCGCTGGCCGCAAAGGGTGTGAAGGTCGCCATTTTTGATTTGCAGGCCGACAAGGGCGAGGCACTTGCAGCCGAAATCGGCGGTGTATTTTGCAACGTCAATGTGACCAGCGATGAAAGCGTCGATGCCGGTTTCGCCAAGGCGCGTGCTGCGCATGGTCAGGAACGCATTTTGGTCAACTGTGCTGGAACGGGTAACGCGGCAAAGACCGCAAGCCGTTCGAAGGAAGACGGATCGATCAAGCATTTCCCGCTCGATGCCTTTGACCGCATCATCCAGATCAACTTGGTCGGCACATTCCGCTGCATCGCCAAGTCGGCAGCTGGCATGTTGACGCTGGAGCCCATGGAAGATGGCGAACGCGGCGCGATGGTCAACACCGCTTCAGTGGCTGCTGAAGACGGCCAGATGGGTCAGGCAGCTTATTCCGCATCAAAGGGCGGCGTTGTCGGCATGACCTTGCCAATCGCACGCGACCTGATGAGCGAAGGCATTCGCGTCAACACGATTCTACCGGGCATCTTTAACACGCCATTGATGAACGGCGCGCCTCAGGCGGTAAAGGATGCGCTTGCTGCGTCGGTTCCTTTCCCGAAACGCCTCGGCCATCCACACGAGTTTGCGCAGGTCGCCATGACCATGATCGAATGCGGATATTTCAACGGCGAAGACGTCCGCATCGACGGCGCCATCCGTATGGCACCGCGTTGATCGCATGACCGCGTTCACCCAAATCCTTTATGATGTCGCAGATGGCATCGCGACCATCACGATGCATCGTCCCGAAAAGATGAATGCGTTTACAAATGTGATGATGCGCGAAATGTGCACGGCATTTGATTTGGTGGACGCGGATGATGCTGTGCGCGCTGTCATCGTAACGGGTTCGGGTGACCGTGCATTTTGTGCAGGGGCCGATCTGACACCCGAGGGTGGCGGCGACGTGTTTGCGAGCCGGTCCGAAGTCGAAACGCTTTCCGATGAACGTGTGCGCGATTCCGGTGGCCGGTTAACGCTGCGGATTTTCCAATGCAAAAAGCCTGTCATTGGTGCGATCAACGGCGCTGCGGTAGGCATTGGCGCGACCATGCAACTGCCGATGGACTTCCGCTTGGCCAGTGACACGGCGCGCTTCGGCTTTGTTTTTGCGCGGCGCGGGATTGTGCCAGAGGCTGCCTCAAGCTGGTTCTTGCCGCGACTGGTGGGCATGCAACAGGCGCTGGAATGGTGCATGACGGGCCGGGTGTTCAATGCCGATGAAGCGCTGCACGGTGGGCTGGTGCGTTCCATTCATGCGCCCGCAGACTTGATGGACGCCGCGCGGGCATTGGCACGCGAAATCGCCGACAACACCGCGCCCGTGTCGATTGCACTCACACGGGCCATGTTGTGGCGGCTGTCTGCCGCCGAACATCCCATGGCTGCGCACCAGATTGACAGCCGAGCGATTTACCGCCGGTCACGCTCCGGCGACGCAAAGGAAGGCATATCCAGCTTCCTTGAAAAGCGCCCGCCCGTTTATCCCGATAAAGTTTCCGCAGATATGCCTGACTTCTTCCCATGGTGGGATGAACCTGCTTATAAGTAACCCTGCGTAAACGGGGGGAGTAGACGCCAATGGCCACGACAGGACCAAGGCTGGTGAGTGAAGCGGGCGACAATGCAAAAGCGCGCGACCAGCTTATCGAAGCGGCGAGCCAGATCATGCGTGAGGGCGATACCATCGACCTTTCATTATCGGAACTGTCGCTTCGCGCAGGCCTGAACAGTGCATTGGTCAAATATTATTTCGGCAACAAAAACGGCTTGATGCTGGCGCTGCTTGATCGCGACATGGGCAATATTGTGTTCAGTCTTGGCGCGTTGCTCGCAAAGGACATGCCACCGGAAGATAAATTGCGCATCCACATCGGTGCCGTCATCGACACTTATTATGCCTTTCCCTATCTCAATCGTCTGTTGATGCGCATGGTGCGCGACAGCGCGCCGGTTGAAGCGGCCCGTATCGCGGACCTTTATCTAAAGCCTATTTCAAAGGTGTATGACGCGCTGATCGCCGAAGGCGTAAAGGCGGGCAAATTCCGCAAGCTTGATCCGCAGTTTTTCTACTTCACCGTGACGGGCGCGGCTGACCGATTCTATTCGTCACGGCTGGTGTTGCGCCATTGTTATAATCAGGACGATTTTAACGAAAATATGCGCGATGCCTATCGCGAGCATAGCATCGATCTGATCATGCGCGGGCTGCTGGTCTAGGGCTGGGCTGAACCGCGCGCCTTACAACCCCAACGCGGCCCTAATTTCATCACCATCGGCATCCAGCATCGGCGGATGCGCATAGTTGGACGCTGGCGTTCCGGCATAATGCACCGGGTGCTTCATCGATCGATATGTGCCGATGTCGGGCGACTCCAGCTCTTCGAAAAAGCCGACGTCGGCCAGATGCGGATCGGTGAGGACATCTGCCATCCGGTTATATTTCATCGCTGGGATGTCATGTTCGGCCAACAGGTCAAGCCATTCGGCCGTGGTGCGTAGCGCGCTGACTTCTTCGATCAGCGCGTATAATTCGCCCGTGTGCTTTGTGCGCTCCTGATAGGTCGCGAAACGCGGGTCATCGAACACATTAGGCCTGCCGCCCAGTTCAAAAAACTTCGCCCATTGCCGGTCATTATAGGGGACGATCGCGATGAAGCTGTCCTTGGTTGGATATGGCCGCCGACGGGGGTTCACCGAACGCGTATAGCCCATGCGGCCATTGCCGGGGATGAAGGTTTCGCCCCACAGATTTTCGACCATGTTGAACCAGGTGAAGCATTCGAACATGGGCACTTGAACAAATTGTCCGCCTTGCCCGCCTGCACGCGCAAGCAAGGCCGCCATGGTTGCATTGGCCGCGAACAGACCGCTGACTTTATCCGCGACAAGGCTGGGCGAATAGGTTGGGCGGCCACCATCGCGCTGCTCGCTTAATGCGGCAAAACCGGACGCAGCCTGAATCAGGTCGTCATAAGCCTGACGCTCGCCATAGGCGCCACCCGCTCCAAATCCGGCGCAGTGGACATAGACGATATTGGGGTTGATCGCCTTAACCGCCTCATACCCAAAACCCAGCCGTTCGACGCCGGCCATGCGGACATTATGGATGAAGACATCTGCCTCTTCCAGCAACGCTTCGAGAACGGCTTTATCTTCCGGTTTTTTGATGTTGAGGTTGATGGCTTTTTTGTTGCGGTTGAGCGCCGTGAAAATGGGGCCATGCTGCTTGCTGGGCGAATCACCGCCATGGCGCATCAGGTCGCCGGGTGTGTTGCCCTCGCTATTTTCGATTTTAATGACCTCCGCGCCAAGGTCGGCCAATTGCACGGTGGCATAAGGCCCAAGGACAACCGTGGCCATGTCGACAACCTTAATCCCCTTCAGCGGACCCGTTGGTTCTTTGTCCCACGTCAATTTCGGCCATTTCGCCATGTGCGCTCTCCTTATCTCTTGCATCGACTGCTAGCATATTTAAGCGTGCAGTTAAGAGATAATCGGGAGTGAATGA
>NZ_JBILOS010000132.1:0-4214 GCF_044374345.1 Sphingorhabdus sp. | reverse complement strand
TCGCGCCGCGATCCGGCAGGACAGCTTGTGAACGAAACCGTTGATGCGGCCGAGGATCTGACGCCTGCAGGCGATGGCGAACGGCTGCATATCAGCGGCTTGCTGGTGGGCTTTGTCTCGGGGCTTCCACAGTTGGTGTTTCCGATGGTCGCCGCGATCTTCGGTGTTCGCAAAGCCGACAATCCGGTTCTCATTCCCATTGTCATCGCGGCTGTTCTGTTATTCAGTCTGTTCTTTCGCTGGTTGGCATGGCTGCGGTTTCAATATTTCGTCGGCGAACATGATATCCGGGTCGAGAAAGGGATTTTGAACCGGACGGCGCGCTCCATCCCCTATGAGCGTATTCAGGATGTCAGCATCGAACAAAAACCGCTCGCCCGCATGATGGGGCTGGGTGAGGTCAAGTTTGAAACCGGTGGCGGCGATGGCGACGATGCGAAACTGAGTTTCGTCACATTGGCCGAAGCGAACCGCCTGCGCGCGCTTATCCGGTCGCGTAAGGCTGGGATGGCGGTTGCCGCTGCGGCAGACGCTCCAGAGCATGTTGAAGACGACGCGCACCCGATATTTGCGATGGATGGCAAGCGGGTGTTCGTCTTTGGCCTCTATTCCTTTTCACTCGTGATTTTTGCGGTGCTCGGTGGTCTTGCGCAGCAATTTGATTTCCTGCTGCCTTTTGATTTTTGGGACGTCAAACATTGGATCGGGCTTGCCGAAGAACGCGGTGTGAGCGTGAACCAGATCAACGGCGTTGGTGTGTTCGCGCAGCTGATCTTGGCCTTCGGAGCCATTACCAGCCTGATTTTCATTGGCTTTGCGACGGGCGTGGTGCGCACGATTTTACGCGAGCATGGTTTCCGGCTCGACCAAACTGCCAAGGGGTTCCGCCGTCGGCGCGGTCTGTTTACGCTCACGGATGTGATCATGCCCGCACACCGCGTGCAGGCGGCAGTCGTGCAAACGGGGCCATTTCGGAAACGCCGTGGCTGGCACAGCCTGAAATTTGTCAGCCTCGCGCAGGACAGCAAGCAAGAGGCGAACTATGTCGCCGCACCCTTTGCGACACTGGACGAAGTGTGGCGTATCGCGCAAGCCGCCGCAATCGCTGCGCCCGATGGTGACGAACGGCTGCAACGCGGGGCTGTAAAACATTGGTTCACGCAGCTTTTGTTCATCGTGCCCGTGCTGTTGACCGCCATGGCTGCGCTGGTGATTTTCGCGGATGTCCCCATTGGTCGCACGACATTGTTGCTGCTGTTACTGTTGCTTCCGGGCGTATACTTGTGGCTGGACTGGCGGCAGTATCGTTTCGGGCTGGATGACCGTCAGCTGTATCTGAGGCGCGGCTGGTGGCGGCAACAGATGACGATTGCGCCTCAGGTGAAGGTGCAAAGCGTTGAAATTGCGCAAGGCCCGCTGTCGCGGCGGCAGGGCCTCGCATCGCTCCGGTTCGGCATCGCTGGCGGGACAATGGAGATGATCGCGCTGCCGCTGGCTACTGCTGTCGCTATCCGCGATGCCGTTATGGAAAAGGTTGTTGCCGTCGATTATTCAGCGATCAATCAATCGCATTAGCAACCTGCGTTTCGATCACGCTGCCATCATCCTTGCGCAAGGTCATGACCACCTTTTTCGCGGCCCAATCAATGTCGATTTGACCAAAGTTGGCAATGCCCCAAAAACCGCCTGTCCGGCTTGGATCAGGTTCGCGGTCACCGCCGTCGCCTTTGCCAAAGGCGAAGTTAAGCGAGCTGGACGTGAAGTCCCAAAGCGGTTTGGAAAGGCCCGGCGCATTGGTCTTGTAAAAGCCACCGGAATGCCGGTCGCCGGTCAGGAATATCGCATTATTAACTCGCTTTTGGCCCAACAATGCATAAAGGCGGTCGCGCTCTTTAGGGAAATTGGACCAGCTTTCGAAATTATGCGCGTCGGTTATCACCTGCGTTGATGAAATGATGAAGCGCACGTCTGCGGGCTTATCCAGTTCCTGTGCCAACCATTCCCATTGCGCACTGCCCAGCACCGTCGCTTTGGGATCCATGTTGGGGATGTACCAGCCAAGCGCAGGCGATGGATCGCGATAGGGCATGGAGGCGAGGTCGGAACGGAAAAAGCGCGCATCGAGGATGATGAACTGCACCCGCTTGCCCTGCGGACCGACGATGCGGCTTTCATACACGCCGGGGCGTGCGCGCACTTCGTCGGATGCGCCCCAATAGGTCTCATAGGCTTTTTCGGCCCATTCCTTGAACGCGAACGATCCGCCGGCGTCATTGGCGCCATAATCATGGTCATCCCATGTGGTCATCATGGGGACACTGCGGCGGAATCGGTCAAATTCAACACGGCTGTTCAGCTTTTTATAGCTCGCGGCCAGCGTCGGGATGTCCGCCCCATTTGTTGGCCGTATATCGCCATAGACATTGTCACCGATCAACAGAAACGCCTGCGGATTTTGCGCGGCAATCACGTCCCAGAATTTCATATCGCGGTTTTCGTTGAGGCAACTGCCGAATGCAAAACGTGTAATCACCGTATCGGCAGACAATGCAGGATTGGCTGGTGCCTTGGGCAGTTTGACCTCCAGCGCGGCATAATAAGGACGCAATGCCTCCTGCGCGCTTGTTGGTGCGGCCTGCGGCGGTGTAACCGTACTGGCACATCCCGAAAGAAGCAGGGCGAATATGGGGAGGGCATATTTCATGAGCGCATCTTGCCTTTAATCAACAATTGGGTTGCCCCATCCTCGCCTTTGGAAAGCAGCGCGTCAATCCCGTATACGGTCGCGAGGTTTTGCGCGGTGATGACATCATCAACCGCACCCTGCGCAAAGACCGAACCGTGATACAGAAGCACGACATGGTCTGCAAAGCGCACTGCGTGGTGCAAATCATGCAGGACCGCGATGACACCTTTGCCGCCGCGCGCCTGCTGCCGCAACAGATCAAGAATGTCGAGTTGATAGCCAGGGTCGAGGTTCGCCAAGGGCTCGTCGGCGAGGATCCATTCAGGCTCTCCCGCCAACACGCGCGCCAGCAATACGCGCGCGCGTTCGCCGCCCGACAACTGGGTAATCGGTCTGTGCGCAAAGCCATCGGTTGCGGTTGCGTGCATCGCTGCGGCAATGGCCCTGCGGTCATCGGCCGACGCCCCTGCGCCGCGCGAGTGCGGTATGCGGCCAAGCGCAACCAACGCCTCGGACGTGATCGCCCAATGCGTTTCTGCGCCTTGCGGCAGCAGTCCGATGCGCTTGGCCCGCGTCGGTGCGGGCATTGCCGCAATATCGTCGTTGCCAAGCTTTGCTGCGCCGCTGTTTGGCTTTCGCAGACCCGCAAGGCAGGCCAGCAATGTCGATTTGCCTGCACCATTGGGGCCAAGGATGACGCTGAATCTTCCCGCTTCAAACGTGGCATTGATTCCCTCAAGCGTCGCGGTGCTGCCATGGGCGAAGCCGAGATTTTGGACATTCAGGTTCATGCTGGACCCTTGCGATAACGTAAGAGCAGCAGCAGGAAGAATGGCGCGCCAAGGACTGCCATGGCGATGCCAAGCCGCATTTCACCGGGGCCGGGGATGAGGCGCACAAGGCTGTCTGCCATGAGTGTCAAAACTGCGCCACCCAAGGCAGAAGGCACCAAAATGCGGGACGGCTGTTCGCCATAAAAGCTGCGTATGAGGTGCGGCACGATTAGCCCGACAAAGCCGACGACACCGGATACTGCGACGGATGCGCCAACCGAAAGGCCAACGCCAAGGACGATCAGCCACTGGAGCCGAAACAGGTCGATACCAAGGCTTTTGGCGCCATTCTCGCCCAAGGTCAGCGCATCGAGCGCACGGCCTGTGGTCAGCAACAGCAAAACGCCAATCGCCATGAACGGCAGCGCGGTCAGCACATCCTCGATCAGCCGGTCGGTCAGCGCACCCATCAGCCAGTTTATAATTTCACTGGCGGCAAATGGGTTCGGCGCGATGCTGATGACAAAGGCCGTCAATGCACCCGCCAGCGTGGACAAGACCATGCCGCCCAATATGAACCCGATCGGCCCGCCACCGCGGCCGATTGCCAGCAGCAAAAGGATGCTGGCGCCCGCACCAATCATAGCGCACCCGAATAGGCCAAAGGGCACAAGGTTGATGCCTAAGAAGATCGCCAGAACGCCGCCCAAAGCAGCACTTGCTGAAACCCCCAGCACGGTCGGGTCGGCCAGTGG
>NZ_JBILOS010000054.1:0-14545 GCF_044374345.1 Sphingorhabdus sp. | reverse complement strand
GGTTCTAAGTCCAAGCTTGCCAACGCAGCAATGGACAATATGGGTCAAATCCGAAGGACGCCAAAATGGCTTCGATCTCAAAGCAAAATGCCCTTGCAGGCAGAATAACTGCCTGCGGCGGACATTTTACTTCGATATCTTTGCCATTTTGACGCCGCGACGGTGCATTCAATAGGTCCTGACCCTGGGTGCAAAACGATATGCCAGAATTACCTGAAGTGGAAACCACAGTCGCCGGCCTGCGTTCGGTGCTTGAAGGCGAGATTATCGTGCGGGCTGAGCCGCGCCGTGCGGACTTGCGCTGGCCCATCCCGGTCGATCTGCGTCAGCGGCTGACGGGCGCGCGAATCGATACGCTTGGGCGGCGCGCCAAATATGGCCTTATCCATACCGATCGTGAGGATACGCTGATATTCCATTTGGGCATGTCCGGACGATGGCGCGTTGATCCTGCGGAAATCGAAAAGCACGACCATTTCATTCTGGAAACAGCCAGCGGCCGGGTTGTCGCTTTGAATGACCACCGCCGCTTTGGTTCGCTCGATATTATCGATTCGGACAAATTGGACAGCTATCGCTTTTTTGAAAAAATGGGTCCGGAGCCTTTGTCGCCGGCATTTGATGCAACTGTGCTGCGCGATGCGCTGCACGACCGCAAGGCCCCTATTAAGGCGATGTTGCTTAACCAGAACATCGTCGCAGGCTTGGGCAATATCTATGTGTGTGAGGCGCTACACATGGCAGGCATTGATCCGCGGGCGCCCGCCAACTCGATTAGCAAGCACCGGCTAGTGCGGCTTGTTGTAGCGATTAAAGAGGTGTTGGCGGCAGCGATCGCGGCTGGCGGATCAACCTTGCGCGACTTTGCCGCACCCGATGGGGAACTTGGCTACTTTGCCAAGGATTGGCGCGTCTATGGCCGCGAAGGGCAGGACTGCGGTTGCGGCGCGCCTGTGCAACGGCGCGTTGATTCGGGGCGTTCGACCTTTTACTGCGCGAAATGTCAGCGATAGTGCGGTATTTCGAGGTTGACGAATCTGTTGGGCAGGGTTAAGGGCCGCTCCTTCAACGGACGTGTTTCATAAAGACGTCTCCGCAAATATCGAAATTCGAGGATAAAAATGGCCAATACGCCGCAAGCAAAAAAGCGTATCCGTCGCAATGCGCGTCGCACCGAAGTTAATGGCGCACGCGTCAGCCGCATCCGTACCTTCATCAAAAAGGTAGAGTCGGCGATTGAACTTGGTGACAAGTCGGCAGCCGCTGCTGCACTCGCTGCTGCACAGCCTGAATTGGCGCGTGGCGTATCCAAGGGCGTTCTGCATAAGAACACAGCATCGCGCAAATTTGGTCGCCTCACAAAGGCGGTTGGCGGTCTCGCTTAACCCATGTTTTATAGGCTGGCTGGTCCAGCCTTAAAATTTGAAACCCGCCGTTTTCCCGGCGGGTTTTTTATTGCCCACTGTCACAAAGCCAAAGGCGACGGATTTCCCGCGATTCGGAAGATATCCACAGGGGTTTTTGCAAAAAAGTGAGCAAAATTAAGTGCTTAAAAATTAATTGACGCATTTGCTTGGCTGTTGCCGAGTCAATGCCATTTATTTCATTTTTTTTGCAGCGCTGCACTTGATCGACTCGTTTCGAGCGGTCTAAGAAACTGTTTCCAGCAATGCATGACGACAGTCGGGCAGTGCCTCACATGGAGAATCAGACATCGCGACTGCTGCATTTGGCAACAAATGCATAGTGACTGTCTGTGCGCTTCGCATGTGGGCAGATAGCGCGCGGTTGTGTTGGTCTGGATGGGGTGGAAAATTGGGGGCAGGCACGTTGGCCGAAGATAAATCAGTATCGCATATGACATTAGATCAATCACATGGCGAAAATGCCGGCCTGACGTTGAAATCCCGTTTTGATGGCGATTGGCAGACAATCTCATCTGGCTTGCGTCGCGATTTGGGCGCGCAAATATATGGCCAATGGATTCGCTCTATCACCCTTGGCGACTTTTGTGACCTGACCGGTACGCTCGAACTTCTTTTGCCCTCCGATTTTTCGGCAAGCTGGGTGTCTGATCATTATGCCGATCGCCTGCGTTTGGCTTGGTCGAGCACCAATAAAAACGTTAAGCAGCTTAAGATCCGCACACGCCCCGGTGCACCACGCGTCGAATTGCTCCGTGCGTCGACAAACGCCGAACGCATTGTTGCGCAAGAAGCGAACGACGCTCTGCCGCCACGTTCGGCTCTTGATCCGCGCATGACGTTTGCGAATTTCGTCAAAGGCCAAACCAATGTTCTCGCGCTCAGCGCTGCAGAACGCGTCGCGTCGAAAGACAAGCCGCTGTTCAATCCCCTTTATCTTCAAGCGGCAACGGGTCAGGGCAAAACCCACCTGATGCATGCCATCGGTCATGCTTATGCCGAAGTGAACCCCGACGCGCAGATCATTTATATGTCTGCGGAAAAGTTCATGATGGAATTTGTAACCGCGATGCGGCGCAAGGAAGTCATGGAATTCAAGGCGCGCTTGCGTGCCGTCGATGTGCTGTTGATTGACGATATTCAGTTCATCATCGGCAAGGTATCGACGCAGGAAGAGTTCCTCCACACCATCGACGCCATCATCGGTGCCGGCAAACGCCTCGTCGTTGCTGCCGACCGCGCACCGCAAGCTCTAGACGGCGTGGATCAGCGCATCCTGTCGCGTCTGTCGATGGGTCTGGTCGCGGACATTCAACCGGCGGACCTTGAACTGCGCCGCCTGATCCTCGAACAGCGCCTTGCCAACATGCCCGAAGCACAAGTTGGTGAAGATGTAATCGAATTTCTGGCCCGCACCATCAGCCGTAACGTACGCGAACTCGAAGGCGGCCTGAACAAGCTGCTGGCATATGCCCAGTTGACCGGCAAGCCTGTGACCCGGACCTTGGCTGAAGAGCAGTTGAAAGATATTTTGAGCGCTTGCCGCCGCCGTATCACCATCGACGAAATCCAGCGTGCGGTATGCGAATATTATCGCATCGACCGGAGCGAAATGTCATCGAAGCGCCGTGCGCGCGCCGTTGTCCGCCCGCGTCAGGTTGCCATGTATCTCGCCAAGGTCATGACACCACGCAGCTATCCGGAAATCGGACGCAAATTTGGTGGGCGTGACCATTCGACGGTAATTCACGCCGTGCGCTTGGTCGAAGGCTTGCGTCAGCAGGACAGCGACATGGACAATGATGTCCGCGCGCTGCTCCGTCAGCTCGAAGCGTAATCCACCCCTTTTCAACATCCTTTCCAGAGCCTATCCACTGATGGGGAATCGGAAGGGATGTGATGGGACAATCTTGTGCGTCATGCGGGTCGGCAAATGCGGTTCGCGCGCTATTTTGTGGTCATTGCGGCGCTTCGCTGAAAGCGCGACCTGTGTCCCGGGCTGCCACTAAACGTTCACGGGCGATGCCGGTCGCGGCGCTGATTATTCTGCTGGGTTTCGTGGGTTTGTATTTTTGGCTGTTCGTCCTTGATGACTTGCAGAACGGTTCGGCAAAGCCAACGGCCGAGCAGAGCGAAAGCGCGACTGCCGCGGCCGAAATTTTCTTCACAATGACCGAAGCGAATATTCGCGATAAGCCGAGCATATCTGACAGCGTCATATTGGGTAAATTACCGCGCGGTTCGCAAGTGACGGGTGTTGTTCAGCCGGGTTCACCACCCGGCGATGGCTGGATTGCATTGAGCGACGGCAATGGCTTCATCGCGATGGTCAATCTTTCACCCTCGAAACCACCCGAGCTTGTCAGCTTGTTGAACGATCAATCATGGGTCGTCGATGCGCCCGTTGATGTGTGGGCGACGACGGCGTCGGACAGCGCGCTGATTGATCGTGTGCGCGTGGACACCACGCTAAAATTGGTTGGCCTTACCGCCGACAACTTCATTGAGGTGAAGCTTCCCGATAATCGCTATGGCTATCTGGCCAACGGAAAATCCATATTGGCGCGCTTGGGGGGTAAACCGATTGCCATTGGCTTCAATCCGCAAACATGTGCCTTCAGCGGCGAGATTGGCGCGGAATTTACCAAAATTGGCGCGCGGCTTCGGGCGCAATGGCAAGCATTGGAAGCCAAGGAATATGCTAACGAGGCTGCACGCGAAAAAGCCTATGCCAAGGTCGAAGGCAAAAGCAGCTATGCGCGCCTGCGCCGTTCATTTGATGGATTATCGCTCACGGCGCTTGGCCAGCATTATGAATCGCAGTCGCTATATTTCGCCGATCCGCCAGCTAAGGTCATCGCCGTTTTCCGCGACAATGGGTTTAACATTGGGCCCGATGGCATATTCAGGGCAACTGAACTTTACGCAGGTATATCGGGCACCCGCGGTGAGGGCACGGCCTATGGCCAAACCGAGCTGAGTTGCGGGGTCTGATCCGCAAGCTTCGCGGATTTTGCGGCGTGCTTGGCTTAGAAGGTTAGCGCTTTTCCTCTGGCGCAACCGAGATACGGACCGTTTCACCGCCGTTGCCGGGAAATCCTGTAAACATCGCCTCAACCAGATTTGGCACCAGATAAGGCAGCTTGTTTGACCGTGACTTGGCTTCGGCCTTGCCTTCAAACAAACGCTTGCCGTCGCCGTTACGGTCAATCTTCATATCGAGATTGGCGGTATACACCGTGAAGCTATCAATTTCATAGGGGCGGTTGAAGCCGCTATACAGGAATGGATCATAATAGCCGACGACGTAACGCGCGCCGCGACGGGTGCGCACGACATAGGGCCGGTAAAAGCTGCCGAAGCCCCAATAAGGGTCATAAAACGGATCTTGGCGAACGACATTGCGTTCCTTGCCCTCATCGACCGCATAATCGAGCGAGACGGTCATATCGGCAGTTGCGCCCGTCGCGGGTACATAACCAATTTGCTGAAGCTCGCTTGCCACCAATGCGGCATATTGGCCAAATTCAATACCGCCTGCATTGTCCGGGTTGGCCGCGCGGATAATGAATGTCTGGCCCTGCGGCGCGGGCAATTGCTGAAACCGCGAGACATCAGCGTTAAACGGCGTCGCACAGGCACCAAGTGCCAGCAATGCTATGGGAGCAAGAAAAGTTGCGACCTTTTTCATCATTTCAAATCCTCAAAGCAGCGACTGAACGCCGTCTATAGCATAACGCGGTTTGTTTAGGATAGTTTCGCTGAACTGTGGTTGAACGGCACAACAGCACAATTCAGCGCAGAAGACCAAGCGCGGCATACGCTGCCTTCAACGTCGGCCCGCCAAGTTCACGCGCTTTCGCTGCCCCCTTGGCAAGCGCGGCGTCGATTTGCTCATGATCATCCTTCAGAACGGCGAAGCGCTCCGAAATGGGGCGCAGATGTTCAATTACGATTTCGGCCAATGCCGGCTTAAATGCGCCAAAACCCTGACCGCCGAACCGCGATAATGTCGCCTCAACGGTCTCTTCGGCAAAGGCGGCATAAATGCCGACAAGATTTTTCGCTTCGGGGCGGCCTTCGAGGCCAGCCGGTTCCGACGGAAGTGGCTCAGGATCGGTCTTGGCCTTCTTGATTTTGCTCAAAATGGTGTCGGCATCGTCGATCAGGTTAATCCGGCTCATATCGCTTTGATCCGACTTAGACATTTTCGAGCTGCCATCGCGTAGCGACATGATGCGCGCGGTTTCTTTGGGAATGATGGGATCGGGCAAGGTAAAGATATCGGTGCCGTTTCCGAAGTCCGTGTTGAATTTCTGGGCAATGTCGCGCGCCAGTTCCAGATGCTGCTTTTGGTCTTCGCCGACCGGGACATGCGTCGCTTGATACAATAAGACGTCGGCGGCCTGAAGCACGGGGTAAGTGAACAGCGCAATGCTGGCGCCTTCGCGGTTCTTGCCTGACTTGTCCTTGAACTGCGTCATGCGGTTTAGCCAACCCATGCGCGCTGTGCCGGTGAGCAACCACTGAAGCTCCGCATGGGCAGGGACCTGTGCTTGGTTGAACAATATCGCCTTGTCGGTGTCCAATCCGCACGCGAGCAAGGCCGCGGCCATTTCGCGCGTGTTCGCCGTCAATTCGGCCGGATCATGCGGCATGGAAATCGCGTGTAAATCGGCAAGGAAATACAGGCATTCCATTTCATTCTGCATCTTTACCCAGTTGCGGATCGCACCCAGATAATTGCCCAAATGCAGATTGCCGGTGGGTTGAATGCCAGAAACGACGCGCATGATGATTACTCGCTTATATTGGCCGCGGGCGATGCTGCACGCCTGCGGAAAAGGGATTTCAATTCTTGAATGCGGTAAGCGCCGAAAAGTAATATGGCTAGAGCATAGACGCAGCCGCCAGCGCTGACGAGAACCGACAGCACAGCGATGCGCCGCCACAATCCCGTGCCCAATTGGTCCTCAATGATTTCATTGCCGAAAAACAGGGCGACGCCCATCAATACCGCGGCCAGAATAATGCGCCACGCCTTTTGCTTGAGCCGCGCATCGACCGCGATATGCCCGCGTTTGCGCAAGGTGAACCACAGCAAGGCGACATTGACCCAGGCCGATATCGCAGTCGCAACGCCAACGCCAATATGTGCCAGCGGCCAAATGAGAATGAGGTTACCGATGAGGTTCACCAACATCGACCACAAAGCCAACCGCAGCGGCGTTTTGGTGTCGCTGCGCGCGTAAAATCCCGGCGTCAGCACCTTGATGAGGACATAAGCCGGCACGCCAGCTGAAAACGCCATCAGGACGGCGGCGGTCCCCCGCGTGTCGGCGGCGGTGAACGCGCCATGTTCAAATATGCCATGGACGATTGGTATCGCCGAAACGATCAGAGCCGCCGTTGCAGGCATCGCAAAGAACAACGCCAGTTCGACGGCGCGATTTTGCGTGTCGGACGCTGCCTTGCTATCGGCTCCGGCGATTTGCCGCGAAAGCGCAGGCAGTATAGCTGTACCAATCGCGATGCCAATCAATCCCAATGGCAGCTGGTTCAAACGGTCTGCATAATAGAGCCATGATACCGACCCTTCTGGCAAGAACCGCGCCGCGAGCGACGTGGAGATCAGAAGGTTGAATTGAATGGCGCCTTGGCCAATCGCCGCTGGCGCAATCAAGGCGAGCATCAGTTTTACGTCGGGCGTTAGGCGCGGCAACGCAAGCTTCAGGCTAGCCCCTGCGCGGTGGCATGCCCACATTAGCCACAGCAATTGGAGCGCGCCGGATACGGTCACGGCAATGGCTTGGGTCACCGCCGTTTCAACTTCGCTGTCACCACGGAAGAAAATCAGCGCGATAATCATGCAGATATTCAGCAATATCGGCGCGGCGGCATTGACCCAGAAACGGTTCAGCGAATTTAATATGCCGCCCAGCAGCGACACCAACGAGATCAGCGCGAGATAGGGAAAGGTGATAATTGTCAGATGCCGTGCGAGCGCAAATTTCTCCGGCCCACCATCGGGAAAGCCGCCGGTCATCGCCCAGACAACCGGACCCGCCGCCAACATCATGATGCCTGTGAACAGCACCAGAAATGGAAACAGCACCGACAGCACTTGGCTCGCGAATGTCCGTGCGGCGATGAGGCCCGATTGTGCCTTTTCGCGTTCCGCATCGGTCATTTTCTTGTTGAACAGAGGGACAAAAACCGCCGCGAATGCGCCTTCAGCGAACAATGCACGGAACAGGTTGGGCAGCCGCCACGCAATCAGAAACGCGTCGGACGCAAGACCTGCACCGACATAGCGCGCCATCAACATATCGCGCACAAGACCAAGTACGCGGCTGACCAAAGTCAGCCCCCCAATGGTAATGCTGTTGCGAACCAGGCTCATATGTTCACCTGGCGCCTTCAGCTTCAGGCTTCGCCTGCAGGCTGCGTTTCTGCCATCTGCTGTGCTTGCGTGAGCTGCTGGATATACAATGCGTTGAAATCAATCGGCTCGAGAACGAGCGGCGGGTAGCCTGCATCGCGCACGGCATCGGCAACAATCCGGCGTGCAAATGGGAACATCAAACGCGGCGCTTCACCGAAAAGGAACGGGTGCGCTTGTTCGTCGGTGACATTACGCAGACCAAATAGCGTGCCATATTCGAGCTCGACCGAGAAATGGACGCCATTGTCGCTTTCGGCTTTGACCGCGAGTTTCAAGGTCACTTCATGCACTTCATCCGTGATGGCATTGGCCAGAATGTTCACTTGGACGTCGATTTGCGGGGTCACTTCCCAGTTAAAGCTATGCGGCGCATGCGGGTTTTCTACCGACAAGTCCTTGATGTACTGGTTTAACATACCCACTGCAGGTGCGGTATCTGCGCCATTGGCTTTTACATTTTCGGAAACGATGGTGCCTGCTTCGTCGGCCATGTGATGTCGTGCTTTCCTATTGATTGTCATGGACGCAAAATCGCGCCCCTATTGGACGTCGCGCCTAGCAGGGTGACCGGCAAAGGGCAATCATTGTTGCACATGCGGCAAGCCGCACTTTTCTTTGGGTAAAGCCCTTTGAACCCGGGGCATTAGTGCTTATATGGTATTGAGGCGGAGCTGAATGGGATGTATTCCGGGCAGCTGTTATGTTATGCCGTTCTTATTCGGCGCATGGAGGCGTTGTGACGTTCACTATTGTATTGCTTGCTCTTGTTGCAGCGTTCCTTGGCCTTCGGCTATATTCGGTGCTTGGTAAACGCACGGGCCACGAACAGGAACCCGTTGCGCGCCGTCCGATTGAAACGACTGCCCAGCCTATGCTGCGCCAACCTTCGGCAAGCACTGATGCCGCAGCGGCCATTCCGGCGAATGACATCTCAAATGTCGATATGGCTGCGCAAAGCGGCATCAAGGCAATTGCCAATGCGGACCGGAGCTTTGATCTTGCGCTGTTCATAGAAGGATCTAAATCCGCCTACAAAATGGTGCTGGAGGCTTATTGGCGTGGTGACAAGGAAGCGCTCCGTTTCCTGTGCGACGATGATGTATTTGATAGCTTTGCCGAGGCCATTGACGGTCGCGAAGCGCGCGGCGAGACATTGGCGAACCGATTGGTGCGGATCGACGAAGTACGTGTTGTGGATGCAAGCTACGACCATCCAATGGCACGCGTTACCGTTCGGTTTGATGCCGACATCGCCGCGATGGTGAAGGATGCCGATGGAAATATCATCGGTGGTTCGATGACCGACGCTGTTGAAACGCATGATATCTGGACGTTCATGCGCGATGTTAAGTCAACCAGCCGTAACTGGAAGCTTGACGAAACCGACTCGGTCTGATTCACCCGGGCGATGAAACGCGCCCTTTTTGCTGTAGGCTTATCTGCTCTTACCCTGTCCGCTTGTTCGGGCGGCATCATCTCAAATGGGGTGCCGACCGCATCGACAGGTGCATCGCGTCCATCGCCTGACGCCGGTTTGCCGGAAAAGGCAGCCAAACCCATTCCATCCACGCCTGCGGCAACGCTGGCTGCGCCTGTCCCGACAGGCGACGGTTCGACGGCGGCTAGCTTGGGCGTGGTGCGTGGACCAGAAATTGGATCGCTGCAGGTCGATGCCCGCAAGGCACAGCTTGCCATGGATAGTTTCCGCACCAGTTGCCCGGGCCTTGTTCGGCGCACTGACAGCAGCGGCCTTACGCAAGGTGCCGATTGGGTTCCCGCATGCGACGCTGTAAAAACATGGACGGGTGACGCGATATCCTTCTTCGCGGCGCATATGGACGCGGTGCAAGTCGGTAACGGCAAGGCGTTCGCCACAGGCTATTATGAACCTGAGATCGCGGGTTGCCGCACGCGGCAGGCGGGTTGTGAAGTGCCGATCTACAAACGGCCATCGGACCTGATTGATGTCGACCTTGGGCTGTTTTCCGATGATTTAAAGGGCAAGAATATCCGCGGCAAAGTCAGTGGCACCAAGTTGGTGCAATATGATGACCGTGCCGCGATTGAAAATGGCTCTTTGGCCGGTCGAGGCCTTGAAATCGCATATGCACATGATGCGATCGAATTTTTCTTCCTGCAAATTCAGGGGTCAGGACGGCTCAGGCTGCCCGATGGCGGGGTTATGCGCATTGGCTATGAAAACCAAAATGGGCGTGGCTACACCGGCATTGGCCGGTTGATGAAGGATCGCGGTCTCATCACCGATGGTTCGATGCAGGGCATTGTCGCTTATTTGCGTGCCAATCCCGAAGAGGGCCGCAAAGTCATGCAGGAAAATAAGAGTTTCGTGTTTTTCCGTGAACTGACCGGCGCTGGGCCGCTCGGCGCAATGGGCTATCCGGTGGTTGGCGAAGCAAGCGTCGCCGTCGACGTCAAGTTTATCCCGCTCGGTGCGCCACTGTGGCTGTCGATGGACCGTGCCGAACCCAATGGCATCTGGGTTGCCCAAGACACCGGCGGCGCGATCAAGGGCGCAAACCGCATTGATACATTTTGGGGTGCCGGTGACCGTGCACGTGCCATCGCTGGCGGTATGGCCGCACGCGGCGCGGCGCTGATTTTCTTACCCAAGGCGGCAGTCACCCGGCTTGGACTATAGGTTCGCCATGGCGCGGCATTTGGACAGCAATGAAAAGGCACTGTGGGGGAAAGTTGTCGCCACGGTCAGCCCGATACACGCCGCCAAAGCAAAGCCGCAGCCCGTGGTTGCGGCCGCGTCGGACAAAGCGCTCTTGGCCAAGCATCTGAATGCCAAGCCGAAGCCGGTACGTAGCGAAGCTGCGAAGATTGTTGCCGCACCGCAAAGCAAGATTGCGCCTGTTCCGCACAATCTGGATGGCCATTGGGACCGACGGATCACGCGCGGCAGTATCATGCCCGATGTCAGCGTGGATTTGCACGATGCTTCGTTGTCCGGTGCCTATGCGCGGCTCGACGGCGCGCTTGAACAGGCGATAGCGCAAAGGATGAAGGTCGTCCTTTTGGTGACGGGCAAGCAACGCGCGCATGATCGCGCGAGTGGGCAGGGCAGGGGCGCGATTGCCGCAGTTGTCCGCGATTGGCTGGCGGCGTCACGACACGCACGGAGTATCTCTGCGGTCCGCAACGCGCATCCCCGGCATGGCGGGGCAGGCGCGCTGTATATCATGCTGAAAGGCTAGGGCCTGACCCTAGCTTCCTAGCATCCGGATCGCGATGCGCCGGTAGATTTCGGTGAGCGCAGTGAGGTCGGCAATGGCGACCGCTTCGTCCAACTTATGCATTGTTGCGTTGCACAGCCCGAATTCAACGACGGGGCAGATTTTCGTCAGGAACCGCGCATCGGACGTTCCGCCCGTGGTCGACGGTTCGGGCTTCATGCCCATAACGCCCTCGACAGCTTCCGAAATAGCCGCGGACAGTTCGCCCGGCGGGGTCAAGAACGCCTCGCCCGAAATCATGGCGGTCAAAGTGCCGCCGCCCTTTTCGACAAGCGCTTGCATCCGCGCCACGAGCGCCTCGCCGCTTTGCAGGTCGTTGAACCGGATCGACAATCGGGCTTCGGCCTTTGCCGGAATGACGTTGGTCGCTTTATTGCCAACAGTCAGGTCCGTGATCTCGATATTGCTTGGTTGGAACCAGTCCGTGCCCGCATCCAGCGTAATCGCTTCGATCTCCGACAATATCGCCACGAGCTTTGGGATGGGGTTATCGGCCAAATGCGGATAGGCGACATGGCCTTGCGTTCCCGCAACCGAGATCCACATATTCACGGACCCACGCCGTCCGATTTTCATCATGTCGCCAAGCCGGTTAACGCTGGTGGGTTCACCGACAAGGCAGGCATCGGGGATCGTGCCCAGCGCGTGCATATGATCGATTAAGGCGCGGGTGCCGTAAATCGCTGGCCCTTCTTCATCGCCCGTAATGATCAGGCTGATTGTCCCTGCGTCAGCCGGTATCTCGTGCAATGCCGCAACGAATGCGGCGATACTGCCCTTCATATCGACTGCGCCGCGACCGTGAAGTAAATCGCCCTTTATCTGCGGAACGAAAGGATCGCTCGCCCAGCCAGCGCCCGGCGGTACGACATCAAGATGCCCGGCAAAGGCGAAGTGACGCCCACCGGATTCGCGAATGGCAAACAGATTTTCGACAGGCGCGCCATGCGCTGGATTGTCATCACCCGTGCCCGATACAAAACGGTCAACGCGAAAACCCAAAGGCTTCAGCATGTCCTCCAGCGCGTCAAATACGGCGCCCTGCGCTGGTGTCACGCTTTCGCAGGATATCAGGCGTTGGGCATAATCAAGGGCAAGAGCGTCAGTCATCTGACCAACGCGTTAAGCATTAATGCCCTTCGAAACAAGTCAGACGTCGGCTTTACGCAATGCCTTTTCGGTGAACATGGCGTCGCCTTGAACTGAGCCGACAATCGCAACGCTGCCATCGGCATCGCGGCGGGCAACGAGCAGAACAAATTCGTCGCCTGCGCCTGCAAATTCGCTGAGGTCACGCTTGCGCGCCGATCGCAAACGCGCACGTGGGTCATCGGCTGCCGCCGTGGCCGGTTCGATGCCTGCAGCGATTTTCTTGGCGCGACGTTCGGCGGCGACAATGGCTTTCAAGCCGCCGTCAAAGCCAGCGAGAATAGCGGCGAACGTTCCCATCGGAACAGCATTGCGGTGCGCAAATTGAAGCGCTGTGGCAAATTCGGTTAAGCGGGTCTTGTCATAGCCTGCGCCAAAAACCAGCTTAACGATTGGTGTAAATGGCGCGCGTTCCTGTGCTTTCAGGCCTGCATCATGAAGCAGCTCGGCGTAATCGGCAGGGTGATTGGCGGCAATCAAGGCAAAGTCGTATGCGCGTCCAATCGCCTGATACAAGGCATCGCGCGTGCGCAGATCCGCATCGCGGGCCTGTTCTGCACATTGCCGTGCGGCATCCAGCCAGTTGACAAGGCTTGCATTTTCATCGGGCGCTATGGTTTGCAGCAGATAGGGTTCATCGCTTTCGACGTCATCATGCGGCGCTGCATCGTCAAGCTGCTCCGCCATCGGGGCATCTGCCCAGATAGGGACATGTTCCTGTCGCGGCGGCAACGCTGCGCGCGCGTGTTCAACTTCAATCTGCAACGGTTCGCTAATGTCTGCAGGCGCAGTTTCTTTCCAGTTGATGACGCCGTAAATGAAATCGATCGTGTCATCGTCCGTCGAATAGGGCAGCAAAATGCCGCGGTACATGAGGACATTGCCGCGATCGTTCACAAACTCGGCTTCGAAGCCGATGGGCGCGTGGTTGGCAATGATTTGCAGATAATGATCGGTAATGCGCGACAGCAGAGAGTTTCGGGGCACTTCATCCAGATACGTGACGTCCGCGCTTAAGCCGCATTCGGCACGCAGTTTATCGCCAAGATAGTCGATGGACGGATTTTCGATGCCCGAGGTAAAATCGAGAAGAACACTGTAGTCGCGGAAATCTTCGATGGCGGATGGATTGAGTTCCTCAATGCTTGGGAAATTTCGGTCGTGCAGCTGCGCCGTCCAAAAATTATACGCGCGGACCTGCATCCGGCGTTCGTCGCCAGATATGAATGGCGGCGGCTCTATTGCTGCGTCTTCATCCTCAAAGAGGGTATAAGCGGGCATTTCAGCATCAAGGTCTGATCCAAACGGTTCAAATCCGCGCAAATTATCCATCTCTTGGTCCTGTCGATGTCGTCCGCCACATGGGCGGCTCTACATTGCAGTCAGATGGTTAAGATGTTGTGAATCGAGGCGAAGCGCCGGTTCCCGCCTTGGGCTATTGAAGGACACGCGCAAGGGCGTTTGACCAACCGGCCAGCCGCGCGTCGCGTGCGTGCTTTTCCATATTGGGTATAAAGCGCTGCACGCCGCCGCGCATGACAGCGGCATCCTCAAGCGACTTATAAATTCCGCATCCAACGGCGGCGAGCATTGCGGCGCCAAGTGCTGTCGTTTCGACAAAGGCCGGACGTTCGACATCTATGGCGAGCATGTCGGCGAGGTCTTGTGCCATCCAATCATTGGCAACCATGCCGCCATCAATACGCAGTTCCGCCCAATCGGCACCGTCCGCAGCAAATGCTGTTTTCAGGTCATGGGTCTGGTGGGCCATCGCCTCCAGCGCGGCGCGGGCGACATGCGCCTTCGTCGCCGAGAAACTGAGGCCGCTGATGCTTGCCCGTGCATCGGGACGCCAGTGCGGCGCGCCAAGGCCGGACAATGCGGGTACAAGATATACGCCGCCATTGTCGGGAACGCTGCGCGCCAGTGTTTCGGTGTCCGCAGCATGCGCAATAAGCCCCAGATCATCGCGCAGCCACTGGACCAGGCTGCCCGCGACAAATACCGAACCCTCTAGCGCATAATGCCGCTCACCACCCAATTGATATAATATGGTCGATAGCAGACGGTTGCGTGACTGGCGCAATGTTGTGCCCGTTTGCGTAAGCACAAACGCGCCCGTGCCAAATGTTGCCTTGGTCTGGCCAACGGCAAAGCAGCCTTGGCCGATGGTGGCGGCTTGCTGGTCCCCCGCCATACCCCCAATGCGGATGGGTCCGCCAAAATGTTCCGGCAATGTCTTGCCAAGATCGCCTGCACAGTCGGTT
>NZ_JBILOS010000053.1:0-14590 GCF_044374345.1 Sphingorhabdus sp. | reverse complement strand
CCATTGATGCCAATTCAGAATAGCATAATGCCGCAAGTCCACAAACCACGGCAGCGATGACAAAGCTAATCATCATAGCCGGACCAGCTTTATTTGCAGCCTCCGCGGTCAAAACAAAAATGCCGGTGCCAATGATGGCACCAATACCTAGCATGGTAAGCTGAAAAGCCCCCAGCGTTCGCGTGAGCGATTTTTTCTCAGCCGTAGCCAAGATCGCATCAAGCGGCTTTACGCGCCCGAAAATCATACTCATCTCCCAAAAAATTAAAGCTCCATAGTCGAACTAAACACTCCGTGTATTAGCGCAACTGAATTTCATCGCATAAGCATCGGTCCGAGCGGTTTTCCACCAAAAACATGGACATGCAGGTGCGGAACCTCCTGATGCGAATCCATTCCGATATTGGCGAGCAACCGATATCCGGGTTCGACCAGACCCAATGCGCGCGATACTTGTCCGACAGCGCGCACAAATCCGGCTATTTCCGCATCGCTGGCTTTGCCGCTAAAATCGTCCCAGCTGACATAAGCGCCCTTGGGAATAACAAGGACATGCGTCGGGGCCTGCGGATTGATGTCGTGAAAGGCAAGCGCCCAGTCATCTTCAAAAACCTTTTTGCAGGGAATTTCCCCGCGCAGGATTTTCGCAAAAATATTCTGGTCATCATACGGCAATGTCGCATCGATTGGCATCTTATTCTCCGGAATTGTCGCGCGCAGCCTTTTCCACCAGGCCGGATACGCCGTCCCTGCGGTCCAGTTCGGCGAGAACATCGTCAAATGCCACGCCACCTTCGTTGAGCAAGATCATCAGGTGGAAAAGCAGGTCTGCCGCTTCAGCAGTAAGATGTTCGGCATTTCCCGACAGCGCGGCAATGATGGTCTCGGTGGCTTCTTCGCCAACTTTCTGCGCAATTTTGCCGCGCCCTTTGGCGAATAATGATGCCACATAGCTGCTATCGGGCGCAGCGTTCGACCGCTGGGCGATGGTGTGTTCAAGTCGTGCAAGCGTGTCGCGCATCAAATGTCCTTCTGCAGGGCGATAACCATCGCCTTGTCCTCTGCGGGTATCAACCCTTCCAAAACGCGCCAGAAACCTGTGACCGATTCCTGCCCTGCTGCGGCATATGCGGACGCAAGGCTCGTGCGCAGTGCGTCAAATAGCTGCGCTTCAAAGCGGACACCCTCGGCGGTCAAACGCAGCAGCTTCTGCCGCCGGTCGACCACGCCCGTGCGCGTTTCCACCAACCCTTTTTCCGCCAAGTCGGTCAGCACCCGGCCGAGCGATTGTTTTGTGATGGCCAGAATTTTGAGCAATTCGCTAATCGTAAGGTCGGGTTGGCGGGCGATGAAATAGAGCGCGCGATGGTGCGCGCGGCCAAGGCCATGTTCTGCCAATCCATCATCTATAGCGCGCGTGAGCCGCGTATAGCCGAAAAACAAAAGCTCAACGCCGCGCCGCACCTCATGCTCGCGCAGAAACAAGGGCGACGCCGTGGGCGCAACAGATACAGAAGATGGGGCAGCCATATTGACGTATCTAAGCCCAGCCCATAGGACGAAGCAAGACCCTAACTGACGAGAGCATCTATGACGTCCGGCGCATTTCCATTTGAGGCGAATCCAAACCCCGTTGACGCGGCGGAACGCGCGGCGCGGCTTGTGGATCCCGGTTTCGGCCGTGTGTTTACCGATCATATGGTCACCATCCGCTATTCGGACGCCAAAGGCTGGCATGATGCGAAAGTCGGGCCCCGTGCGCCGCTCACGCTCGATCCAGCGACCGCTGTGCTGCATTATGCACAGGAAATATTTGAAGGTTTAAAGGCCTATCGCCTTGCCGACGGATCGATGGCGCTGTTTCGCCCTGAACAGAATGCCCGCCGTTTCCAGCGGTCGGCCAAGCGCCTTGCCATGCCCGAACTGCCTGAAGAAATGTTCCTTCAGGCGTGCCGCCAACTGGTTCAGGTCGACAAGGACTGGTTTCCGCCGATCGATGGCGGATCGATTTATTTGCGCCCCTTCATGATCGCCAGCGAAGTGTTTTTGGGCGTGAAGCCATCGGCGGAATATCTGTTCATGGTCATCGCGTCATCGGCCGGGAATTATTTTAAAAGCGGCGCACCGGCGATTTCGATTTGGGTATCGGAACACTATACCCGTGCCGCACGCGGCGGAACGGGCGCGGCAAAATGCGGCGGTAATTATGCCGCCAGCCTTGTCGCCCAATCCGAGGCCATTCGTCAGGGTTGTGACCAGGTCGTCTTTCTGGATGCCGCCGAACATCGCTGGGTCGAAGAACTTGGCGGCATGAACCTGTTTTTCCTGTTCGACGACGGATCATTGCTGACACCACCTACCGACGGCACGATTTTGGAAGGCATCACCCGCGATTCGGTTCTGACCCTTGCCCGTGAACAAGGTTTGAACGTCCGTGAGGAGCGTTATGCGATGGACCAATGGCGCGCCGATGCCGAATCCGGACGGCTTGTTGAAGTCTTTGCCTGTGGCACTGCGGCGGTTGTAACCCCTGTTGGCACGGTGAAATCCACCCAAGGTGCCTTCACCATTGGCGCGGGCGGCGCAGGGCAAATGACCCAGAAAATCCGCGCAAAACTTGTGGATATCCAACGCGGAGCGGCAGCAGACACCCATGGTTGGGTGCAACGCATCGATTAAGCTGTTGCGCTACGAGATTCGCGCGATATAAGCCGCGCACATCGGCCAGTTTACTGGCTTGCTGGGGCGTCGCCAAGCGGTAAGGCAGCGGCTTTTGATGCCGCCATTCGCAGGTTCGATCCCTGCCGCCCCAGCCATTTTCTTCAATCTGCGCTAAAGTCTTCCTCAATCCGCGCCAGCTTTGCACCCATCACCAAATGTAAAACATTGTAAATGTTTTGGGCCTATGTCTGGTAACATAATGTTTATCGGCGTATTTATCTCTCGAGCGCCGGTGTTCGGCAATTTGCTGAAGGGCGGACCAAAATATGCGGGTAGTAATTGCAGACGATGAGCCAGAAGTGGTTCATCATCTGAAAGCAATCGTCGAAGAACTTGGCCATGCTGCGGTTGGATATACCGATGGGAACGCCCTTATGCGCAATTTGGTCAGCGACCCATTTGATTTGCTGATGCTCGATTGGAACATGCCCGGCAAAGACGGTCTCGAGATTCTGAAATGGATGCAAGAGACGCTGCCTGAGCAACCACCGGTCATGATGATCACCAACCGGTCTGCAAAAAGAGACATTACCGAGGCACTTTATGCCGGAGCCACTGATTATATCAGTAAGCCAGAAGACCGCACGGTTATCGCCGCACGCATCAGTGCGATATTACGCCGTGGCGCAATTGGTGGCGCTTTTGATACCGAAGCGACATATGGCAAATATCGCTTAAACCGGATTGAACAGACGGTCCTGGTGAATGGGCAGATCATTGCGCTCACGGCCAAAGAGTTTGAATTGGCCGACTTTTTCTTCCGCAATGTCAACCGCACATTGTCGCGCAATCATCTTATGGAGGCGATCTGGCGGACGACCGCGGCCTTGGCCACGCGTACGTTGGACATGCATATCTCACGCGTGCGTTCAAAGCTGCACCTGCAGCCTGAAAACGGTTTTCGCATTTCAACGGTCTTCGGGTACGGCTACCGCTTAGAAACGATTGCCAACTCGCGTTAGTTTCGGACGAGCATCTGGCGGACAGCCGGATGAGGCGATGATGGACGCTTATGCGGCTTTCTTCGCCCGCTCGGTCATTTCCTGATTAAGAATGTCTGCCAACAGGAACGCGAGTTCAAGCGATTGCGCGGCATTCAACCGTGGGTCGCAATGCGTGTGGTACCGATCGGCCAAACCTTCGTCGGTCACGGCAACCGCACCGCCGGTGCATTCGGTGACGTTTTGGCCTGTCATCTCAATATGGATGCCTCCGCCAAAGCTGCCTTCTGCACGGTGGACAGCAAAGAAGCCGCGGACTTCGGCCAAAATACGCTCAAACGGACGCGTTTTATATCCGCTGGCGGATTTGACGACATTGCCATGCATCGGATCGCATGACCAGATAACAGGATGTCCCTCACGCTGGACGGCACGCACCAAAGTGGGCAATCCGCTTTCCACCTTGTCATAACCATAACGCGAAATCAGCGTAATCCGGCCCGCTTCGCGCGACGGGTTCAACCCATCCAACATGCGCAACAGCGCGTCGGGCTCAAGGCTTGGTCCGCATTTGATACCGATTGGGTTGCCGATGCCGCGCAAAAATTCGACATGCGCCGAACCGTCAAAGCGGGTGCGATCGCCGATCCACAGAAAGTGCGCCGACGTATCGTACCAATCACCCGTAAGGCTGTCCTGCCGGGTCATTGCCTGCTCATAAGGCAACAATAATGCCTCATGGCTGGTGTAAAAGCTTGTGCCCTTAATCTGCGGGACAGTCTCTGGCGTGATGCCGCAGGCTTCCATGAACGCCAGCGCCTCGCTAATGCGGTCAGCGGTTTCTTTATATTTCTGCGCCCATGGGGAACGGCCCATATAATCATGCGTCCACGCATTGACCTGCTGCAGATTGGCGTAACCGCCGTTGGAAAACGCGCGCAACAGGTTCAGCGTTGATGCCGCCTGGCTATATGCACGGATCATCCGTGCCGGGTCAGGCTCGCGGCCTTCGGCAACAAATTCAATGTCGTTGATAATGTCGCCGAAATAGCTCGGCAGTTCGACGCCATTGATCGTTTCGGTCGGGGCTGATCGTGGCTTGGCAAATTGGCCAGCCATCCGGCCCACCTTAACTACGGGCAATTTGCCCGCAAAGGTCAGCACCACCGCCATTTGCAGAATGACGCGAAATGTATCGCGGATATTATTGGGATGAAATTCGGCAAAGCTTTCGGCGCAATCGCCGCCTTGCAACAGAAACGCCTTTCCGTCGGCGACCTTGGCGAGGTCCGCGGTGAGATTGCGCGCCTCGCCTGCAAACACCAGCGGCGGATAGTTGCGCAACGTCTCTTCGGTTGCGGCAAGCGCTGCTGCATCCTTATATTCGGGCATGTGAATGCCCGTCGCGCTTCTCCAGCTATCCGGCGTCCAAGGTGTCGCCATGCGATCTACTCCAACAATATTCATTTAAAAGACGCGCCCTTTAGGCTTAATATGTTGCGAGAAGCAAGCATTAGCCGCGAATTTACGCCGGTTTTGCAAAATGCAATCGCCATGGCGTGCTTTGCTATGCGCACTGCCAAATTCCCTGTTGGCAAAAAGGGCTAAAGGCGTCTATCAGGCCCGCTGAATCGACCCAATTGTAAGGCGAATGGCTTTTCAGTTTGGGAAGAGACGGGATTTCGACGCTATTGCGGTTTCACCGCCGCAACGCAAAAAGGGCAGATTATGTCGACAGTCAAAAAGACAAAAAGCACGGCGAAAAAGCCGGCAGTACAAAAGCCGGCAGTACAAAAAGCGGCGGCAGCAGCTCCAGTAGCAGCGCAAGTTACCGCTAGTGACAATGGTCATGGCGGCGCAGAAGGTTCGGGCGTTCGTCGCCGTGACTTCATTCACATCGCGACAGTCAGCTTTGCCGGCGTAGGCGCCGCAGCGGTTGCCATGCCATTGGTATCGCAGATGAGCGCAAGCGCGGACGTGCTGGCACTCGCGTCCATCGAGGTCGACGTTGCAGCTATCCAGCCAGGTCAGGCCATCAAGACCAGCTGGCGCAAACAGCCGGTGTTCATCCGCAACCTGACGCCTGCCGAAGTCGAAGAAGCAAGCAAGGTCGATGTTGGTTCGCTGCGCGATCCACAAACACTTGCCGATCGCACCAAGCCCGGCAAAGAAAATTGGCTGATCACCCTTGGCGTTTGCACCCATTTGGGTTGCGTGCCACTTGGTGCCGCAGCAGGCGAAGTTAAGGGTGAATATGGCGGCTATTTCTGCCCATGCCATGGTTCACATTATGATACCGCCGCACGTATCCGGAAGGGCCCAGCCCCGACAAATCTCGTCGTTCCGGAATTCGCATTCATTTCTGACACAGTCGTCAAAATCGGTTGAGGAGCTAAAACGCGATGAGCTTCCCTTGGGCACAAGAATATAAACCGCAGGGTCCGGTGAGCAAATGGGTCGACGAACGTCTCCCCTTGCCACGCCTTGTATATAACGCGGTTGGCGCCGGATATCCGGTACCCCGCAACCTCAATTACTTCTGGAACTTCGGCGTCCTTGCGGGCGTCGCTTTGGTGATCCAGATTGTGACCGGCATCGTGTTGGCCATGCATTATTATGCAAGTGTCGATGGCGCGTTTAACAGCGTTGAACATATCATGCGCGATGTGAACTCGGGCTGGTTCATTCGCTATGCGCACATGAACGGCGCAAGCTTCTTCTTCATCGTGGTCTATATCCATATCTTCCGCGGTCTTTTCTACGGTTCATATAAAGCGCCGCGCGAAATGATCTGGTTGCTGGGCGTCACCATTTTCTTGTTGATGATGGCGACTGCGTTCATGGGCTATGTGCTTCCATGGGGCCAAATGAGCTTCTGGGGTGCACAGGTTATTACGGGCTTCTTCTCCGCCATTCCATTGGTGGGTGAACCGCTGCGTCAGCTTCTTTTGGGCGGCTTTTCGCCAGACCAGGCTGCGCTGAACCGTTTCTTCTCGCTGCACTATTTGCTGCCATTCGTCATTGCCGGTGTCATCATCTTGCACATTTGGGCATTGCACATCCCGGGGTCGTCAAACCCGACGGGCGTCAGCGTAAAGGGTGAGCAAGACACGGTTCCATTCCACCCATATTACACCGCAAAAGACGGCTTCGGCTTGGGGATCTTCTTGATCTTCTTCGTGGCGGTCACTTTCTTTGCGCCAAATATGCTTGGCCATCCGGACAATTATATCCCGGCGAACCCGCTTTCGACGCCAGCGCACATCGTGCCTGAATGGTATTTCTTGCCCTTCTACGCAATTTTGAAGGCGTTCACGGTCGACTTCGGCATTCCGTTCACCGGTATCATCCTCATCCCTGCAAAGTTGATGGGCGTGCTGGCGATGTTCGGTTCGATCTTGCTATTGTTCTTCCTGCCTTGGTTGGACACCTCGCCAGTGCGTTCGGGACATTATCGTCCATTGTTCCGCAAATTCTTCTGGTATGGCCTGATCCCATGTATCGTCATCCTGACCTATTGCGGTGGCAAACCTCCATATACCCAGTGGGTTGTACTCAGCCAAATTGCGGCAGCGTACTATTTCGCTCACTTCTTGATCATCTTGCCGATCGTTTCGCGCATTGAACGGCCGCTTCCGCTGCCAAATTCAATCACCGAAGCTGTCACCGGCAAACCGCTTCCAGCGGCTGCGTAAAACAGGGAAAGCATAATCATGGTTCGTTTAGTTGCTTTTTTGGTAGGCCTGTTTTTCAGCGGCATGCTGTTGCTTGGCCTTGGGGACACCGTAATCACTGCGATCAAGGAACCTGCCGTTCCTTCGGTTGAGGCAGAATTCCACGAAGAGCCTTTGCCCGTAAAATTTGCCCATGACGGTCCGTTGGGCAAATATGACCGCGGTCAATTGCAGCGCGGTTTGAAGGTCTATGCTGAAGTCTGCGCCGCTTGCCACAGCTTGAATCTGGTCGCGTTCCGCGATTTCGCGGCCTTGGGTTACAGCGAAGAACAGGTCAAAGCGCTTGCAAAGGCATGGAAGACCGAAGTTCCAAGCATCAACCCCGAAACGGGTGAGCCTGCGACACGTCCGGCCATTCCTGCGGACAAAATTCCTTCGCCATTTGCGAACGATGTGGCAGCACGTGCGGCCAACAACAACGCGCTTCCGCCAGATCTTTCGCTGATCACAAAGGCGCGTGAAAATGGCCCTGCTTATTTGTACTCATTGCTGCTCGGCTATCGTGACCAAGCTGGTTACAAGAACGAAGACGGCAAAGAACTGCTGAAGGAATTCCCTGAAGCGGCGACAACTTCCGGCCTGCACTTCAACCCATGGTTTGCGAACCTGAACATCGCGATGGCACCACCGATCGTTTCCGATGACCAGGTTACTTATGACGATGGTACAAAGGCCACTAAGGAACAGATGGCGAAAGACGTCTCTGCATTCCTGACCTGGGCTGCGGAACCAAAGATGGAAAACCGCAAGAGCGCAGGTTGGGCAGCCCTTGGCTTCCTCCTGGTCTTCACGGTGCTTGCCTGGATGTCCTACAAAACGATTTGGGCAGACAAGAAGCATTGATAAAAAAAAACGGCATAGTTTTTGGAAAGGGCCGCTTTTGCGGCCCTTTCTTTTACAATCTGGGCGTTGACGCTAGGGCCGTATAATGGCAATAGCGGCGCTCAAGACGGCCCATGGCCAGTCGCGGGTATAGCATAGTGGTAATGCACTAGCCTTCCAAGCTAGCTAGAGGGGTTCGATTCCCCTTACCCGCTCCAACTTTCCACAGCTTCACATCACCGCGTTAAATCATCCCATGCTGTTACAGTTTGCGACAAAGCATGCTTTGCCTCGACAAACTGTTGCGGAATATTCAGCTTATATACGTTATAACTGCAGTCCCGCGAACGATTATAAGGAGCGATGAGGATGAAGAAACTTTCCATTTATGCTGGCCTGATGGCCTTTTCGGCAATGTCAGCTTCAGCGATATATGCTGCGCCCGATGGAAGGGCAGACCAAGACGGCGACCGCGTTGTCACCAAAGCTGAAGCCATGGTTGCCGCCGATGCTGTTTTTTCGAAGATGGACGCCAATGCTGATGGCACGCTGAATGACAGCGACAAGGCCGCGATGCTGGCCAAGCGCTTTGCCGCAATCGATACCGACAAAAACGGCGCGATCAGCCAAGCTGAATTCATGGCTGCACATGAAATGTTCAGCGAGCGTCGGATGAGCCGACGCGAAAAGCGCATGGAGCATCGCAAGATGGGCAAGCGTCATGCGCGCGAAGGTGGCCGTGACGGACGCATGGATATAATGGCGCGTGCGGACAGCAATGGTGACAAGGCCATATCGGGGCCAGAATTCCGTGCAGCCGCTGAAGCCCGCTTCGCCAAAGCCGATACCAATAAAGATGGCCGCATCACCCCCGACGAGCGCAGGGCCGGTCGCAAGGGTCGCTGGAACGGACCAATGGCCCCTGCCCAGCCCAACGGCGGCTAACAGACTTTGCTGGCGCGGTCTTCTCCCCCCTTTTCGGATCGCGCCTTTCTTGGCCGGAGCTGCTTTGCCGTCTCCGGCCTTTTTTATTGCTAATATCGGCCCAACGACCGCGCATCGCCCGTGGGCACGGTTGCCATAGGGGCCTGATACGGTCTAATCGTCACGCATTGGTTTCTATCGGAGAGTTTTCATGCGCATCGCGCTCTATCAGCCGGATATGGCCGGCAATGTCGGGGCGGTATTACGCACAACGGCATGCTTTTGCGTCCAATGCGACATCATAGAACCTTGCGGTTTTCCCTTTTCTGAACGTGCCTTGAGGCGTGCCGGTATGGACTATGTCGCGCATGCAAAGATTCGGCGCCACACAGACTGGTCGGCGTTTCTTGAAACATTGAACGGCGCGCGGTTGGTGCTGATGTCGAGCAAGGCTTCAACCGCCCTGCCCGCATTCGCCTTTCGGCCCGATGATGTCATCCTGATGGGGTCGGAAAGCAGCGGCGCACCGCCCGAGGTGCATGCGCGCGCCGACGAACGCGTATATATTCCCATGGGCGCTGGATTTCGGTCCTTGAACATTTCGGTGTCGGCTGGCATCGCATTGGCAGAAGGTCTGCGGCAGACCCAGCAATTTCCGGAAGGTGCAGTATGACTCTGGTCCTCGACAATCGTCAGCAAGCGGCGCGCAGTTGGTTCGAATCGCTGCGCGACAGCATTTGTGCGGCGTTTGAAGCTATCGAACGTGAGGCCGGATCAGACGCATCATTCGAATATATCCCGTGGGATCGCCACGACCATGACGGTTCGCCAGGCGGCGGCGGCGTGCGCGGCGTGATGAAGGGTAAAATCTTTGAAAAGGTTGGCGTAAACGTTTCGACCGTAGGGGGCAGCTTCAACCCCGAATTTGCCAAAACCATTCATGGCGCGGCTGAAGATCCGAATTTCTTCGCGACCGGCATCAGCCTCGTCGCGCATATGGCCAATCCGCATGTGCCCGCGGTGCACATGAACACGCGCTATCTTGTGACGACGAAAAGCTGGTTTGGCGGCGGTGCGGACCTCAACCCGCCCATCCCCTATGAAGAAGACACGGCAGACTTCCACGCCCGTCTGCGTGCCGCATGTGCGCCTTATGGCCCCGACGTGTACGAACGCTATCGCAAATGGGCGGAGGAGTATTTCTGGATCCCCCACCGCAACGTGCATCGCGGTGTTGGCGGTATTTTCTACGATCATCTGGAAAACAGCAGTGATGCCATTTTCGAGCAGAATTTTGCACTGACCCGCGATGTCGGCGAAGCTTTCCTCGATATCTTCCCCAAGCTGGTGCGCCGCCGGATGAATCAGCCATTTACCGCTGAAGAAAAGCAGGCGCAGCGGCGCTGGCGCGGGCTCTATGCCGAATTCAACTTGGTATATGACCGCGGCACCACCTTCGGCCTGAAAACCGGCGGAAATGTCGACGCGATTTTGATGAGCCTTCCGCCCGAAGTGGCGTGGGATTAACCCCAAATGCCCTATAGCCCGATTGCCGATGGCGAGCTTGGTGCCATTGTAACCTCGCTGGAAATGACCAGCCGCCCGCCACTGCGCGCGCTGCCAGCTTCGGATTTGCGGCTAGAGCCATGGCACGCCCCGCATGCCCACAAATATCGCGCACTCTATCGCCGCATTGGCGAACCTTGGCTGTGGTTCTCGCGCCTTGAGATGGACGACGAGACGCTGATTGCGACCATTCACGACCCCAAGGTCCGGATTTGGGCAGTGGTGGACAGGCGGGGGATTGAAGTTGGCATATTGGAGCTCGACTTCAGAACCGATGGCGCATGTGAAATTGCCTTTTTCGGCCTGATCCCCGAACTCGGCGGCAAGGGCCACGGCAAATGGTTGATGGCCATGGCGCTTCAGCTGGGTTGGGCAGAGGCGGGCGTGCAACGCATGTGGGTGCATACATGCACTTTGGACGGTCCAACCGCGCTCGCCTTTTATCAAAAGGCCGGGTTCACGGCCTATCAACGGCAATTGGAAACATTTACGGACCCACGGATCAACGGGCTCATCCCGCGCGATGCAGCGCCGCATATTCCCATTATTGGTTAGCCGTCTGTGCCCCAAGCTGACGATTAACTGCCGTCGCAGCGATAACGTAAATAACCGCCTCAACCGCCGCGAAAAACGCGCTGACCGCAGCTTGGATGATGGGAACCCCGCCCTCGCCCGCAATTGCTTCGCATATCCCGGCGACGGTATCGCCAGCGATCCCTGAAACCAGGCGTATAGCGACCGCGATAAACAGCGTCAGTATCACTATGGCCCAACCGCATGCCCGCGTTGTTGCCCAAGTCTGTTTGACCGCGTCTATGATGCCAA
Source organism: Sphingorhabdus sp. (assembly GCF_044374345.1). Classification (GTDB taxonomy): domain Bacteria; phylum Pseudomonadota; class Alphaproteobacteria; order Sphingomonadales; family Sphingomonadaceae; genus Sphingorhabdus_B. The sequence goes on along the minus strand of NZ_JBILOS010000053.1, from coordinate 3,057 downwards.
GCGCCGGTTCTTGCGCGATGACCGCTGGCAGCACGGCAAAACGGCCCGTGAGATAAAGGCCGGGAATGATGAACAGCAAGAACCCCGCAAATGTCGCCCAGCCGGTCAATATGGTCGCGGTCAAATATGTCGGGAACAATGCGGCGGCGATGACAAGCGCGTCGCCCACCTTTGCCAATTTGCGCCCTGAAATCAGGACATAAAGCGCAAGGCTGCCATACATTGTGACAAGCATCGCCGGTAATAAGACCGGCCAATTCGCCTCGAAATAGCCGCTGAACGCCGCGATGACTTTGGTTGTATCGTCAAAGCTTTCAAGGATGAGCGGTGGCGCCAAATAGCCTGCGATCCAGTTCGACATGAAAATGAAAAAGCCCGCAATGGCGATAATGGCTTCACGGTGCGCCGCGAATGAAGCGCGCGCATCTTTTGCCACCGCACGATAATCAAGCTTCTTTTGCATATACACTCCCTGACCCTAGCTGCGCGGGGTAGAGGCTGACTTATCCGGTGGCAAGCGGCTTGCACCATGCTAAGCAGCGCGGATGAAGATCGATGGCAATATTGATTGGGACGTTTCCGAAGGGCTGACCCCCTATCCCGAAGCCGTTGCCCGTATGGAAACATTGCAGGCGGCGATCCGTGACGAAAATGCACGGGAGCTTATCTGGCTGCTGGAACACCCGCCATTATACACGGGCGGGACGAGCGCGGACCCGGCAGAATTGCTGAGCACCGCATTTCCTGTCTACGACACCGGACGCGGCGGACGGTACACTTATCATGGGCCGGGGCAGCGGGTGGGCTATGTCATGCTTGACCTTGCCAAGCATTGCAAAGATGTCCGCTGTTATGTGCATGCGCTCGAGGGTTGGGTGATCGCCGCACTTGGCCATTTCGGGGTGGAGGCACGCCGCGCCGAAGGCCGTGTTGGCATATGGTGCGACACCAAAAATGGTCAGGAAGCAAAGATCGGCGCAATTGGCGTGCGAATCCGCAGATGGGTGACGATGCATGGCTTTGCGGTGAATATTGCGCCTGATTTGAATCATTTCGGCGGCATCGTCCCGTGCGGGATATCCGAATATCCGGTCACAAGCCTCGCAGACCTGGGCATTGACGCATCACTGCAGGACTTCGACGCAGCATTGCTTGCAACCTTCCCCGACTTTCTCATTAACCTTGCCAAAGCGAGCGGAAATTGTACGGTCGCGCCGGAATAGAGAACTGAGGTCGATATGCGTGTAACCATCATGGCGCCTGCCTTTGCAGCCTTACTGGCATTGACCGCCTGTGGCGGCGGCAAAGAAGACAATCAGGTCACCGAAACGCGGATGGACAATCTCGAAAGCCTTAAAGGCACGATCAGTGACGACATGATTAACACCGACGAATCCACCGATGAGGCACCTGTTGAAGCGATGCCCGTGCGTGCCGATACCGATGCTGAAAAAGCAACGCCGGAAGAAAGCGACGAACCCAAAACCGATGGTTCAGACGAACCAAAAACTGAAGAGCCAAGCGAGCCAAAGTGATCTTAAGTAGCGCCATACAACTGCCCTGTGGGGCCGTACTCAACAACCGAATAGCAAAAGCCGCGATGACCGAAGGGTTGGCGGACACGCAAGGTGTGCCGACGCCCGAGTTGCAGCGCCTGTACGGTATCTGGTCTGATGGAGGCGCTGGCCTCCAGATTTCGGGCAACATCCATATTGATGCCGACCATTTGGAACGGGCTGGAAACGTCTTTTTCAGCGGACAGCCGGACGAAGCGATGATGGATGCGCTCAAATCATGGACCAAGGCCGCGACGCGCAATGGCAACCATTTTTGGGCGCAGATAAGCCACGCGGGCCGCCAGACCATGCGGGGCATCAACCCACGTCCAAAGGCGCCGTCAGCGGTCAAGCTGGGCCTGCCCGGCGGACAATTTGGAATGCCGGTTGCATTGACCGAGGATGAAATTCTAAATCTGATTGGCCGGTTCGGCCAAGCGGCACTGCATTGCCAAAATGCCGGGTTCACGGGCGTTCAAATCCATGCAGCGCACGGTTATCTGATCTCCCAATTCCTCAGCCCAAAGTCAAACCAGCGCACCGATCGCTGGGGTGGCAGCCTTGTCAACCGCGCCCGCTTCCTGATGTTCACCGTCAACACCGTCCGGACTTTGGTTGGCCCTCAGTTCCCGATTTCGGTCAAGCTGAACAGCGCGGATTTCCAGCGCGGCGGCTTTGCTTTTGAAGACAGCCTTCAGGTTGCCCGCTGGCTTCAGGATGCTGGCGTTGATTTAATCGAAATATCGGGCGGCACGTATGAGCAGCCCAAGCTATTGGGCATCGAGGGGATGGAAGCCGAAGAGACGCAGACCGTCGCGGAAACCACGCTCGCACGTGAAGCCTATTTCGTTGATTTTGCCAAAGCGATGAAGAGCGAGTTGACCATTCCATTGATGGTCACGGGCGGTTTCCGCAGCGCATCGGCCATGGAACAGGCGCTTCGCAACAGGGCTGCGGACGTTGTCGGATTGGCGCGGCCATTATGCGTCATGCCCGAAGCGCCAAAGCGGCTGCTCGGTGGCTTGGCGATGCTGCCCAAGGTTGAAAACCAGCTGAAGCTGCTGCCCGAGTGGCTATCCAGCCTACGCAAGATAAAGGCGGTGCGCGGGATTGAAGGTTTTGCGACCCAATATTGGTTTTACAGCCAGATATACGCGCTGGGACGTACCGGCCGGACGAAGCCGACCGTCACGGTCTTTGAGGCTCTACGTGAAGTAGAATCCTATCAAAGAAGCTGGCTTAAAGAGCGGCGTGCCGCGAAGGCTTAATCGCCTTCGCCGGGCTCCGCGCTGAAATATTTGTCGAATTTGCCTTCTTCGCCCTTATGCTCGTCTGCGTCTGCAGGCGGTTCGCGGCTTGAAGTAATGTTCGGCCATTCTGCGCTGTAGGTTGCGTTCAGCTCAAGCCATTGTTCCAAACCGCTTTCGGTGTCTGGCAAAATCGCTTCTGCAGGGCATTCGGGTTCGCATACGCCGCAATCGATGCACTCATTTGGGTTGAT
>NZ_JBILOS010000052.1:0-14613 GCF_044374345.1 Sphingorhabdus sp. | reverse complement strand
GACTGTTGCGCACGAAATCTGGCGCGACTTGCGGCGGGACGACATGGATCATGTCGAACTTTTCTTCGACCCGCGTGACGATGTCGCCGCGTTTCTGTTCAAATGTCGCAATTTTGGCAGGGCCATCAATCGCAACCAGCTTCGATTCAAAATTTAGATGCGCGTCATAGCGTTCGATATATTCCATCAATGCGGGGACATAGGCCGCGACCCCGAACAGCACTGCGCCGCTGTTATGGAATTGCACATCAATGTCTTTTAACACCCCGGCCCGTTCCCACGCACTGCACGACAGATACATTGATTTTTGCGGCGCGCCTGCACATTTGATCGGCATGGGCGGCTGCGTGAACAGCGCGCGGCCTTGCTTGAAATCCTTCACAAGGCGGTTGGTATAAGGGGCAAGGTCGTAACGATAGTTGGACGTTACACCATTTTGACCGAGCGTTTCGGTCAAGCCGTCAATGGCATCCCAATCCAGCTTGATCCCGGGGCAAGCCACCAGCACGCGATAGGCAACCGAACTGCCATCGGCGAGCAGCACTTTGTTGTCCTCAGGCACAAATCCAGAGGCTGCTTTCTTGATCCAGTCAACCGCTTTGGGCATGACCGATTTTTCGGCGCGCTTGGTGAATTCAGCTGAGAATACGCCAGCCCCAACCATAGTCCAGCCGGGCTGATAATAATGGTCTTCTGAAGGTTCGATAACGGCAATCGATAGCTTCTGATTGCGTTTGAGGAGGCTGGAGGCTGTGGCGATTCCGGCACTGCCACCGCCCACGATAACCACATCATAGATTTTGGCGGAGGATGGCGCTGCATCCTGATCTTTTGTCGCCATTTCCCAAAGCTTGGCTGAACGCGCGCCGGAGCGGCAATAGGCAAGAATGGGGGATGGCATTTGGGTCAGAGCCGCTTTCATCTTCGCCGCATCATCGCCTGTAACCGCGCCTGAGATGGCTGGAATATACGTAAATGACAGGCCAAGCGCTTGTGCTTCTTTCTGGATAGCGGCGGCGGATGGTTGCCCCGCCTCTTCGCCATCTGGCCGGTTGCAGATAACCGATTTGAAGCCCTGCGCGGCAGCGTGATGCAGATTTTCTGTCGTCAATTGCCCTGACACAGAAAAGCTTGGCGTGATGGATTTGAACGTCATTTAGGCCCCGCTTGTTTTGGTTTTTGGGATGTAAAAGCTGTGAAGCGTTGCGCGGCCATGCCGACAAACATCGCAACGACAAATGGCGCGACATCGCCCGGCGCAATCGCCAAGTCAGCAAGCGCAGGCCCGGGGCAAAGGCCGGCGATGCCCCAACCCATTCCAAACAATATGGCCCCAATGGCAAGCGGGCGATCTAGCGTGGTCGTGCCTGGTAAATCGAACGTTGGCGCGGCAAGCGGCGCAGATAGCCGCGATCTAATAACCCAAGCCACGGCCATCGGCAGCATGGCGCCACCCATGACGAAAGCGAGCGTTGGATCCCATTGGCCAAACAGATCCAGAAACGCCTGAACGCGCGCAGGGTCCGACATGCCCGAATAGGCAAGGCCGGCCCCGAACAGCGTTCCAGAGATTAATGCGATAAGCGCCCGGGTCATAGCCAACCTCCTGCGCGCAGAATCCCTACAGTCACAAACCCGCTTGCCATGAACATGCCTGTTGCCACCATCGACCGCGGCGAAAGACGCGACAGCCCGCATACGCCATGGCCACTGGTGCAGCCCGAGCCGAGCCGTGTGCCATAACCCACGAGTAAGCCACCGATGATCAGCGGCCAGATGGATGCTGGAAAGTTGACGTTCACCGCACCAACGGTCTGCGCGATCAGAAGCGCACCAAGCGGAAGGCCGACGACGAATGCGATTGCGACATTTCTTGGCGCTCCGCTATCCGCAATGCCCGTTGCCCGCGCCGCCATTCCGCTGACGCCGGCGATCCGGCCAAGGCCGAGCAGCATGATTGCGGCCGCAAGCCCAATCAGCAAGCCGCCCATAAAGCCCTCAACAGGCATGGCGTTGGGAAAAGCCGCTATCATACCGCGTTTACCGGGATTTTGAGGTACGTGATGCCATTGTCGTCCGCGGCGGGCATATGGCCTGCGCGCATATTCACTTGCACCGACGGCAAAATCAGGCGCGGCATATCCAGCGTCACATCGCGCGCCTCACGCATCGCGACAAATTCATCCTCGGTTATGCCGTCATGGGCATGGATATTGCCCTTACGCTCTGCCTCCACAGTGGTTTCCCATGCATATTCCGTGCGGCCAGCAGGCAGATAGTCGTGGCACATAAAGAGCCGCGTCGTGGCAGGCAGCGACAAAATCCGGCGCAACGACTGGAACAATTGCCGCGCATTTCCGCCGGGAAAATCCGCGCGCGCCGTGCCGTAATCGGGCATGAACATTGTGTCGCCCGTGAACACGGCGTCACCAATGACATAGGCAATGTCCGCAGGCGTATGACCGGGGACATGGAGAACGGTTACGTCCAGCTTCCCAATTTGGAAGTGGTCGCCATCGGCAAACAGCCGGTCAAAGTCCGACCCATCACGCTGAAAATCAGTGCCAGCGTTAAACAGCTTTCCGAACACATTCTGGACGGTGACGATATGCTCACCGATGGCGATTTTGCCGCCAAGCTTTTGCTGCAAATAAGGTGCTGCCGAAAGGTGATCGGCATGCGCATGGGTTTCGAGCAGCCAATCAACGGCCAAGCCCTGCTGCGCAACATATGCGATAATGGCATCCGCCGACGCGAACGATGTTCGCCCTGAGGCAGGATCAAAATCAAGCACGCTATCAATGATCGCGGCCTGCTTGGTTTCAGGATCGTGGACCACATAGCTAACCGTGAAAGTCGGTTTGTCGAAAAAGGCACGAATTATCGGAACACCCTTTTGGGCATCACTCACCTGCGCGATGGCATTTTCTAACGCTGAGTCGGGCATGGAAAACTCCTATAAATTCATATTTACATAAATTGTGTAATCGATTATCCGTGTTGCGTCAATACAAGTCTCGTGGCAGCGCCGAGCGATGAACAGGATGAAGAAATGAACGACACGAAAGCAGTTCCCTCACAGCCAATTAGGATTGGCGAAACAGCGCCGGACTTTCGCGCGCGAACAACGCTCGGGGAGCGGAGCCTTTCGGAATATCGGGGCCAGTGGCTTATCTTGTTTTCGCACCCTGCGGACTTTACGCCCGTGTGCACGACGGAATTTGTTGCGCTTGCCAAGTCGGCTGCTGCGTTCGAAGCAACTGGTTGTGCATTGCTCGGGCTTTCCGTGGACAGTATCCATTCGCACATTGCTTGGGTGACTGCGATTAAACATAAATTTGGGGTGAATGTTCCTTTCCCGATCATTGAAGATCCCTCCATGGCCATTGGCCGCGCATATGGCATGATTGATGATGCTGCGGCCGATAGCGCCGCGGTGCGCTCAACCTATTTCATCGACCCCGACGGCATCATTCGTGCTATCACGACGTATCCGCATAATGTGGGCCGCTCGGTCAGTGAAATGCTGCGCCTTCTTTACGCATTGCAAGCTACTCAGGGCGGCGCTGGCCTTGCGCCAGAAGGATGGCAGCCAGGGGACAAATTGCTTGCAATGCCAGTTATAAACAGCGCGGAAATCAGCGGTGGCGATGATTGGTTTTGCCATTTGGCCGACACGAAATGACTTCGCTTTTTGAAAGTCGCGACCGCGCCGTAAAAGCGGCGGACAAGCTAAAAGTCTATGCGCAGCCGCAGCGGCTGATGATCTTATCTTGCCTTTTGCGCGGTGAACGCACGGTGAGCGAAATCGATGCCGCAACGGGCATCGGCCAACCTGCACTTAGCCAGCAACTTGCGGAACTGCGCCGCAACGACCTCGTCAAAACGCGCCGTGCGTCAAAGCAAATCTGGTACGACTTAGCGGATGATAAAGTCTGCTTATGCGTACGCAGCATGGAAGCAATCCTTGGGGACGAAGGCGATGTGGGGCAAATGTTGAATACCGCCCTGCAATTGAACAAGCCTGAGGTACGTTCGCCTCCAGCACGTGGCGCGGCAGGATTCGCCCGCATCATTTAACGGGGTTATATTCTAGCCATCAAAATATGGCCATTCCAACAGAACGAATGGCTAATTGCTTGGTCTATCGCCTTGAAAGTAGACCATTGATGTCGTCGAAAGAGTTAACCTAGCAACCTTGCAGGTGCAAGGTCCGCTCATAAGGAAGTGAGCCTACGCTGATGATGGCTGAATTTGGGCGCAAAACTGCCAATTACATCGCTTCTTACTGCCATCGCCTTGCAACACTGCGTTAGTCTGAAACACACGGATTAATTCTTCGGGTTTGAAACAACAGCCGTATATCTTCTCACGTCAATAATTTATAGAACAATATCAAATACATAAATGTTATCAGTTTCATTATCCATGGCGCGCCAATCAAACCCAATCTAATACGTGGCCGAGGCCAGTCTAACGTTTCAGAAACAGCTCCGCCATCGCATCAATGATGGCGACAGCATCAAGGCGGTAGGTGTCGTAAAGATCGATCAAATCCCCCGTCTGACCGAAACGATCCGTGCCCAACGGGCTGACCCGCATACCACTGACACCGCCCAGCCACGACAACGCGCCTGGCGAACCATCAATCACGGTCACGAGCCCAGCCTCAGGTGCCAAAACCGATAACAGATCTTCGGCATGGCACATTTGCATGGGCTTATCAGTCCAGCGCGCGGCCTTGCTGGCTGACCAGTCGCGATGCAGGACATCGGGCGACGTCACATTTAACACGCCCAATCCGGGAATGTCATCGGCCAGTTGGTCAAAAGCAGCCAGCACTTCAGGTGCAATTGCGCCTGTAAAAACAATCGCCGCTTCGGCGCCGGGTGCAGGTTGTCGTAACCAATAGCCGCCTTTTAACGCGTCCGCCTCCCATTCGAAACCGGCGCGTTGCACCTGCGCCACTTGGCGCGTGCTCAGGCGCAGATATACCGAGCTGCCGTCGGGTTTCTGCATATGCTCAAATGCCCAGCGCATGAACAATGCGACTTCATCGGCATAAGCCGGTTCGAAATACGCAAGGCCAGGCTGCCCCATCCCGATCAGCGGCGTATTGATCGACTGGTGCGCACCGCCCTCTGGCCCCAAGGTCAGTCCGGACGGGGTTCCAACGAGCAAGAAACGGGCATCGGAGTAGCAACCATAATTCAGCGCATCCAATCCGCGCGCGATAAAGGGATCATATACCGTACCAACGGGAATCAACCGCGTCCCGAAATGCGGCGCCGCAAGCCCAAGCGACGTGAGCAAAAGAAAGAAGTTATTCTCCGCAATCCCGAGTTCAATATGCTGCCCTGCGGCATGCGCCGCCCATTTTTGTGCCGACGGAATTTTGGCATCACGGAAGATATCGGCCACATCGGATCGGCGGAAAAGCCCGCGTTGGTTCACAAATCCGCCCAAATTGGTCGTCTGCGTAACATCAGGCGCGGTTGTCACGATACGGTCGGCTAATGTCTCAGAGGATTTGGCGAGATCGAGCAAAACATTGCCAAAGGCCGCTTGTGTCGACTGAACATCGCCAGACGGCACAGGAAGGCGTTCGGGCACGGCGATCACCGACGCATCCGGCTCTTGCGGTTTGTGCGCGAGAACGCTCTGCCCGACAAAGTCTTTCAGCCGCGCCGCGATATTTCCACCCAATCCGGCAAATGGTTCCCATTCCTGCCCGACCTCAACGCCCATGCTGACGCGAAGCTGTTCAATCTGCGCGGGGTTCATCATCCCCGAATGATTGTCCTTATGCCCCGCAAGCGGCAGGCCGTAGCCTTTAACGGTGTAGGCAATAAACAACGTCGGTCGTTCATCATCGGCGCTGTCGAACGCATCCATTAAAGTCTCGATGCAATGCCCGCCCAAGTTGGTCATCAGAGCAGCGAGCCCGTCATCGTCAAAACTGTCGAGCAGCTTTGCCACATGCGGCTTACCACCAATGTCCGCGATCAACCGTTCGCGCCACGCCGCCCCGCCCTTATAGGTGAGCACCGCAAAATCAGCATTCGGACAATTTTCAATCCAGTCCTCAAGCGATTTCCCGCCAGGCCGCGAGAACGCCGCACGTTGCAACTTGCCGTTCTTCAATGTGACAACACGCCAGCCGCAGGTTTCGAAAATATCATCAAAGCGTCGGAACATGCGGTCCGCGGTCGTGCTGTCCAACGACTGGCGGTTATAATCAACCACCCACCAGCAATTGCGAATGTCGTGCTTATAGGCTTCGATCAGGCATTCGTAGATATTGCCTTCATCAAGCTCAGCGTCGCCCATCAGCGATATCATCCGGCCGGCGTCCGCTTCATCTAGCGACCCATGCGCAACAAGATAATCCTGAACGAGGCTGGAAAAGGCCGTAATCGCGACGCCCAGTCCAACCGAGCCGGTTGAAAAATCCACCGGGATTTTGTCCTTAGTGCGTGACGGATAACTTTGTGCGCCGCCCAATGCGCGAAACTGCTGCAATTGCTCCAGTGATTGATTGCCCAGCAAATAATGGATGGCCTGCAGCACGGGGCCTGCATGGGGCTTCACCGACACCTTGTCTTGCGGGCGAAGCGCATGGAAATACAGCGCTGCCATAATCGCCGTCATCGAAGCACAACTGGCCTGATGCCCGCCTACCTTAAGGCCGTCGCGCTTTTCCCGCAAATGGTTGGCGTTATGGACAATCCATGACGACAGCCAGCGCAGCCGCGCATCCAGCGTCTCGATCGTGGCGATTTTTTCTTTTCGGTGGTCAGTTAAGACGGTGGCCATTTCGGTTATTACATCCCCTCGCTTACGCCATATCAGCCCTGCAGGCGCATGTCAGTCCAATGCCGCGGCTTATAAGCAAAAATTATAACCCGTGCGTTCCAACTTTTCGTCACGAAAGACGGCTTGTATCTCATTTGTTTGATAGCCGTCATTTACAGATCACTTGTTTCAAAGCTAGAACCGTTTTGAACGAGGGGGAATCCGACACATGGACACAAGCTTAGCGACGCCACCAGCAGGAACTGGCGCGAACGAACTTAGCCGGACACTCAAGTCCCGGCATGTTTCGATGATCACATTTGGCGGCATCATCGGGGCTGGCCTGTTTGTTGGTTCATCGACGGCAATCAGCACAATTGGGCCTGCTGCGGTTATAAGCTACGCGTTGGCGGGATTCCTCGTATTACTTGTCATGCGGATGATCTCCGAAATGGCCATGGCGATGCCTGGTGTTCAAACCTTTCCCGATTTTGCCCGTACCGGCGTCGGTAATTGGGCCGGGTTTCTTGTTGGATGGCTCTATTGGTATTTCTGGGTCGTCGTGATCGCTATTGAGGCAATTGCGGGCGCGAAGATTATAAACAGCTGGTTTCCGATGCTTGAAATTTGGGAAATCGGTGTGGTGTTGATGGCAATATTGACCGCGGTTAATTTGATGTCCGCCAAATCCTACGGAGAATTCGAATTCTGGTTCGCTTCCACTAAGGTGGTTGCAATCATCGTCTTCATTCTCGCTGCCGCCGCTTATGCCACGGGTGTCACGTCGCCTTCTGGCCCGACTTTTTCAAACCTGACCGAACATGGTGGTTTTGCGCCAGCAGGTATTGCCGTCATTTTCGTGGGTGTATCGACGACGATATTTTCGCTTTGCGGCGCCGAAATCGCAACGCTGGCGGCCGCAGAATCGGAAGATGGCGCAAGCACCATCGCGCGTATGACGATATCGGTATCGACACGCATTCTCATATTCTTCGTGTTGTCGATCCTGATGATCGTATCGATCGTGCCATGGAACGAAATCGAAGTTGGCGCATCGCCATTTGCCCAAGCTTTGCGCGTCATGGGTTATCCCGCCGCCGATCTGATTATGAATAGCATCGTGCTTGTGGCCGTGTTGTCGTGCCTGAACTCGGGCATCTATATCACCTCACGCGCCATGTTCGGTCTCGCCAAAAATGGCGATGCGCCGCAATCTTGTGTGCAATTGAGCAAAGCAAAAGTACCTGCCCGGGCGATCCTGATCGCGAGCCTTTTCAGCTATGTCGCACTTGCTGCATCGGTGCTGTCGCCGGACAGAGTGTTCAATTTTCTGGTGAATGCTTCGGGTGCGATCATGCTGTTTATCTATCTGCTGATTGCTTGGGCACAGCTGCGGCTCCGCGCCGATTTCGAAGCGACTGCTCCTGAAAAACTGAAGCTCAAAATGTGGTTCCATCCTTATGGCACATGGACGGCCATTGCCGGGATGGTGGGCGTTCTGGTGTTGATGGGCATTTCCACATCGCACTCCATTGAACTTTGGACCAGCGTTCTGGTGGCAGCGCTCTTTTTGGTTGGATATTGGGTCAAATGCCGCGTGCAAGCAAAGCAGCGGAAAAATTAATGCCCACCAAAATTTTCCGGACGCAACAATCTTTTCAATCACGGATAATGGCCTGCATATCGCATAAGCATATGAAACTGGTTGCTGGAGCGAATGGATGAAACTGGAAAACGACCCCCTAGCGGCATTTTGGATGCCGTTTACTGCGAACCGGGCGTTCAAAACCACGCCGCGTCAGTTGGCGTCGGCAAAGGACATGCATTATACCGCCGACGACGGACGTCAGATCCTTGACGGTACCGCGGGCCTATGGGCGGTAAACGCAGGCCACTGCCGCGCACCGATTGTCGAGGCGATCCAGAAATGCGCGGCCGAGCTGGACTATGCCCCGCCATTCCAATTGGGGCACCCGCTTGCGTTTGAACTGGCGTCGCGATTGGCGACGATCATGCCTGAGGGGCTGGACCGCATTTTCTTTACCAATTCGGGATCCGAATCGGTCGACACTGCATTGAAGATTGCGCTCGCCTATCAACGCGCCATCGGACAAGGCACGCGCACGCGCCTGATTGGACGTGAGCGTGGTTATAATGGTGTTGGCTTTGGCGGCATTTCCGTCGGCGGCATCGTCAACAACCGGCGGCAATTTGGCACCTTGTTAACGGGCGTCGATCATCTGCCGCACACCCATAATCTGGAACATAACGCCTTCACCATGGGTCGCCCAGAATGGGGCGCGCATCTGGCCGACAATCTGGAAGCTATCGTCGCGCTGCATGGTGCCGAAACCATTGCCGCCGTCATTGTTGAACCCATGGCCGGGTCAACCGGCGTTCTGGTACCCCCGATTGGTTATCTCGAAAAACTGCGCGAGATCACACGCAAGCACGGCATTGTGCTGATCTTTGACGAAGTCATCACCGCCTTTGGCCGTGTCGGCGGCACAACGGCATCCGAAACGCTCGGCGTGACGCCAGACATCATCACGATGGCAAAGGGCCTTACCAACGCCGCTGTGCCTATGGGCGCGGTTGCGGTCAGCCGCCACATCCATGACGGTGTTGTAGAGGGCGGCCCTGATGGCATCGAGCTATTCCACGGCTACACTTATTCCGGCCACCCCTTGGCAGCGGCAGCAGCCCTTGCGACACTTGACCTATACAAGTCGGAGGGGATTTTTGAGCATGCGAGCTCGCTGCACGGTTATTGGCAGGATGCGGTGCACAGCCTGAAGGGCAAACGGCACATTATCGATATCCGCAATATGGGCATTGTTGCTGCCATAGAGCTTGCGCCACATGCAGGCGGCGTTGGCAAGCGGGGCATGCAGTTGTTCCACAAATGCTTCGACAATGGTTTACTGGTCCGCGCGACCGGCGATATCATCGCATTGTCGCCACCGCTCATTCTGGAAAAAACGCATATCGACGAAATCGTTGGACGTATCGGCGAGCTCATTGAAACCGTCGACTAAAGCGACAGCACAATCTTTCCGACATGCTGCTTCGTCAAAAACGCTTCTTGCGCTTTGACGATGTCGAATAAGTCATAGGCGGCTGCAACCACGGGCCGGATTTCTCTGCGTTCAATATAGGAGACGAGGTTTGCAAAAACCTCGGGCTCTAAAACCGTGCAACCGATCAGGCGCAAATCCTTGAGATAGAGCGTCCGAAGATCAAGATCGACAACAGGCCCCGAAATCGCACCCGACACGCCATAGCGGCCTCCGCGCTTAAGCACGTTCAGGATCTCGCCGAACTGCGCGCCACCGACAATATCGACAGCGGCGTCGAAATGCTCTTGCCCGAACAATGATAGCAGATTGGCATCGCGCGGAATGACCTGGGACGCGCCGAGCGCGCGGACGCTATCGGCCTTTGTATCCGCCGCCATGGCGATGACCTCTGCCCCGCGCCGTTTCGCAAGCTGGACTGCCGCGGAGCCAACACCACCTGATGCGCCCGTGATGAGTACGCGCTCACCAGCCTGCAGATTGATACGGGTCAGGATGTTTTCCGCAGTTCCATAAGCGCAGGGAAAGCTAGCCAGTTCGATGTCAGATAACGCAGATTCAACGCGGTGCGCATGAACCGAAGGAACGCAGGCATAGTCCGCAAAGCCGCCATCGACTTCTGATCCGAAATAGAGAATGTCGTAACGGCTCGCGCCGCAAAAGACGGGTTCGACCAAGACCCGTTCTCCGATACGGGCGGGATCGACATTATCGCCGACTGCGACAATCCTTCCGCACGCATCGGCACCCTGAATGCGCGGAAATTGAAACGCGGCACCGGACCAGCCATCATCGCCAGCGCCTTCAAGTCCTTCTGCAGCGCCCGTCTCCGTCGCCTCTGCGACCGATTTGGAATACCAGCCAATGCGCGTGTTGATATCCGTATTATTGACGCCCGCCGCGCCAACACGGACCAGGACATCATCAACACCCGGCTTCGGTACTGGCACATCATCACGCAATTCCAGCTTTTCATAACCACCATGGCCGGTCAGCAAAACTGCCCGCATGTTGGCGGCGATGGTCACTCGGCCCGCGCCAGCCCGAACTGGTTGAGATACCATTTCTGGAACTTAAGAACGCTGCCTTCTTGGTCGGAATAGCGCCCCGGGCGGTAACGGCTCGACATAATGCCGGCCTGATTATTTTCAGTGATGACTTTGTCCTGCGTGGTTGTCGCGTGATAGCCCCAGATCATCTTTTCAATGTCAACCTGGTCCTCCGTCGCACGGCCATCGACAAGCCAGATCATTTCCACATCGGTTTCCAGCGCGCCGCGCGGCGTGAACTGGAACAGGATGGCGAAATGGTCGTCGGCAACAATTTGGCTGAACGGGCTGAAGCTCAGGTGCATCCGGCCGCCATCTGCCTTTGTCCGTTTGCCCATCAATGGCGCAGGCGCTGAACCGTCTTGCGTTTCCGATGACCAGCCATCCTTGTTCATCCGTTGCATCAACAGACGCAGATGGCTGCTTTCGGGGGCGTCGTCGATATTACCGATTGGCCGACCTGCCGCTGCTGCGCTCGCTTCCCAAGCCTGCAACTTGGGCGTGAAACTTGCAATAGCGTCAGCAGGCCCCGAACTTGGCCCTGCGCCAACGGCAACGATCGACTCTGATGCATGCATCGAGCAGAATTCCGGATGCGAAGGCACGCAATGGTAGCATTCAAAGAAATTCTCGATGACCAGCTTCCAATTGGCGGTCGTGGGGTAGCTGCCGGCGTGCGCGATCCGGGCATCAGCAAAACCGTGATAGTCGAGAATGGCGCCCATGTCGCCAAAGGTCGCATCAAAATCGTCCGGTTCGCCCTCGCTCATGTTGATAAAAATCAGGCCATGAAAAACGCGGATATGGCACGCGAACAGACTGTTTTCGGCTTTGTCGAAATCCTCCGGCATTAACCGCGCGGAGATCAAGCGGCCATCAAGCCCAAATGTCCATGCATGATAGGGGCAGACCAGACGCGGCGCATTGCCGCTTTCCGACTGGCAAATCGTCGAACCCCGGTGGCGGCAGACGTTGAAAAATGCGCGGACACTTTCGCTGTTTTCACGAATAACGATAATCTGTTCATTACCGACTCGGTACAGGAAATAATCACCTTTTTCCGGGATGCGTGACACATGGCCGGCCAGCAGCCATTTCTGGCTGATGATTTCATCAAAGTCCGCTTTGAACACCGCATCGCTGGTGTAAAATTCCTGATCAAAGCTGTATCCAACCTGCGTGTTCGCAGCGAGGCGGCCCATAAGTTCAGTGTGCGACATTAGATTTTGATCCGTGCATTTGTGGGGTCATAAAAAGGTTTGAGCGACGCGGTGACAGGATAGCGGACACCGGCAATCTCGATTTCATAATCATCAGCGCCAATTGGCCCGACGACACCGCCGTCGGCGGCATCAACATAGCCAAGGCCGCACGCGCCGCCGAGCGTATGGGCATACATTCCGGAACGAATATAGCCGGCAATCCGGTCGCCCTGCCAAATCGGTTCATTGTGATAGAGCATGGGTTCGGGTGATTTGACCAAGAACTGCACAAGGCGCTGCTTAAGGCCAGCTTCCTTCTGCGCGGCCAAAGCCTCACGCCCGATGAAGCCACCCGCTTTGTCCATCTTCACAGCAAAGCCAAGGCCAGCTTCCAACGGTGTATCCTCATCCGTGATGTCATGGCCCCAATGGCGATAGGCCTTTTCCATGCGAAGCGCGTTCAACGCATGATAGCCGCAATGTTTTAATCCAAACGCCGCGCCAGCCGCGACAATCGCATCATATACGCCCGCCATGAACTCGGTGGGAATATACAGCTCCCACCCCAGCTCACCGACATAGGTGATGCGTGATGCGCGCACGATGGCATAGCCCAGCTCAATCTCTTGCGAGGTCGCAAAGGGGAACGCCTCATGCGACAGGTCATTGGGGCTAATCGATTGCAGCAACGCGCGGCTGTTGGGCCCCATGATCGAAATGACACCCATGCCTGACGACACATTGGTCAGCACGGCATGTGCATCTTCGGGCGTATGGCGTTTCAACCAGTTGAAATCCTTCACCTCGGTTTCAGCGCCGGTGACGATCAGATATGCCGTTTCCGAAAGGCGTGTGACGGTCAGGTCAGCCTCAATCCCGCCTTTTTCATTCAGCCACTGGGTATAGACCAGCTTGCCCGGGGCAACATCGACATCGTTCGCACAGACGCGGTTGAGCACGGCCATGGCGTCGCGGCCTTCAAGACGGAATTTGGCAAAACTTGATTGGTCGAACAGGCCAACCGCTTCGCGCACGGCCTTGCATTCCGCCGCATTGGCTTCAAACCAGTTCTGGCGGCCATAGCTATATTCATATGCGGGCGTGCTGCCGGGTTCGCCATACCAGTTGGCACGTTCCCAACCAAAAGCTTCGCCAAAACACGCACCTTGCGCGACGAGCCGGTCGTGCAAGGCGGATTTGCGCACCCCGCGTGCGGTTTCATATTGCTTGAACGGATAATGCGTCGCGTAAAGAAGGCCGAGGCTTTCGGTAACGCGTTCGCGCAGATATTTGCGGTTAATCTGGAACGGCATGTTGCGGCGGATATCGACGGTCCACAAGTCTGCAGGCGGAATACCATCGCGGATCCAGTCCGCCATGACCTTGCCCACGCCGCCCGCGGATTGCAGGCCGATGGAGTTGAGGCCAGCCGCAACAAAGCAGCCTTTCAATTCAGCGCTTTCACCCAGATGGTATCGCACGTCCGGGGTGAAGCTTTCGGGACCGCAGAAGAATTTTTGAATGCCCGCTTTTTCCAACGCAGGCACACGGCGCATTGCATCAATCAGCAATGGTTCGAAATGTTCAAAGCTTCCTGCAATTTCATCGAAACAGAAATCTTCGGATATGCCGTCCATACCCCACGGCCGCGCATTGGGCTCAAATGCGCCGACAAGCAGCTTGCCCGCGTCATATTTATAATAACCACAATAATCATAATCACGCAGAACCGGCAGTGTATTGTCGATGCCTTCGACGCCTTCGAATAGAACATAATAATGCTCACATGCGTGCAATGGGGCGGCAACGCCAACGCTGGCTGCCAAATCACGCGTCCACATGCCACCGCAGATGACGACATAATCCGCGTCAATCGAACCATCGTCCGTATCTACGCCCGTGATGCGATCACCATTGTGACGGATTCTGGTGACTTTGGTGTTTTCAAAGATTTTCGCGCCGCCAGTGCGGGCACCTTTGGCCAAGGCCTGCGTAATATCGACTGCATTTGCATAACCGTCGCTTGGGATATGAATGCCGCCGACGACATCATCGACATTGACGATATGGGCCAGTTCTTTGATCTCTTGTGGTGTCACGACATGCACAGGCAGGTCAAATACCTTGGCCATGGATGCGCTGCGCTTTAGCTCCTCAAAGCGTTCGGCATTGGTGGCCATCGAAATCGAACCGCACTGGCGATAGCCCGTTGCCTGGCCAGTTTCTGCCTCAAGCCCGCGATAGAGCTCGCCAGTATATTTTGCGAGCTTGGTCATGTTGATGCTGGGCCGCAATTGCCCGACCAACCCCGCCGCATGCCATGTCGTGCCGCTGGTCAATTGCTTGCGTTCCAGCAAGACCACGTCGTCCCAACCGATCTTGGTCAGGTGATATGCAATCGAACAGCCGATGACACCGCCACCGATGATGACGACTTTTGCCTTTTTGGGTAATTCAGCCACGCGGATCAGACCTTCATCTTGGCGTTAT
>NZ_JBILOS010000051.1:0-14683 GCF_044374345.1 Sphingorhabdus sp. | reverse complement strand
CGACTTACAGGCCAAATATGCCGAGGTTGTTTCGGAACAAGAGGCGTGCGCCCTTATATCGGCGAACGCTGAGCTATAGCTGGGTTAGGGACAGAAGGTAGATATCAGCCATCTAAATTCTCAACCGACCATAAACCCGCCTACACGCAGAAACACCGAAGTAGTACGTGGTCTTGAAAAATGACTAGCAGCTTTCAGCGTTTAATTGCCAAGAGCAGGCAGTCCCGTTCCGGCCCAAAATCTGCCATGGCACCTGATCCAGGACGACGGCCGATTAGGCTTTCAGCCAAAATAGACTGTTCCAATTGGAACGCTGGCAAACGGTGTCCGACGCCAACGGCTCTACCCGGGCGAAAGCAGCTTATTTGGGGTTTGGGATTGCGCGGACCGGTCCCAAAGCGTTACGGATGATCGTCGCTCATCCGTTTTTAGGAGCGAGCCGAACACAAAGATGAGCGCGGTGCCAATCGCGTAAACCGGCAATGCCGCATCCCAGGCCGACTTAAACACTGAATTTCCAAGATTTTTACGCGGGCGTTCTAATCAGAACGCTGATTAAAACGCACGCTGCAAACCCGCTTTGGGCAGCAAAGGCGTTATCACCTAAGTCATTGAAATCATTGGAGCGGGCGAAGGGATTCGAACCCTCGACCCCAACCTTGGCAAGTGACCGGTCTACAGCAATATATTGATATACAACAACAATTATGGACTTGTGCAAATCCGTTTATGTTACGTTTACAAAAACTAGCATTGCGACCCGACGGCATAAACGCATTTCGAAATGGGCGGTGACCTGTTAAAAATAAGAGTTTGCATCACAACGAATAGTTACGCAAAAACCTGAAATGGGCGATGTCACACTTACACCTTTGCATTTTTCTGTTCGGGGCGCACTCACGCGCGGCATTGCAGAAATGGGATACGCGCCAAGCAATCAAATTTTATCAGAGCGCTTGGGCGAAACTGTCGAAACAATAGAGCAGACTCTACAGCAACTGCATGAAGCGCACGCTTTGCAATTGCATCCGCATCGTTGCAAACCATGGGTCGTGCATCCATTCGCCCTTTCGCCGGGTTCTTGCTGGGTGCAATCGGGCGATCGTGGATGGTGGGCAAACTGCGTGTATTGTGGCATGGGTATAGCGGCAGCGCTTGAGCAAGATGTTGAAATTCACACGCGCATGGGTGGTGAACAGGAACCCATCGTAATCCATGTGACCAACGGCAAAATTCAAGAAGAAGAACTCCTATTACACCTTTCGACACCCGTTAGTGAATGGTGGGACAATGTCATTCATGCCTGCGCTTCATTTCAACCGTTCCGTTCAACAGCAGATATCAACGCTTGGTGCGCTCGCCACGACCTTCCACTGGGCGCCGTTGTTCCATTACCAAAAATGTGGAGTTTTGCGGCAGATTGGTATGGAGATTATCTTCGTACGCCTTGGAAGAAGCGAACGGTCGAGGAAGCAAAAGAACTGTTTTTGAAACACGGTTTTACAGACCCGTTTTGGCGATTGGATGCGTAAGTGTCCACGCCACCCCAAGCAGGTCAACTTCTCCATCTTAACCCGCTGAACAGTCGAGAGTGACACACCCAGTTTCCCAGCGGTTTTCCGTATCAACAAACCATAATCTAGCAATGTCAGGATTCGCTAAGGGCGATCGACTTAGAGCGATCTTTCACCCTAGCGATGGCGTCGCCCGATTCCCAGTTTTTGGCGTTGTTCCAGCAGAGTCCATCAACGTCCCTCAAAAACGACTAAATCCGTTTATGATCCGTTTATAGGTTTTTTGGGGGAAACTCGAAAAGGACTATTTTGTAAGTCCTTGATTTTCCTAGGAAAACTGGAGCGGGCGAAGGGATTCGAACCCTCGACCCCAACCTTGGCAAGGTTGTGCTCTACCCCTGAGCTACGCCCGCTCTGGCGGTCAGGTTCTTTAAATCCTGACGGGTGAGGCGCGCCGTTAGCATGGGGTATATTCCCCCGCAAGCCCCAAATATCGGCTTTTTGCGAAAACTGGGGTAATGCCTCTATTGTGAAACCCGTCTCTTTGCCCGCATAGGGGGGAAACGAATCCTGTGAATGGAGAATGCAGTGGCGACGATGGGCCTTACCACCGACGAGCAAAAAGCCGTTGAGCAATTCCGGAACGACGTAGTTACGCCGTCGATGGACAAATTGGTGATACTGGATTTCTGGGCCGAATGGTGCGGCCCATGCAAGCAGTTGACGCCAATATTGGAAAAGGTTGCTGCGGAATATGCCAATCGCGGCGTCGTTTTGGCCAAGATCAATGTCGACGAAAATAAGTTCATCGCGTCACAGTTTCAGGTGCGTTCGATTCCCACTGTCTATGCCATTTTTCAGGGACAGCCCGTTGCGGACCTGTCACCAGCACGCACCGAACCGCAGTTGAAGCAAATGCTGGACCAGCTGCTTGAGAAACTGCCGATATCCGCAGGCCCGGTTGCGGATGACCCCACAGCCGCCCTGTTGCCGCTGATTGAGGCTGCAGAAGATCTTTTGGCGCATGATGATGCCGAGCAGGCTTATGGGCTGTTTGCAGAGGCGCTGACGATATCGCCGGAGCATCCTGCCGCATTGTCGGGCCTCATCCGGACTCTGGCCGCGATTGGCCGTCTGGAAGAGGCACAGGCGGTTTATGATAGCCTGAGCGACGAACTGCGCGCCGATCCTGCACTTGAAAAGGCGGGATCGATATTGAGCATTGCCGCCGCTGCCGTCCCGCCGGAAGAATTGGCGGGTTTGAAAGCAGCCGTTGATGCAGCGCCCGAAGACCATCAAGCACGGCTTGATCTCGCAAATGCGTTAATGGCGGCTGGTGATCGCGATGGCGCCGCCGAAGCGCTGCTGCATATCATTGCAGCGGACCGCGAATGGAATGACGGCGCGGCAAAGGCGCGGCTGCTGGAAATATTTGCCGTGATTGGCCTTGAAGACCCATGGGTGTCTTCAACACGCCGCAAATTGTCTGCGATCTTGTTCGGATGACCACGCGCCGTATCTCGATTTTCCCACTCACCGGGGCCATTATTTTTCCGGGTATGCAATTGCCCCTGCATATTTTTGAGCCACGCTACCGTGACCTTGTCGGCGATTCGCTAGCGCGTGACCGCAAAATCGGCATGATCCAGCCAAAAGGCCAAGGCGCCAACCCGCCGCTGTTCACCGTCGGCTGTCTTGCTCGTATCCATGATGTCGAGGCGCTCGACGATGGCAGGTACAATATCATTCTGGAAGGCGTGCAGCGCTTTTCGATCGTGCATGAGCTGAATGTCACCACCAACTTTCGGCAGGTCGAAGCCGAGCTTTGGGAAGAAGACGAAATTGGCGACGCCCTATCGCTGGCGGAACGCGCCTCACTCGAAATCGAATCGCGCCGCTTTGCCGAAGCGCAGGGCTATAGTGTCGATTGGAGTGCAGTGTCGCAGCTGGATGATTATTCGTTGGTCAACGCCATCGCCCAAATCGCGCCATTTGACTATGCCGCAAAACAGGCCTTGTTGGAGGCACGGGGCTTGTCAGACCGCGCAGATACGATCGTGCAATTGATGCAATTTTTCGGACGGCATGACGGATCGGACGACCGGGTAACGCTGCAGTAATCAGCCGGCGAAGCTTGCGCGCAATCCATCAATGACAAACTGCGCTGCAAGCGCGCCGAGGAGTACACCAAGAAGCCGTGTGATAACAGCCTCTGCATTTGCGCCCAGCACCCGCATGATCGGGCCAGCAGCCAGAAGCGCCAGCAAGGTGAGCACCAACACGGTGGCAAGCGCGCCAAGGATCACGCCTGCGCGATCCATGCCGCTATTTTGCGACATCAACAGCATGACCGATGCGATGGAGCCTGGCCCAGCAATCATAGGCATGGCCATAGGAAAGACCGAAACGTCTTCTATTTCGGGGGTATCGAGGATTTTCTGCGCGCGTTCTTCGCGGCGTTCGGTGCGCTTTTCAAAAACCATGTCGATGGCGATGAGGAACAGCATGATGCCGCCAGCGATTCGGAAGCTGTTCAGTTCAATGTGCAGTGCCGAGAGCAATTGTTCGCCAAACAATGCAAACACCAACAATATGCCCGACGCGACGATGACGGCGCGAAACGCCATATTGCGGCGCTGCGCGGCATTTGCGCCTTTGGTCAGGCTCGCATAAATTGGCGCGCATCCCGGAGGATCGATCACCACGAAAAATGTGATGAAGGCCGAGAGGAACAGCTCCATCATAATGAAGCGGCCACCTGATCGGTAATCACGGTCTCCGTCGCTTCACCGTTCCACAATTTGATTTCAATGGTGCGCGCGCCATTTGGGTGCACGACCCAACTATAGCTTAGTGACTGATCCCGCGCATAACCGATCTTCATTTTCGCGCCCTCGGGTGGCGCCAGCGGCATTGCGGGCGCACGGCCCTTGCAACTCGCAACCTTGGTCTCAATCATTTCCTTCGCCATGCGCGGCGCGGTTAGGGCGTCGCCATGATCCAGCACCCATTTCCATTCGCCATCGCCGCGATTGTTCGTTTCGACAAATTCCCACACGGTGGTGAAATAGCCAGTCGAGCCATCGGGCCGTTGCCATGCGCCTGTCGTGACGCCGGTTTTGCCGTCGCAGGACATATATGCCTTATGCGGTTGCCACTTCACCGATGCCATCGGATCAGCCTTGCCCTTTAGCCATTCGGACGCAGCGACAGGTTGCGGCACAAACATCACCGCATCCTTTGCAGCCGTTTCGCGAAATGCCGTCCACTGGCCCTTTTGTTGGGCAAGCTGGTTAAACGCGATGTCCGCCGCGATGATCGCACTTGGATTGGCAATCTTGGGTTGGAAACCGCGAAACTCTGGAGCCGGGGCAGAGGCGCAACCCGTTAACGCCGCAGCAAGTGTGAGGGCGAAAATAGGTTTCATGCGGTCATATGCCTTCCGGCACTATGATCCCTGCACGGCGATGCGCGGCGACCAGAGTGTTGCGCAACAGGCACGCAATCGTCATGGGGCCAACGCCGCCCGGCACAGGTGTGATTGCGCCAGCATGATGTAATGCCTCATCAAAGGCAACGTCGCCGACCAGCCGGCCCTTGCTTTGCCCATCAGCAGGCGCAAGGCGGTTGATGCCGACATCGATGACCACTGCGCCCGGTTTCAACCAGTCGCCCCGCACCATTTCAGCGCGGCCGACGGCTGCGACAACAATATCCGCGCGCCGCACCACATCGGACAAATCCTGCGTGCGGCTGTGCGCGATGGTGACGGTGCAATTTTCAGCGAGCAACAATTGCGCCATTGGTTTGCCAACAATGTTGGAACGTCCAATCACGACAGCATTCTTACCGGACAAATCGCCCATATGGTCTTTTAAGAGCATGAGGCAGCCCAAAGGCGTGCACGGCACAAAAGCATCCTCACCCACCGCAAGCCGCCCTGCATTGACCACATGGAACCCGTCGACATCCTTGGCAGGGTCAATCGCGGCAATGACCGCCTTGTCATCCATATGCGCCGGCAAGGGCAGCTGAACCAAGATACCATCAACAGCCGGATCTGCATTGAGTGTTTCGACCAACGCGATCAGTTCATCCTGCGAAACCGAAGCGGACAGCTTATGTTCAAAGCTTTCCATCCCCGCTTCGACCGTCGCCTTTTTCTTGGACCCGACATAGACTTGGCTTGCAGGGTCTTCGCCCACCAGCACAACTGCAAGGCCAGGGCTTCTGCCTGTTTTGGTCACAAAAGCAGGGACTAAAGCTGCGATCCGTTGGCGCAAATTGGCTGCAAAGGCTTTGCCATCAATGATCATAGCTGTGCTCACATGCCCGCCATTGAGATATCACTGGCAAGGCCCATCAGAAGCATCTGCAGAATGCGCAGCCCGATCAGCAATACCATTGGAGAAAAATCAATCATGCCGGTGTCAGGCAGGATTTTGCGGATGGGCCTTAAAAATGGGTCAAGAATGACATTCAGCGCTTGCCAGATTGACGAGACAATATTGTTCGAAAGGCTGACAACGTTAAACGCGAGAAGCAGGCTCAAAATGAACTGAACGATGACAACCGTCGACAGGATCGTCATCAGATAGCCAATAATGGAAATGAGCGCGAGAAGCATGATATTCTCCGGATAGGTCTGGCGTTGGCAATTAGCCGAGCCAAGGCGCTGTATCAACACCCTAAAACAGCAATGGCCGATTTCACTTATGGATCAGCGTGCCCGCACCCTTCACAGTGAACATTTCGATCAACATCGCATGGCTCGTGCGCCCGTCGAGGATGACCGCTGCGTCCACGCCCGATTGGACCGCATCAACGCAGGTCTGGATTTTGGGAATCATGCCGCCGCTAATCGTGCCATCACTTTGCAGCTTGGCAATCGCCGCAGGATCCAGATCCGTCAGCAGCTCGCCCGATTTGTCGAGCACGCCGGCAACATCGGTCAAAAGGAACAGCCGCGATGCACCAAGCGCACTCGCCACTGCGCCCGCCATAGTGTCGGCGTTGATATTATAGGTATGCCCGTCTGCGCCGACGCCAATGGGCGCAATGACCGGAATCATGCCGGCGGCGCTGATCGTATCAATAACGCTGCGGTCGACCGTCGTCGGTTCGCCGACAAAACCCAAATCGATATTGCGTTCGATATGGCTGTCCGGATCTTTCTGCGTCCGCTGAACCTTCGTTGCGGTAACAAAGCCGCCGTCTTTGCCGGATATGCCAAGCGCCTTGCCACCCGCTGCGTTGATCCAGCCGACCAGTTCTTTGTTGATCGCGCCTGAAAGCACCATTTCAGCGATCTTCGCCGTTTCAGCGTCGGTGACGCGCAAACCATCGACAAATTGGCTTTCAACGCCCAATTTTTTGAGCATGGCACCGATTTGCGGGCCGCCGCCATGAACGACGACGGGGTTAATGCCGACGGCTTTTAACAACACAACATCATCGGCGAAATCGCGCGCCAAACCAGCATCGCCCATCGCATGGCCGCCATATTTTACGACAAAGGTCTTGCCCGCGTAACGCTGCAAATAAGGCAGAGCCTCGGTAAGCGTTTCCGCTTTGGCCAGGTTGGCGGGATTAATCGTCATGCGGACCAACGGCCTTGGCGTCCGTACCATCCAGCCTATGGCCGTAGCTAACAAAGAATGTGATGAGCACTGGCACCATGATCATGCTCAACACGACCTTGGCCAGCATTTGGCCGAGCAGCAAGTCCGTGATCGGAAACACACCATAAAAGGCAATGCTTACGAACAATAAGGTGTCGATGATCTGCGATAGCACCGCGGCGATGGCGCCGCGCAATGCGACATATTTACCTACGGTGCTTTTCAAGCGATCGAACAGATAGACGTTGAGCATTTGCGACACGCCATATGCAACGATGCCTGCGACCCAAATACGCGGCGTCTGCCCCATCATGGTGTTGAACGCATCAAGATATTTGCCGTCCATCTTCGGTGACGGGGGCAATGAAAGCACAAGCAAAGCGAGCAATATCGACGCGATCAAGGGAATGAAGCCATATTTGACCAATCGGTCCGCAATAATCTTGCCGTGCAAAGCTGCCACCGCGCTGGAAAGGATGACCAGCAAAAGAAACGGAAAGATGCCCGCTTCTACCGCCAGCGGCCCTAAAGAAACTTGTTTATTTCCAAGCACGCCAGCAATGCACACCATGCCGCCGTAAATGATTGAGAACATAAAAAGCGATTTCGGGATACCTCCCTCGGTCGCGCGTGATGTAGTCTGGTCAGTCATATGAAACTGACTAGCGTCTAATTTTATTGGCGCAAGGCCAACGATGGCGCTAGGTATCGCTGCAATATATCAGGGTGGGGATTTTATGCATATTTTATTGAGCGTTGCTGGGATGGCCTTAATTCTCGCTATCGCCATTTTGCTCTCGTCAAATCGGCGCGCCATCAAGTTCCGCGTGGTTGGCGCAGCCTTTGCCTTGCAAGCAAGCATCGCTGCCCTCGTCCTCTACACCTCATGGGGTAAAGTCGCGCTCAATGCCGCATCTACCGGCGTTTCGAACCTGCTTGGCTATTCGGCAAAGGGCACAGAATTCATTTTTGGTCCACTCGCCTCTCCCGAAATCGGCGGCAACAGCTTTGCGATTGCGGCGCTTCCCGTCATCATCTTCTTCGCGTCGCTGATCTCGATCCTCTATTATCTGGGCATCATGCAATATGTCATCCGCTGGATCGGTGGCGGTTTGCAAAAGATTACCGGCATTTCAAAAGTCGAAAGCCTGTGCGCTGCGGCCAATATTTTCGTGGGCCAGTCAGAATCGCCACTGGTCATCCGCCCCTATCTGGCCAGCTTGAAACCGGAACAGCTTTTCTGCGTCATGACCGTGGGCATGGCGGGCGTTGCCGGCACCATATTGGCTGCTTACGCATCCATGGGCATCCGCATCGATTATCTGCTCGCAGCAGCATTCATGTCCGCGCCGGGCGGAATTTTGATGGCGAAGTTGATGATGCCCGACATGCCCGCAGTGGTGCTGGCCGAGGGCGATCCTGCGCTCGCCAACCCGCACCCTGATGATGAACCGGTCATGGTCCATGATGATGGCGACGAAAAACCTGCCAACATCATCATGGCCGCTGCCCAAGGCGCACAAACCGGCGTTAAGCTGGCGGTGGCGGTTGGCGCGATGGTCCTGGCTTTCGTTGCCTTAGTCGCGCTGGCCAACGGCATATTGGGTGGCATCGGCGGCTGGTTTGGTCAGCCGGACCTGAGTTTCCAGCAAATTGTTGGCTATGCTTTTGCGCCCGTAATGTTCCTATTGGGCGTGCCGTGGCATGAAGCGATTCAGGCCGGCGGCTTGTTCGGCACCAAAATCGTTCTGAACGAATTCGTCGCCTTCATTGATTTGGGCGCACTGAAAGAACTCTCCGTACCAACGGTCGGCATCGTCACATTCGCCTTGTGCGGATTTGCCAATTTCAGTTCGATTGCCATTCAAATGGCCGTGACGGGAAGCCTTGCGCCAAACCAGCGGCCTATGATTGCCAAGCTGGGCTTGAAAGCGCTGGCTGCCGGATCGCTTTCGAACCTGATGAGCGCGGCGCTGGCTGGTTTGTTCCTGTCTTTGGGCTAGTTAATTTTCGCCAGCTGCCCGCTTTAATTCATAAAGCAGGTCAAGCGCAGCGCGCGGGCTAAGCGCGTCGATATCAAGGCCAGTCAGCTTTTCACGCAAGGCATCGACCTTGGCTTCGGCAGCGTCGAGCGCGGCGCTAAACAATGGCAGGTCACCCAGACCCGCGGCCAGACCGCCTGTTTCGGCGCGCCCTTTTTCGAGTTTCTCCAGCACGGTCTTTGCCCGCGACACAACTTGCGGCGGAAGCCCGGCAAGCTTTGCCACCGCGATACCGTAACTGCGGTCAGCGGGGCCATCGCCAAGCTCGTGGAGCAAGACGAGGTCGCCCTTATACTCCTTGGCACGGACATGGTGCAGCGATAGCGCATCGAGGCTGTCCGACAACCGGGTCAGTTCGTGATAGTGCGTTGCGAACAGGCAGCGGCAGCGATTGGTTTCGTGAATACCTTCGACAACCGCCCATGCAATGGCAAGGCCATCATAGGTCGATGTGCCGCGGCCAACCTCATCCAAAATCACAAAGCTGCGTTCGGTTGCCTGCGCAAGAATGGCCGCCGTTTCGACCATTTCGACCATGAAGGTCGACCGGCCGCGCGCAAGGTTGTCCGACGCGCCGACGCGGCTGAATAGGCGGTCAACAAGGCCAAGCTTGGCCGATGTCGCGGGGACATAGCTTCCGGCCTGTGCCAGCAAAACGATCAACGCATTCTGCCGCAGGAAGGTCGATTTACCGCCCATATTGGGGCCGCTGACCAGCCACAGCCGCTTATCGGGCGACAGCTTGCAATCATTGGCAATGAACCGGTCGCCCGATTTCGCGAGCGCACTTTCGACCACCGGATGTCGGCCGCCTTCGATTTCAAGGCATGGGTGGCTAACAAAAGATGGACGGCACCAAT
This sequence comes from Sphingorhabdus sp., assembly GCF_044374345.1. Lineage (GTDB taxonomy): Bacteria > Pseudomonadota > Alphaproteobacteria > Sphingomonadales > Sphingomonadaceae > Sphingorhabdus_B. Next base: position 4,646 of record NZ_JBILOS010000051.1, on the reverse strand, counting down.
TGCCCTCTGCAGCCCGTTCCGCAAGCGCCGCCGAAACATCGATCCGCGCCAAGGCGTCGGCGCTGGCGGCGATGGCATCCCGCCGCGTGAGCACAATCGCGGTCAGCTCCTCCAAATGCGCGGCTTCAGCAGCCAAGGCATGTCCACTGGCCTGTGTGATGCGCATGGCCTCTTCATGAAGCTCAGGCGAGTTGAAGCGGACAGCGCCGGCCATCGTTTGCCGGTGCGCAAAGCCTGACCCGGCTGCCATGAGCGCATCGCCATGCTTGGCGGGTACTTCGACAAAATATCCCAGAACGGCATTATGCCGGATCTTAAGCGCAGCCACGCCGGTCGAATCGCGATAGCGCGCCTCCAATTGGGCAATCGCCTGCCGCCCGTCACGGCCAGCCGAACGCAGCACGTCCAACGCCGCATCATAGCCTTCTGCAATGTAACCGCCCTGCGCGGTGTCAGTGGGCGGGGAGGCAACAAGCGCACGGCTGAGTATGTCCACCATATGGCCGTGGCCATCCAACATCGGCAGCAATTGGTCGAGCAATTGGGGGCGGTCGGCCATGGCGCCCAATCGCTCCCGCAGATGGCGCGCGGCATCCAACCCATCGCGAATTTGCCCCAAGTCACGTGGACTGCCGCGTCCGGCAACGACACGTCCCAATGCGCGAGCGATATCCGGCAATTGCCGCAAAGCGGACCGGACGGCATCGCGGGTCAACGGCGCGTCATGGAACCACTGCACCAGCGACAAACGCGCTTCGATGATATTTTGGTCCATCAATGGCGCAGACAGGTCTGACGCCAGCTGGCGTGCGCCGGCACCCGTTATCGTGCGGTCAACCTCAGCCAGTAATGACCCGGCACGTGCGCCTTTGTTCGCTGCGCTGATTTCCAGGCTGTCGCGCGTTGCTTGGTCAATCAGCAAATGGGCATGCACTTCACGCCGGACCGGCAGCTTAAGGAAGGGCATGTTGCCCTGCCCGACATGCGCCAGATAGGCGATGAGCCCGCCAGCGGCCGCCTGCTCAGCACGCGTGACCGCACCGATGGCATCCAAGGTCGAAAGCGCAAAATGCTGCTTCAACAGATCGCCGCCGACGATGCTTTCAAAGTCAGCGCGCGGACGAATGATTGCGCCCGCAAGTTGTTGCGCCAAACCATCCGGAACAACAAGTTCGCTGGCGGACAGGCGTGCAAGCTCGGCTTCAAGTGCGCTCGCCGCGACGGTGACGAGTTCGAAATAGCCGGTCGAAATATCCGCTGCCGCCAGACCATATTCGTCACCCACCGGCGCGACCGCGACGAGCATGTTTGAAGTCCAGCTGTCGAGCAAGCTGTCCTCCGTCAGCGTGCCTGCCGTCACGAACCGGACAATGTCGCGCGCCACCAATGTCTTGGAACCGCCGCGCGCCTTGGCATCTTCGGGGCTTTCGGTTTGCTCCGCAATCGCGACGCGGTGCCCGGCCTTAATGAGCCGCGCCAGATAGCCTTCGGCTGCATGCACCGGCACGCCGCACATCGGAATCGGCCTACCATCATGTTCGCCGCGCGATGTCAGCGCGATATCCAATGTTGCAGCAGCAGCGCGCGCATCATCGAAAAATAGCTCAAAAAAATCACCCATGCGGTAGAACAACAGGCAATCCTCGGCCTTCGCCTTCAGCGCGAGATACTGCACCATCATTGGTGTCGGTCCCGATGTTGCTTTCATTGTCCCCGTCATGGTCAATGCGATAGCGGAGCCGTTCCTGCGGGGCAATGCTTGCCCTAGCGGCACCACCGCGTTAGGGCAGTTTATATTATAAAATAGGGTCAAAGCCAAAAATGAACGATAGCGATGTCCAGATTACAGCTCAGGAAGCTTTGGATTTCCATTCCCAAGGCCGCCCGGGGAAAATCGAAATCGTGGCGACCAAACCAATGGCCACGCAACGTGATTTGTCGCTCGCATATTCGCCGGGTGTCGCAGTGCCGGTGCAGGCCATTTATGACGATCCGGCAACGGCCTATGATTATACCGCAAAGGGTAATCTCGTCGCGGTTATCTCAAATGGTACAGCGATTCTTGGCATGGGCAATTTGGGCGCATTGGCATCCAAGCCCGTGATGGAAGGCAAGGCGGTGCTGTTCAAACGCTTCGCCGATGTTGATTCGATCGATATCGAGGTGAAGACCGAAGATGCACAGCGTTTCATTGACGCGGTCGAACTTCTTGAGCCGACCTTTGGCGGCATCAATCTTGAGGATATCGCCGCGCCCGATTGCTTCATCATTGAACAGACGTTGAAAGAACGGATGAATATTCCGGTCTTTCATGATGACCAGCACGGCACCGCCATCATCGCGGCGGCAGGATTGATCAATGCATGTGAGCTTACAGGCCGTTCGTTGAAAGATATAAAGGTCGTCTGCAATGGCGCAGGCGCAGCGGCGATTGCCTGCACCGAGCTGATCAAAGGCATGGGCGTCCCGCACGACAATGTCATTATGTGCGACCGTTCCGGCGTGATTTATCAAGGCCGTACGGAAGGCATGGATCAGTGGAAATCAGCGCATGCCGCAAAAACCACTACGCGCACCTTGGCAGAAGCGATCGTCGGCGCAGATGTGTTCCTTGGCCTTTCCGCCGCCAACGCGTTGAGCGCCGACATGGTAAAGACGATGGCCCCTGAGCCGATCATTTTTGCCATGGCGAACCCCGATCCCGAAATCTCGCCACCTGTAGCGCGCGCCGCGCGGCCCGATGCGATCATTGCGACGGGACGGTCTGATTTTCCAAATCAGGTCAACAATGTCCTGTGCTTCCCCTTCCTGTTCCGCGGGGCGCTCGACGTGCGCGCCACGACGATCAACGAACCCATGAAGATTGCGGCATCGCATGCCTTGGCACAATTGGCGCGTGAAACCGTGCCCGAAGAAGTGGCGGCAGCCTATGGCGGCATGATGCACAAATTCGGGCGTGATTATATCATCCCGTCGCCATTCGATCCGCGTCTCATGGAAATCGTCGCCTCGGCCGTGGCAAAAGCAGCAATGGATTCGGGCGTCGCGCAAAAGCCGATTGCCGATATGAACGCCTACCGCGCGAGCCTGCGCGCGCGTCAAAACCCGACGACATCCGTTCTGACCCAAGTTTATGCAGCCGCACGGGCAAAGCCAAAGCGCGTCATTTTTGCCGAAGCCGAAGAAGACGTCGTGTTGCGCGCCGCCGTTCAGTTCAAACAAGATGGCTATGGCGTTCCCGTGCTGGTCGGACGCGATGCGCGCGTTACCGAAAAACTGATCGGACTCGGCGCCAATCCGGACGAGTATGAAATCCATAACAGCGCCCAAAGTCCACTGGTCGAGAAAATGGTCGACCGGTTATATAGCCGCTTGCAGCGTCGTGGTTATCTGCGCCGTGATATTCAGCGAATGGTCAACCGCGACCGCAACATCTTTGGCGCACTGCTGCTGCAGATGGATCAAGCTGATGCGATGATCACGGGCGTCACGCGTACCTTTGGTCAAACCCTGCGCGAGTTACGCCGTGTGCTTGATGCCAAGAAGGATGCGACACCGTTTGGCATTCACGTGATGGTTGGAAAAACACATACGGTGTTTATCGCCGACACCACGGTCAACGAACGCCCGACAGCAGAAGAACTTGCCCATATTGCCGAGAAAACCGCTGGCGTTGCCCGCCGCATGGGCCATGTCCCGCGCGTGGCGTTCCTGTCATTCTCAACCTTCGGCAACCCGGCTGGAAACTGGCTCAATAATATCCGCGATGCCGTTGCCATATTGGATGCCCGCCGCCCCGACTTCGAATATGAAGGCGACATGCCGCCGGATGTTGCGCTCAACCCAGCGTTGATGAAAAACTATCCGTTCTGCCGTTTGTCCGGACCAGCCAACGTGCTGGTCATGCCCGGACTGCAATCGGCAAACCTGTCGGCAAAGCTGTTGCGCGAATTGGGCGGGGACCAAGTCATTGGACCCATGCTGCTGGGTATCGAGCGTCAGGTGCAGGTGGCCACAATGGCGTCAAGCGCCGGCGACCTGGTGACCTTGGCGGTACTTGCTGCGGCAGGTGTCACCGAATAATCGGCAGGAAAGCGGGGGCGATGGTCCCCGCCTTTTCGATATCGTGATGTTACGTCAGAATCAGTTCGGGCTGTTCGGCGTTGAGCCTTGACCACTGCCTGCGCCGACAGCACCGATATTGCCGAAGATTTCTTCAAAGAAGCTCTTGTTGCGGCCAAGCGTCGGCGTTTTTTCGCCTTCAGGGCTGATTTTTGAAATAAGTTCTTTGCCCGTTTGCGCAACCGATGCGACATTTCCGGCCGCGTCAAACCGGACCTTCAGCACATATTGCGAATCTGCCTTTGGCTGCGAGAACGCCAGCTGCTTTGCGTCGCGTGAATAATAATACCAGTCGTTTTGATCGAACTGACCGACAAATGTCGGGCGGCCAAGCGATGCCTGAACCGATTCCCTGTTGTCGACGCCGGGTTGGATAGAGTTCAGCAAGGTCTGGTCACCAATATAGCCCTGATGCGAGCGAAGGCGGGTGCAGCCAGACGCCAATGTCATAGCGGCCAATAATGCTGCAAAACCTGCAATTTGCGTCGCGCGCATAAACTTCTCCGCTAATCCACTAAAGTTGG
>NZ_JBILOS010000049.1:0-14801 GCF_044374345.1 Sphingorhabdus sp. | reverse complement strand
GATTATGGTGCATTCGTTGACTTGGGCGGCATCGATGGCCTGCTGCACGTCACCGACATCAGCTACAAGCGCATCAATCACCCAAGCGAAATCATCAACATTGGTGACACCGTTAAGGTTCAGATCGTTCGTATCAACAAGGATACACAGCGCATCAGCCTTGGCATGAAGCAGTTGGAAAGCGATCCTTGGGATGCAGCGGTTGCAAAATATCCAGTGGGCACAAAGCTCAAGGGTGCAGTCACGAACATCACCGAATATGGTGCGTTCATCGAACTCGAAGCCGGTATCGAAGGCTTGGTCCACGTTTCGGAAATGTCATGGACAAAGAAGAACGTGCACCCTGGCAAGATCGTTTCAACAAGCCAAGAAGTCGACGTTGTCGTTCTCGACATCGACATGGAAAAGCGCCGCATTTCGCTTGGTCTCAAGCAAGCGCACGACAATCCATGGGCATCGTTTGCTGACAAGTTCCCAGTTGGTTCGACCGTTGAAGGCGAAGTCAAGAACGCGACCGAATTCGGTCTGTTCATTGGTCTCGACGGCGACGTTGACGGCATGGTCCACATGTCCGACATCGCATGGGGCATCACCGGCGAAGAAGCATTGCATCTTCACCGCAAGGGCGAAACCGTCAAGGCAATCGTCCTCGACATCGATGCAGAGAAAGAGCGCATTTCGCTTGGCATCAAGCAGCTTGAAAAGGGTGCCCCATCGGCAGCCGGCGCTGCTTCGGCAAGCGGCCTGAAGAAGGGTGCGACCACCACTGTTACTGTTCTTGAAGTACGCGATGGCGGACTTGAAGTGCAGGCCGGTGAAGATGGCGCAACTGGCTTCATCAAGCGTGCCGACCTTGGCCGTGACCGTGACGAGCAACGTCCAGACCGTTTCCAGGTTGGTCAGAAGTTCGACGCAATGATCACTGGCTTCGACCGTTCGAAGAAGCCAAACTTCTCCGTCAAGGCGCTTCAGCTCGCTGAAGAGAAGCAAGCTGTTGAGCAATATGGTTCGTCGGATTCCGGCGCATCGCTTGGCGACATCTTGGGTGAAGCGCTTAAGGGCGTGAAGAAATAAGCTTCGGCTAATTCACAACCCCGATTTATCGGAACAAAAGCCCGCCCTTTTCACGAAGGGCGGGTTTTTTTATGCTCTCCAAAACCAACATCGGTAACGCCGTTGTAATATCGGTAAATTTCTGGCATTTCGGAACCATTACGAACGTCAGACGCTTGAGAAGCTGCCTTGCAACTTCAGTGAGCCCGATGTGAAGGAAATAAAATGATCCGTTCAGAATTGATCAAAAAGCTGGAAGCTGAAAATCCCGAGTTGAAAACAGAAGAGGTCGAAAAGATTTTGGATCTGTTTTTCGACCAGATCATCCAACGTCTCGCCGACGGCGGACGTGTGGAACTGCGTGGCTTTGGCGCCTTTTCAACGCGCGACCGCAGCCCGCGTAAGGGCCGCAACCCGCGCACCGGCGCCGCGGTTGATGTTCCTTCCAAGCGCGTACCTTATTTCAAACCCGGCAAGGAAGTGCGGGAGCGGCTTAACAAATAAGCTTGGGCTGCAAAGCCCCTTGACCGTGCGGACGTAATGCTGTCTGCGCAATGTCATGCGGATGTGGCGGAATGGTAGACGCTACAGACTTAAAATCTGTTGTCCTTTTGGGCGTGCGGGTTCGAGTCCCGCCATCCGCACCACCTTTTTTCTTAACGCGCGGCGTGTGCGCTCAAAATATCTGCCACCCTGCATAACCTGACCTTAGTTGCGCGGCGCTTGCCTACGATAGCTCAGCGCCTCTGCGATATGGATGCGGCCAACATCGCTCGACCCTGCAAGATCGGCAATCGTTCGGGCGACCCGCAAGATGCGCGTGTAACCGCGCGCGGATAGACGCATTGCTTCTGCCGCTTGCGCCAGCAATTTCTGACCAGCGGCATCAGGGCTGGCAAAGGCGGCGAGCGCATCACCGTCCAAATCCGCATTGGTGCGCAGGCCAGTCCCCGCCAGACGCGCGCTTTGCACATGGCGCGCGGCATCAACGCGCGCCGCAACCTCGGCCGATCCTTCGCTAGGCGGCGGCAGGACAAGGTCCGCCGCACTCACCGCCTGCACTTCCACATGCAGATCGATGCGATCCAGCAACGGTCCTGATATCTTTGCCTGATAATCTGCGGCGCAGCGCGGTGCGCGGCTACAGGCCAAAGCAGCATCGCCCAAATGCCCGCACCGGCACGGGTTCATGGCGGCAACCAGCTGCACATTGGCGGGGAATGTTACATGACTGTTTGCGCGCGCAATGCTGACTTCGCGGGTTTCAAGCGGTTGCCGCAAGCTATCGAGCACAGCGCGCTGAAATTCGGGCAGCTCATCCAGAAACAGCACGCCCAGATGCGCAAGGCTCACTTCGCCCGGCCGAATGCGCAGGCCGCCACCGACCAGCGCCGGCATAGAAGCGCTGTGGTGCGGCGCGCGGAATGGCCGTGTGCGCATCAACCGCCCGCCCTCCAACGTACCGGCCACCGATGCGATCATCGACACTTCTAACGCTTCAGCGGGCGTCAGTTCGGGCAATATACCCGGCATGCACGACGCCAAAAGCGACTTGCCCGCGCCCGGCGGCCCCACCATGCACAGATTGTGGCCACCCGCCGCCGCGATCTCAAGCGCGCGCTTGGCGGTTTCCTGCCCCTTGACCATTTTCATGTCGGGGCCAGCTTTGCGCGGTTCGGCGATTCCGGGTTCGGGGCTGCGCAGCAGCGATTGGCCCTTCAAATGATTCAGCAGCCCAAGCAAATCCGGCGCGGCGATCACTTCAATCTCGCCCGCCCACGCCGCTTCGGACCCCTGCACCGCCGGACATATTAACCCCATGCCGCGTGACGATGCGTGCAGGGCCGCCAACAGCACTCCGGGTGATCCCGCAACGCGGCCATCCAGCCCAAGCTCCCCCACCACGACATATTGGGCCAGCGTCTCTGCATCGACCAACCCCATCGCACCCAACAAGGCGAGCGCGATGGGCAAGTCATAATGCGACCCTTCCTTGGGCAAGTCCGCAGGCGACAGGTTGATCGTGATCCGTTTGGGGGGCAGCGCAAGTCCAAGTGCGGAAATCGCGGCCCGCACGCGTTCGCGGCTTTCGGCAACGGCCTTGTCCGGCAATCCCACGACCGCGAAGCTCACCACGCCGGGTGCTATTTGACATTGTACCTCGACACTGCGCGCTTCGAGCCCGAGATAGGCAACCGTCGAGACTATCGACACCATATTGTTACCCCGCATGACTCAACTATGGACCCCCGCCGCACTGGGATGAAGCTGCAGCGGAGGTCCGGTCGACCGGTCCAGCAGTCGACAAGCATCCGATGCGCGAAAAATCCTGCGCAGGGCAACCGCTGCCGGTTCGTATACGAAGCGTTGGCATATCATTTCCGAGCCGAAACCGGGATCAGTCGCGCATCTTTTTAGCCATGTGCGGTTACGCCTCGCGACTTTCATGGGTGGATTGATAGATACCAACCAATTGTTATGCTTTTCACATTATCGCGAGTCGCCACCCCCTTCTTTGCACTGCCCGTCAGCGCGCAACTGGAGCACTTATATGAACGCAATGACCACACCTCGCTGGCTGACTTGGGTCAGCATCCTCTTTCTGCTCTGGAACCTCATCGGCGTCGGCGCCTTTGTCAGCCAGTGGACGATGTCAGCCGCTGACATCGCCACGCTGCCACAAGTGCAGCGTGATTTATGGCTATCGATGCCGGGCTGGGCGTGGGCGGCTTATGCCATTGGCGTTGGCGTCGGAACACTTGGCGCCATCGGCCTGCTGATGCGCAAATTTTGGGCACCGCTTGCCTTTTCATTCAGCCTGATCGCGATCATCATCCAATTCAGCTACCCCTTCGTGATCGCCAGTGGCGCGCAAACCGACATCGCCATGCTCGCCTTCCCGATGTTCATCATCGTGATGGCGGTGGTGCAGTGGCAACTGTCACGGCACTGGCAACGCAAGGGGTGGCTGGCCTAAATTTTTCCGAAACGGGAGGCGATGGCGCGATTGGTCGCGTTGGCAGAAGCCTAAAAATCCACCTGCTCATAATGTTTGGGCGGGGTGATGACTTCCATCCGTTCGGACAATAATGGGCGGAAGCTTGGGCGCGACTTGAACATCGCATACCAAGCCTTGGTCTGCTCATGCCCCGTCCAGTCAATTCCGCCGAGATAATCAGCCACCGAAATTTGTGCGGCTGCGGCGAGGTCCGCCATGCTCATAACCGCGCCGGACAGCCATGCCCGGTGATCAATCAGGTAATCGATATAATCGAGATGCCCGTTGGCCAGCTTCATGGCTTCACGCAATATTTTGGACTCGGGCGGTTGCCGGTCGATCAGACGCTTTTTCATCCGTTCGTGCAGAAGCGGCTGCGTTACATCGCCATAAAATTGTTCGTCAAACCACGCGACCAGCCGGCGTGTTTCGGCGCGATATTGCGCCGTGCCCGTGATCATCGGATTAGTCGCAACGGTTTCATCAATATATTCGGAGATCGCGACCGAATCGACCAATGTGATATTGCGTTCCGGGTCGCGCATCACCGGCGTGCGTCCGGCGGGGTTCATGTGCAGAAATTCGTCGCGCTGTTCCCACGGATTTTCGCGCACAAGGCTGTACGGCACACCCTTTTCGCCCAAAAGGAGTCGTACCTTACGCGAAAACGGACACAGCGGATATTGATGGAGATGCCACATAGGTATCTGTTAGGACCGGTTAACCAAAATGTGAAGGGGTGCGCCACAAAAGCGCATAGATTAGTTGGATTTGGAAACTTCGCCGGGTTCCCGTTTGGCTTCCTTCGCCATTTCCGCTTCAATCTTGGCCTCGGCCGCCTTCACCTTGCGTTCGGTTTCGGCATATTGGCTGTCAAAATCCTTCTGACATCCGGCCAGCGTGAGCAACAGAATGAGGGAAGCAAGACGCATCAATAATCCTTTTTATACCGCACATTGACGTTGGACGTTCCGCCGCTGCCGATCTGGCTTAAAATCGAAAGCGCGGGCGTCAGGCTGATTTCCAGCTGCGTTGCTGTATATCCCCGCGCGTCGGTGACGATTTCGACATAGACATCATTGGTAATATATTGGCCAAAAGCCACCGCCATACCGCGCCCCGTGATGTCATCCGCGCCCAATATGCGCAGCCGGTCCAGTCCCGTTGCCGACTGCAGCACGCCAAGCGGATTAAGCCCGCCCGGCCCGCCACGCAAATTGTTCAGCGATTCTGCCAATTGCACCGCCTGAATTGCAGACAGTTCGCCGATCGAATTGCCAAACAATATCCGCGCCATAATCTCGTCCTGCGGCAATGCCGGGGTCGAGCTGAAGCTGATGTCCGGATTTTGGCCCGTGCCCCTGATGTTCACGCGCACCGTTGTGCCGTCGACGTCACTGGCGGCGGCGACGCGAATCGACGGGTTGGCTGCAGGGCCGCCGTTGAAGGATATCCGCCCGCTTTCCAGTTCGAACGACCGTCCGGCAAAGCCCAATGTGCCGCGTACCAATTCCATATCGCCCGAAATCAGCGGTGCAGCGCTGGTGCCCGTTATCCGCAATTTTGCGCCCCATTCGGATTCAAGGCCCATGCCGGTGACATATAAGTTGCCGGGCGCTTCGAGCGCGATGTCGAGTTTCCAGTTGCTGGGCAGGCTTGCGATCGCATCGGCATCACCCGACACACGCGGACGGCGAATTGACTGTTTGCGGCGGACACCTGTGAGCGTTGCAACCTTCGCCGCGCCCTGTCGGATGATTTTGAACCGCGTTTCGGGCAGGCGCAACTTACCGCGGATCAGTGCAGAACCATCCGGCGCATTGGTAACGGTGATTTGTCCAGTTGCCGTTGTCGAGATCAGCTCGCTTCGGGCAACACGTGCACGGTCGAGATCAAGGTTCAGCTGAACCGGGAAGCCTTTGGCCGAGCTAAGATTGACAATACCCTTGCCACTGATCGTCCCGTCGCCCGCCTTTGCGTTCAGCTCGGTCACGTCCAACTGGTCGTTGGTAAACAGACCGCGGATGCGCAAATTGGTCAGCCGCGTGCCATAAGCATCATTTTCGTACATCAGATCATTGGCGCGGACAACGCCGGTCAGTTGCGGTGTTTGAACGCGGCCCGAAAAATCCGCCGCAACGCCGATATTTCCGGACAGGCTCTGATCCGCCAAAGCCGCCAGCGAAAACAGCGTATCTGCGGGACCATTATAGCGCACGCCACCCGACAAGGGCGCGGCAAGCAATCGTTCGGTCCAACTGGCGGTACCGGGCGGTAGCGGCGTCAGGTCAATCTGGACACGCCCCACAGCCGCACCACGCCGCCGGATAATCGCGCGCGCATTGCCGCCATCGGGCAACAATCGCGCGACCAGACTGATATCGACAGGTTGCGAACGCGACCCCAGATTTGCGCGAACGAAGCTGCTGATTTCCAACCGTGCATCCGCGCGCGGAAACGCAGCCAAGGATGCTTGCGCCCAATCGATGCTTCCGGTGACTGTTCCGCTCAGGCCAGGAACGGGAAAGAGAGGATTCAATGCGGCGATGTCGACCTTGTCCAACCGTGATTGGAATGACATCGTATCGCCATAGCTTCCGGCCAACCGAACCGAACCTTGCGCCAGTTTGATGGTGCTCGGCAAAATGTCATAGCTGCCACGGCGCGGAATGATGCGGATGGGACCAGCGGTTGCGAAATCGACGCTGTTCGCCCGGCCCTTGGCAGCGATGCGCCAAAGCTGCGGGGTGAAATCTGCATTGGCGGCGACGCGGAATGGCACTTCGCTTCGGCCCTCCGCCAATATCTGCCCCGTCCCTGTCCCATCGCGATAGTTGATCTTTGCCCGGGCGGCGGCAATCGCGATGTCGTTCAAAATGGCATTTTCTATCTGAACATCCGCGACAATCTGCGGACTGTCATACAGGATCATATCGGCTTTGATGATGCCGCGGCCAATCGCGAGTTTTTGCGCGCCGGCGAGTTCCGCATTCAACGCCACCGCATCCACGACGGCGCGTTGGAAACCGCCTTGCGCCGAAAGGTCAATTGTACCGTCGAACCCAGCACCTGCGCCGGTTAGCGTGCCGACAAAGGGGCCCGCCGCGGCTTGCTGGATACGACCGGTAATACCGATGCCCGCAAAATTGCCCCGCATGATGTCGATCGTGAGGGGGCCATCGCCCGAAAGCACATCGGCATCGCCGCTGATCGGACCATAATCGGTCATGCCCGTCAGTGCGAGCGCGTAACCCCGCTGGCTTTGCGTGACGACACCGACCACATTGGATAATCCAACGCCAAAACCCGGATTGGTCGCGGTGATGCGATATACCGGATCGTCAAAAGTCCCGGTCATCGCGACAGCCACGGGCCCATATTGGTTCGAATAGCCAAGCCCGTTAAATGTTACGCGGCCACCTTGGGCAACGTACGTTCCCGTGCCGCTGTTCAGCCGGAACAACGGCGAAACGACGGTCGCACGGGTAATCTGCAATATGCCGTTGCTGCCGTAACGAATGCCGGCATCGACAAACATCTGCCCGCCCAGAAACTTTTGCGCACCCGCACTGAACAATCGCGTCGAACGTGCCTTCAATGTGCCGACCAGCGCATAGCCTTTGCCAAATGTAGTTTCGATATCAACGTCGGCGACCACGTTAAACAGCCCGACCGAGTTCACTTGGAAGCCGTCGACTTTCCCGTCCAACGCGGTCGTGTAAAAACCCTTGTTAACATCGCCGACCAGCAAGGCCGTGGCGTTGATGCGGTCTGACCTGATCTTCAGATTATCCGAAAGCAAACGCCCCTTCGCGATCGCCAAATCACCGTTCAGGCGCACGTTGGTCAGCAAGCCACCGGCAATTTGGTTGATACCGCTGACGCGCTGCGCACGGGCGGTAACGGGAATCAGGAAGCGGTCGGCCGCGCCTTGCGCCTCACCACTCAGCGTCACATCCTCAAAGGTCGTAAGGCCGAATGCCAAACGCCTGGCGGTCGCGAAATAGGCGACGGTGGGCTGGGCAAATGCACCGTTCAATAATGCCTTGCCGCGGACATTTGTCCCGCTGACGTTTGAACCGATGATGCCGGGCCGAAGCAAACGAATGTCCAAGGCAAGGTCGCGGAAACGCGCTTCGCCCAAGTCGGCAATGCCATCTGCGCGCATCTCCATCGCGGCCGAGCGCAATGTCCCGCTGATTTTCGCAGTTCGTTCGGCAAAGCTTGCCGCCATGTCGATGTTCGCCACGGGCGATAATGCGCGCATCAACAGGCTGTTCGCCATGAACTTGGCAGGCGCGGCGGTGCCCTTTGCAGTGAAGGTGCCTTCGCGCGCGGTCAGGGCAATGTCCGCAACTTTTTCCGTATCCATTTGCGCAGACAAAGCGCCGTCCCATTTGCGCCAGCTGCCACGGCCAGCGAGGGTCATCGTCATGGGCACGTCACGTCCCATCAGCCCGGCCACAACGCCCTTGGCCGGTGCGTCGAGGTTCAGGTCGACATCGAAACGATTGTCCTCCGGCACGGCATCCAGTTTCAGGACGATGCGGTCACCCCGAAGGCTGCCCGCCGTCGCGGTGACGATTGCGCGGCGATCGGCAATCTGGACCTTGCCCGACAGCGAGGCGACTTGTTCCTCGCCCGTGATGCCTTTTGCAAAGACAATGCGGTCAATTTGCAGCTGACCGATATTGATATCCAAATCAGGCAGCAAAGGGTCACCCCGGTCGGGCACCATGCGGAATGCCGGCATCCGTGCGACGTTGAGCGTTGGCGCGCGCAGCGAGGTGATGTTTACGCCGCTGGAGAAATAAGACAGCGGGTTCCAATCGAGCCGGATTTCCGGCGCACGGGCAAAGCCGCCCTTGGGATCGCGAAACTGGACATCGCGCAGGATGGTATCGCTGTAAATCGAACCCTCAATTTTCCCGATCCGGATGTTGAGGCCATTTTCCATTTCGTACGCAGCAATCTGCCGCGCGACAAAATTCCGTCCCGATTGGGTATCCAGCCACACATAGCCACCGGCGATCACCAGCAACAGCAATGCCATGACCGCCCCGGCCCCAATGGCTATGCGCCGCCACATCATCAAAACGCCTGTCCAATCGACACATAGACGCTGACACGCGATTCACCCAGTCGCCGGTTCACAGGCGTTGCGATGTCCAGACGGATGGGGCCGAAATTGGTGTAAAAGCGCCCGCCAACCCCGACGCCAAACCGCCAGTCATTGAACTTTGGAATGCTCGATTCATATGCTTGGCCCGCATCGACAAAGCCGACCACGCCATAATTGCCAAAACGAGTGCGGCCTTCCAGCGAAAATTCATTCATGCTCCGGCCACCCACCGGATCATTATTCGGATCTTTCGGGCCAAGCTGTTGATAGCCAAAGCCCCGAACCGATCCGCCGCCGCCGCCATAAAAGCGCCGCGAAGGGGCAAGGTTATCGCGTGCGATGCCGGATATCGTCCCCACCCGCGCGCGCGCGGCCACAACGATATTGTCTTTCACCGGATGATAATAAGACGCATCAAGAATGGCCCGCGCATAAATCTGCTTTCCCGTCCCAAGCGATGTCTCTGGCGACACGCGCACATTGACGCGATACCCTTTGGTCGGGTCCAATAGATTGTCCGACCGGTCAAAGCCGACTTGCCCGGGAAGCGCCGCGACATAAAAGATCTGCCGGTCGCGAAGCCCGCGCGCGAAATCGAACTGGTCTTCTGATGTCGCCAATATTTCAGCGCCAATCGACCATGTAAATTTCTTTTGCCAGATGGGCGTCGATACGAACGACATCGTTCCAGCCAGACGCCCGGTATAGGCTTCAAAAGCGTCGTAATTGCTGTGCAAAGCGGTCAGCGATATGTCGATATTGCGGTCGCGCCGTCCGGCATTCGCCCGCGCGACGGATATGCTCGCAGCTTGTTCTTTTGTGCCCACCACGCCCGCTGCGGTCAGCGATCCTTCCGGGGAAAACAGGTTGCGATGTGTCCAGCTTACATCGGCACGCAAGCCCTGCCCTGTGCCATAGCCTGCGCTGCCCGCAATGGTGCGCGGCGGTGCCGCTTCCTGCCGCACAAGCAAGTCAGCATAAGGCGTTCCATCTGGCGCGCTGCCCTCACCCGGGACAGGTTCAACAGATACCGTCGACAGCAAGCCCGTGGCGATGAGCGCCGCGCGCAAATCGTCAACTTTCCGGCTGTCATACAGGTCGCCGGTCTTAAACCGCCGCAATATCGAGACATGGTCGGCGTCAAAAGCCGTGCTGCCTTCGGTCCGCAATTGCCCGAAATAGCTGCGTGCGCCCGTTTCCACGGGCAAGCTGTAGTCGCCAATGCCCCTGTCGCTATCCAGCAATATATCCCGCTCGCCAACCTTTGCAAAAGGATAGCCATTTTGGGGCAACTCGACCGTAATATTCGCTTCGGCCGCCAAGATGATGTCCGCGACAATCGGATCGCCGCCTTTGGGAACAAAGCTGCGGCTGATAAGATCCGCGGGCTGAACGGCAGGCGCGGCAAAAGCGATCTGCCCGAGATAGTAACGCCGTCCGGGCACAACCGTCAGGATGACGTTCAAGGGCTGGCCTTCCACAACAGATGGCTGAACCACGACACGCACATCAGCGTCGAAAAAGCCTTGCCCGTTTAGAATGTCCAATAGCAACTGACGGTCGGCGCGTGCACGTTGGCTGATTTCTGCGCGGTTTTCCGCCGAACCATCACCATCGTTGAGCACCGACAGGCTATCAAATCTTGCGCGCACATCACGCCAAATAGCGGCTTCCACAGCGACCCCGTCGGCGTCTTTGGCAATATCGGTTGTCTTTGTGGCATCCAACCCATCGATGCGCAGTACATAACGCAACGCCCGCGCCTCACGTTCGGCAGCCTGCGTTGGTTCAGGACTTGGTTCCGCATCAAAGCTATCAATGGGTAGAAGCGGATCGTCCAGCAACGGGTCTATGACGGGTGTATCGGGCAGGATTTCCACGGCATCGCCATCCTGCACGGCTGCGATAGCGGGATCGGCAGCGGCTTGTGCGGCCTGCTGCGGGGCCGTGCCGCCTTCTTCCTTTGCCTCTTGTTCGGCCTGCCACGCGTCGATGCTCTCCAACGGCGCGTCGTCCAGTGACGGGATGGCGGCGTCGAATTCCTCCTCGCCAATGATTGGCGTTTGCGGATCAGCAGGTGCGGGGCTCAAAACTTTCAAAGGCGCGGTTGATGGCGCCTGCACGGGCACAACGGCACCGGCAGCCGGATTTTGCGCGAGCAAAGGTGCGGCCGTACAACCAAGATACAAAAAGGCAGTTAATCGGATCAAACAGACATCCCTTCGCGCCCAACGTCCCCTTATGCACAAGGTTCCATCCAGACACATCAATATCCGTTACCGTGAAGAGAATAGGATGCCAATGATAAGGCACGGGGCGAACCAATTATCTGCAGGCGGGCGCAGGTCGGCCTTGAAAGCTTTCGGGTGGTGGTGCAAAGCGCCAACCAATTCACACGCTGCATGATGGAGCATTTATGCAAGGCAAGTTGGTAACGATTTTTGGCGGCAGCGGTTTTCTGGGCCGCTATGTGGCGCAGGCGCTGTTGAACCAAGGCGCACGTATTCGTGTGGCCTGCCGCAACGTCGGCGGCGCCAATCATATCAAGCCGCTCGGCAATGTTGGCCAGGTTCAATTGATGGCGGCTGATGTGCGCAAGCCGGATAGCGTGGCACGCGCCGTGAAAGATGCGGATGCGGTTATCAATCTTGTCGGCAGTTTCGACAATATGGACGCTGTGCAAAATATCGGCGCAGGCATCGTCGCGCAGGCTGCAGCCTCCGCCGGTGTCAAAGCGCTCGTGCATGTGTCGGCCATTGGCGCCGATGCACACAGCGAAGCGGAATATGGGCAAAGCAAGGCAGGCGGAGAAGCCGCCGTGCGCGCGGCATTCCCGTCGGCCGTCATCCTTCGCCCATCCATCGTCTTTGGCCGCGAAGACCAGTTCATCAACCGCTTTGCCGGAATGATCCGCGCGCTTGCTGTCGTTCCCGTCATTGGGGCAGGCACCAAGTTCCAGCCGGTATTTGTGGGCGATGTCGCCAAGGCGGTCGCAAAGGCCGTGGTCCATCAGGACGGCAGCACGCTTGAGCTGGGTGGCCCCCAAATATTTTCGATGATGGAGCTGAACCGCTGGATCGCCAAAGCCATTGGCCGTGATCCCCTGTTTGTGGAAGTCCCCGACATCGCGGCAAAGCTGCTCGCAAAGGGCACGGGTTGGTTGCCGGGCGCGCCGATCACGGAAGATCAGTATAAGATGCTGGGCAAGGACAATGTCGTGACCGGCACCGACGGGCTGGCGGCCTATGGCATCGTGCCGACGCCGCTTGATACAATTGGCGCTGACTGGTTGAACATCTATCGCCGGCATGGTCGCTTTGGAGGCGGTCAGTGAGCGATTGGCTGATCGCCGTGCTCCTCGGTATTATCGAGGGGCTTACGGAGTTTCTGCCCGTATCGTCCACCGGACATCTTATACTTGCCGGTGAACTGGTTGGATTTACCGACAATAGTTCGATCGCGTTCAAAATTGCCATCCAGCTGGGCGCAATATTGGCGGTGCTGCTGGTATATTGGCAGCGTTTTTGGGCCGTCGGTATGGGGTTGTTGAAAGCACAGCCCGGTCCAATCGCGTTCACGCGCAACATTCTGCTCGGCTTTGTGCCAGCGCTGATCATCGGCATTGTCGCGTACGACGCCATTCGCGCCGCCATGCAAACGCCAGAAATCGTCGCCATCGCGCTGATCGTCGGCGGCATCATCATATTGGCGCTTGAACGGATCGTGAAAAATGTCCGCTTCCATTCGGTTGAGGACATACCGTTCGGCACAGCCTTATCCATCGGCCTTGTTCAGTGCACCGCGATGCTGCCCGGGGTGAGCCGGTCAGGCGCGACGATTATGGGCGGGCTGATGATGGGTGTCGAACGCAAAACGGCGGCCGAATTTTCCTTTTTCCTTGCCGTCCCAACGATGATGGCCGCGACCGTCTACGCGCTATGGAAAGATCGCGCACTTCTGAGCGCCGATGATCTGGACATGATTGCCATTGGCTTCACCGCCGCATTTGTGGTTGCCGTGATCGTGGTGAAAGCGTTTGTGGCGCTGGTGGGCCGATATGGCTTTGCTCCATTTGCCTATTACCGAATCATTGTGGGTTCAGCGGCTTTGCTGTGGCTGGCCATGCGGTAAGGGCCGAAACGGTCATAAATATGTGAAATAATATTGCGCGAGACCCTCATTTAGGCCCCAAATATACATCATATGACAGTGAAACTGTCCTATTATTCGGTTTTATAGGTGACATCCGCCGTTTGCCGCGGTAGGCGCGGCGCATATTCAAGGAGTGTGCGCTGTGGCCAAAGACCCGATGCTAAAATTTATCTCGAAACCGCAGGCCTACCCTGAAAAGCGGGCTGCGCAGCTTCGTGCAGAAGATTTTGCCGAAATCGCCGAGCGTTATGCGTCCGACGACGCTGCGGATCAGGCATCGCGTTGCTCGCAATGCGGCGTGCCATATTGTTCGGTGCATTGCCCGTTGCACAACCATATTCCGGATTGGCTGCGCCTGACCGCCGAAGGGCGCTTGCGTGAGGCGTATGAGCTGTCCAATCTGACCAGCACAATGCCCGAAATTTGCGGCCGCATCTGCCCGCAAGATCGCTTGTGCGAGGGCAATTGCGTCATTGAATTTTCCGGCCACGACGCCGTGACCATTGGCTCTGTCGAAAAATATATCACCGACACCGCTTGGGAACAGGGCTGGGTCGAACCCGTTGCGGTCGGACCGTCGCGCGGGCAATCGGTTGGCATCATTGGCGGCGGCCCGGGTGGCCTGACCACCGCAGAATATCTGCGCGTCGCGGGATATGACGTGCATGTCTACGACCGCTACGATCGCATGGGCGGCCTGCTGACATATGGCATTCCCGGATTTAAGCTGGAGAAAGACGTCGTCATGCGCCGCGTGAAGCGGCTTGAGGATGCAGGAATCCATTTCCATCCCAATTTCGAAGTTGGCCGTGACGCCACGCTCGACGCATTGCGCGCCAAGCATGACGCCGTGTTGATTGCGACCGGCGTGTACAAGGCGCGTGCAGTGTCGTTGCCGGGCGGCGATCTTAATGGCGTGGTGGCGGCATTGGATTATTTGACCGCGTCGAACCGCAAGGGCTTTGGCGATGCTGTGCCCGCGTTCGAAAGCGGCGCGCTGAATGCCGAGGGCAAGAATGTTGTCGTCATTGGCGGCGGCGACACCGCGATGGATTGCGTTCGCACCGCGATCCGCCAAGGCGCCAAGTCGGTCAAATGCCTCTACCGCCGCGACCGCGAAAATATGCCCGGTTCGCAGCGGGAAGTTGCCAATGCAGAAGAAGAAGGCGTCGAATTTGTGTGGCTGTCCGGTCCCAAGGGCTTTGAAGGCAATGGCCAAGTCGAGCGTGTTCAGGTTTCGAAAATGCGCCTTGGTGCCCCCGACGCATCGGGTCGCCGCGCGCCAGAAAATGATCCGCAAGGTGACTTTACGCTAGATGCCGACCTTGTGATTACCGCGCTTGGTTTTGAAGCCGAAGACCTGCCTGTATTGTTCGGCGCGGCTGACCTCAACGTCACGCGCTGGGGCACCATTCGCGTCGACCATAATACGCAGATGACCAACCTCGACGGTGTGTTCGCCATTGGCGACATCGT
>NZ_JBILOS010000131.1:0-4386 GCF_044374345.1 Sphingorhabdus sp. | reverse complement strand
CCTCTCGCAATGACCGCAAAATCCAAATCTGCCATCGTTCTGTTGTCCGGTGGCCTCGATTCAATGGTTGTTGCCGGCTTGGCGCGCGAGGCAGGCTATGACCTTATCGCGCTGACCATCGATTATAACCAGCGCCACCGGATTGAGCTTGATAGTGCCGCGACCATCGCGGCGCATTTGGGGGCGATTGAACATATCGTCCTGCCGCTTGATCTGACACGCTTTGGTGGCTCCGCGCTGACCGCGGACATTGCTGTTCCCAAAGAGGGCGTTGAAGAAAACGCTATCCCGATCACTTATGTGCCCGCGCGCAACACGATATTCCTGTCCTTATGCCTTGGCCTTGCCGAAGCACGCGGTGCACGGGATTTGTGGATTGGGGTCAATGCGCTCGATTATTCGGGCTATCCCGATTGCCGCCCGGAATTCATCCGTGCCTTTGAAAGCATGGCCAATTTGGCCACCAAGGCGGGTGTTGAAGGCGATCATTTCAGTGTCCACACGCCGTTGCTGCACATGAGCAAGGCCGATATCGCCACGCAAGCGGCGCGGCTTGGCCTTGATGCGGGCATGAGCTGGTCCTGTTACGATCCGACGCCCGATAACAAAGCCTGTGGCCGCTGTGACAGTTGCCGTTTGCGGGCCAAGGGCTTTGCCGATGCGGGATTGCCCGACCCCACCGTTTACGCATGAGCTACGCGGTTAAAGAGATTTTCCTGACGCTTCAGGGCGAAGGCGTCCATGCGGGCCGCCGTGCGGTATTTCTGCGCTTTGCCGGATGTAATTTGTGGACGGGCCGCGAAGAAGACCGCAGTTCGGCCATTTGCCAATTTTGCGATACTGATTTTGTCGGCATGAATGGCGAAAATGGCGGCCGTTATGACGCGGCTGACCTTGCGGCAAAAGTTGCGGATTTATGGGGTGATGGCACGCAATCGCGCTATGTCGTGATAACCGGCGGCGAACCCATGTTGCAGGTCGATGATGCGATTGTCGACGCATTGCATGCGCACGGGTTTCAGATCGCCATTGAAAGCAACGGCACTATCGCGGTTCATCCCGGCATCGATTGGGTCTGCATCAGCCCCAAGGCAGGATCCGACGTGGTCCAACATCATGGCGATGAACTGAAACTCGTCTGGCCGCAATTGGCGAGTGATTTGGACCGTATGGAAGGATGGCAATTTGACCATTTCCTCATCCAGCCCATGGATAAAGGCGACGCGGTGTTGAACGCGGCCAGCGTAGAGGACGCGACACGCTTCGTCATGGACCGCCCAAAATGGCGCTTATCCTTGCAAAATCACAAGATTTTGGGGTTGCCCTGACCCTTATTAAATATGCTTGAAACCTTTTCCCAAAGATGACAGTCTTATGACGGGAAGAGGAGATCGGGAAAATGGCAAAAGCCAAACAAGCGCAATTGCGCAGCTATAAAAGCTATTCAAAACGTATGTCCGATCATGTCGCCTTTGCGCTGGTGGTCTACACATTGGCACTGATATTTTTGGTGACGCCCACCATTGAATCGCGTGGTACGTCGATTTTCCCTTATTTTGTCTTGGTCTTTTTCGTGGCTGTAGTCATTCCGCCATGCCGTAATATGGAGCGTCGCTGGCAGGCGCTGGATGCCGCTGCGTATAATGGCGATGGCCTGAAGACGTATTATGTCGCGGACCGGTTGAAGCTTTGGATTGCCGCCTTGGTCATTCCGGCGATTTTGGCGGTTTTGTTCACGGTATTTTGACCGCCGTTTGATTGACGCTGGAACGGCCCGCGCCTAAGCGGGAATCATGCTTAAACCTCAAGAAGCGCTTGATCGCGCGCACAATCTCGTTTCCCAAGCCATTAAAGCCGGTGCCGATGCCGCCGATGCCGTATATGTGTGTGAAGCATCTACGGACGTTCAGGTGCGGCTGGGCCAGTTAGAGGATGTGGCCCGATCCGAAGGCGAAGACATCGGCTTGCGGGTTTTTGTCGGCCAGCGGTCGGCGACGATTTCATCGTCCAACATGAACCCCGATATTCTGGCCGGTTTGGTGGCCCGCGCGATCGACATGGCGAAGGAAGCACCCGAAGACCAATATGCGGGTCTCGCGCCGCACGACCGGCTGCTCATGGGCGCAATTCCGGACTTCGACAGCGATGATGGCCAAGACCCCGATCCCGCACAGCTTCGCGCAGCAGCGCTTGAATGCGAAGACGCCGCACGCGCCGTTCCGGGCGTCACCAACAGCGAAGGCGCTGGCGCAAGCGCGTCGCGCTCGATCTTTGCGCTCGCCACCAGCCACGGCTTTGCAGGCGTAAAGGCTGGATCAGGCTATGGCATATCGGCCAGCGTGCTGTCGGGCGATGGCGATGCCAAGGAACGCGATTATGACTGGCGTTCGGCGCGGCATCTTGCCGATCTCGCCAGCCCCGCCAGCGTCGGCACGTGTGCCGGTGAACGCGCCGTGAAACGGTTGAACCCCGGCACCATCAAAAGCGGACAGATGCCCGTGGTCTTTGACCCGCGCGTTGGCAGTTCTTTTGTTGGGCATTTGCTGGGTGGGATTAGCGGGTCGGCCATTGCCCGCAAAACAAGCTTCCTGCTGGAATCGCTCGGCGCGCAATTGTTCGACAGCGGCATATCAATCATCGACAATCCGCATGTGCAGCGCGGGCTTGGGTCGCGCGCCTTTGATGGCGAAGGCCTGCCCACGGCGCGCCGTGCCATTATCGAAAATGGCGTTTTGACCGGCTGGTTGATGGAAAGCGCATCGGCGCGGCAATTGGGATTGGAACCCACGGGCCATGCCAGCCGCGGCGTGAGCGGCGCACCGGGCGTCAGCCCATCCAATGTGCATTTGGAGGGCGGCAGTGTCAGCGTTGCCGAACTGATCGCGGATATCAAACATGGCGTCTATGTGCACGAACTGGCTGGGCAGGGCGTGAACCCGGTGACGGGCGATTACAGCCGTGGTGCCGCCGGTTTCCTGATCATCAATGGCGAAATTGCCGGACCCGTGAGCGAATTTACCATTGCCGGCAATTTGAAGGATATGTTTGCAGCAATGACCGCCGCGAACGATCTGGAATGGATCCGCAGCATCAATGTGCCGACCTTGCGGATCGACGGCATGATGATCGCAGGTGCCTGAACGCCAGCTTGATAGAGACGCCGTAATCGCAGCCACGCAGGAAGCTGCGGCGTTGGCGTTTGCCAGCTGGCGCGACGGCGCAGTGCCCGATGCCAAGGTATGGGAGAAGAGCCGCGACAATTTCGTGAGCGAAATTGACATGGCCGTCGACGCGTTGCTGACGACACGTTTGCAGGCAATTTTGCCGGAGGCGGCATGGCTGTCCGAAGAGACGCTGGATGACCAAAAGCGCCTGGATGCGCGGCTGTTGTGGCTGGTCGACCCTATTGACGGCACACGCGATTATGTGCGCGGGCGCAGCGGATGGTGCGTGTCGGTTGCCTTGGTGGCCGATGGTATTCCGGTCTTTGCGGTGATGGCCGCGCCGGCCGAAGACAAAATCTGGGTCGCGGCACGCGGCGAAGGCGTGACGTGCAACAATGCGCCTCTGTCGGGCAGCACACGATTGGATTTCAACGGATCACGCGTGCCCGCCGATGAATTGCCGCGGCTCGATGCGGACCTTGTGACCGTGACCAAGCCCAACAGCATCGCGATGCGGATGACGATGGTCGCCTGTGACCGTGCCGACTTGGTCGCAACGCTGCGCTGGGGCAATGAATGGGACATCGCCGCGGCGCACCTCGTCGCGCAGGAAGCAGGCGCAGTCGTGACCGATGCGCTTGGCGGACCGATATTGTATAATAAGCGCAAACCATTGGATTTCGGCCTGATTTGTTGCGCGCCGGGAATACATGACGCCGCGGTGGAGCGCTTGTCGGGGCGCGCGGCGCGGTTGTTAAATCCGTCCGTTTGACGTTGATTTAGGCAACGTCCAAATGCCCATCACCGTCACCCTGAACTTGTTTCAGGGTCTTACTTGCCCACGTCGAAAAAGTAAGATCCTGAAACAAGTTCAGGATGACGAATGTGGGGAGTTGAAACAATGTCTGGATGCAGAGCTTGAGAGCTAAACCCTCGCCCGCGTCCACAAAGCGTCGCGGTCCATGGCACGCGGGTTGTTCGCAACAGCATCGACAAACGCTTTGCGTACCCAGCGAAACTTTTCGGGCCGGCTGGTGAAAATACGTTGGTTCCACGCGTGGCTATCGGCGGCGCGGACTTTGCGGGCGATTTCGCCATAAATGCCAGCGGCGGATAACACCGCCCATCGCGCACGCAGCGGCAGGTTCGCGGCGCCGACGCGTGCCGACGCTTCATATTGTTCGGCTTCGTCCGCCAGCCAACGGCCCATCAGCGCCAGTTT
>NZ_JBILOS010000003.1:0-52123 GCF_044374345.1 Sphingorhabdus sp. | reverse complement strand
TGACCGGCAAGATCGAAATCGACCCGATGATTACGCATGTCATGGGGCTTGAGGAAATCAACAAGGCATTTGAATTGATGCATGCGGGGACAAGCATCCGCAGCGTCGTGGTGTTTTAAAATAGGGAGAAGTAATAATGTATAGTCATATGATGGTGGGCAGCAATGATATTGCCCGTTCGAAAAAATTCTACGACGCGACCTTCGTTGCAATGGGCGGAAAACCCGGCGTGCAGGACCCCAAGGGTCGTTTGATCTATATGCACAATGGTTCGCTATTCCTTGTCACGCCGCCGATTGACGGCAACCCGGCCACGCACGGCAATGGCAGCACCATCGGTTTTGCGATGACCCCTGAGTTGGCAGATGCATGGCATAAGGCGGGCGTCGAAAATGGCGGCGAAGCGATTGAAGATGCACCCGGTATTCGCGAAGGCAATGGCATGAAAATGTATCTTGCCTATCTGCGTGATCCGGATGGTAACAAGCTGTGCGCCTTGCACCGTGTTACTGACTGATAGTGTTACCATCATGAACGATGCCGAAGCGCAGTTGTATAAAGATTTGGCGGCGCTCGGCATTGCTTATGAAAAGCACGAACATGCGCCGGTATTCACGGTGGCGGAGAGCGAAGCGCATAATCGCGAAATTGCAGGTGCGCATACCAAGAATCTGTTTTTGAAAGACAAAAACGGCGCATATTTTCTGGTCACTGTCCCTGCTGAAGCCCGCGTTGATTTAAAGGCGTTGCCATCGGCCATCGGTTGCGGCCGGATCAGCTTTGGTAAAGCCGAAGATATGGAACGGCTGCTCGGTATTACGCCGGGATCCGTCACCGCTTTGGCGGCCATCAATGATAAAGATTGTGCTGTCCAATTCGTGCTTGATGCTGCGTTGGCGCAAGCTGACATTATCAATTGCCACCCGCTGCGAAACAGCGCGACTGTAAGCATTGCGACCAGCGATCTTATCCGCGCGCAAACCTATTGGCAGCACCCACCCCAGATTATTTCCGTCCCGACATTGGAGCCCGCATGACTTTCGAAACCGTCTCTGAAAACACCGCCTTTGGTGGCGTGCAGGGTGTTTATAAGCACCATTCATCAGCCACCGGCACCGACATGACTTTTTCAGTCTATGTCCCGCCGCATGAAGAGGGGCAAGTTTTGCCAGTGGTGTGGTTTTTGTCGGGCCTGACCTGCACCCATGCAAATGTGACTGAGAAGGGCGAATTCCGCCGCGCATGTGCAGAGCTGGGTTTGATTTTCGTGGCGCCGGACACCAGCCCGCGTGGTGAAGACGTTCCCGACGATGCCGATGCCGCATATGACTTTGGTTTGGGTGCCGGATTTTACGTAAATGCGACCGCCTCGCCCTTTGATACGCATTACCGGATGCAAGATTATATCGAGCGTGAATTGCCTGATATCATCGCCGTGCATTTCCCTGCGGATATGCAGCGGCAAGCCATTATGGGGCATTCCATGGGCGGGCATGGCGCACTGACGATCAGTCTGCGTAACCCGGGCAAGTATAAGTCGACATCAGCGTTTTCGCCGATTGTTTCGCCGTTAAATTGTCCTTGGGGTGAAAAGGCTTTGGGTGGCTATCTTGGCGATGACCGTGCGCAATGGCGCGCCTATGACAGCGTTGCGTTGTTGGCAGATGGCGCACGCTTGCCTGACCTGTTGGTCGACCAAGGCCTGGCGGACAATTTCCTCGAGACACAGCTCAAGACGCACCTGCTCGTCGAACAATGTGCCGCGGTTGGTCAGCGTGCCGAAATTCGCATGCAGCCGGGCTATGATCACAGCTATTATTTCATCTCGACCTTCATGGCCGAACATCTCGCTTGGCATGCGGAACGGCTAAACGGCTAAAGCCTTGGGCATTGCCGATTCTGCTGCGCATATGAAGATCCCGACAGATCGCCCTTATGTGCTGCTCGACGATGCCCGCATGCACGGCGCGTCGCCGGCACGGCTATATACCGACCCGGTTGAAATATGGACCGCCAACAGCTTTGATGAAGTCGACGCTGTGCTTGGTGCCCTGCGTGATGCGCAGCGGTGCGGGCTTCATGCCGCGGGGTTCTTGGGCTATGAATGTGGGCAGCATTTCCTCCCCAATCTTGGGCAAGAACGCAGCGGACCACTGGCGTGGTTCGGCTTGTTTCCCAGCTACAGCACAATCTCGGCTGACGTCGTGCCGTCATATCTGCCCGATCCGGCGGGGGCATGGGTGTCGGAATTGCGCCCCGCGATTTCGCGTGCAGAATATGGCGATGCCTTTGCGGCGGTTCAGGATTTTATCCATGCCGGAGACATTTATCAGGCCAATCTGACCTTTCCGCTTTCTGCGGATTACGCGGGCGACCCGCTGGCCTTATATGCGGCGCTGCGCAGCCGCGCGAAGGCGGGCTATGGCGGTGTCATCTACACGGGGGATGCGCATTATCTGTCCTTTTCACCCGAGCTGTTTTTCGCACTTAAAGACCAGCGCGTGACGACAAAACCGATGAAGGGCACAGCACAAAGGCAAGCCGACCCGCAACGGGATAGCGATGTTGCGGAGCTCTTGCGCACCGACCCGAAACAACGGGCGGAAAATTTGATGATCGTCGATCTCCTCCGCAATGATCTATCCCGTGTGTGTGCCGCGGGCACTGTCGCCGTGCCTGAATTGTTTCATGTCGAAAGCTATCCCACGGTTCACCAGATGACCTCGACCGTTACCGGTGTGCTGAACGAGGGTGTGGATGCAGTTGACGTCATAACGGCGTTATTCCCATGCGGGTCGATTACCGGTGCGCCGAAAATCCGCGCAATGCAGGTCGTCGAAGACGTGGAGACCGCGCCACGCGGAATATATTGCGGCTCCATCGGTCGCATTGATGCCAATGGCGATGCCGCCTTCAACGTTGCCATTCGCACTTTTACCTTGTGCGATTCCACAAAGACGCTTTCACTTGGGCTAGGATCAGGCGTCGTTGCCGATTCCAACGAAGCAGATGAATGGGCAGAATGTTTGGCCAAGGGGGATTTTGCCAAGGTGGATGATACCGGATTTGATCTGATCGAAACCATGCGTTTTGAACCGATGGCCGGAATCCTTCGGCTGGAATTGCATCTGGAGCGCATGAAGGCCAGCGCAATGTTGTTCGGATTTGAATTTGACCGGCACGCATTGCGCAACCGGCTGCACGCCAGCATTTTCCATCTCGATCAGCTTTCGAAAATCCGGCTGATGGTTTCGCGGCATGGTGCCGTCGCGATTGAGATCAGCCCGCTGCAGGATGTGACCGACTGGCGCGTTGCGGTTGTGCCGCTTCCTGTCGCCGCAGAAGATTTCCGGCTTCGGCACAAGATGAGCGATCGGGCTTTTTACGACAACGCGCGAAAAGCGCGGACCGATTGTGACGAAGTTATCTTCGTTGGCACCGATGGCCGCTTAACCGAAGGTAGCATCACGGCCTTGTTTGTTGAACGGGATGGCGTTCTGCTGACGCCGCGGCTTGAGACCGGGCTGTTGCCGTCTGTGCTTCGCCGCGCGCTTATCGACGCTGGCGAAGCCCAAGAGGCGGATTTGATAACCGACGATTTGGCGGGTGGTTTTTTTGTCGGGAACAGCGCACGTGGATTAATAAGAGCGCATAGGGTTGCGTAACTTTTAGCGAGGCTTTAGGGGCAAAAGCGCAACTTCTGTTCAATTTTTGCCCGAAAGTTTTGATGATGATTGACCGTCTGTCGGCCGCGCTCGGCCGGATTGCCCCTTCAGCGACGCTTGCCATGTCCGGACGTGTGATTGACCTTAAATCACAGGGCATCGATGTCATTGGACTGTCGGCGGGTGAACCCGATTTTGATACGCCAGAATTCGTCAAAGACGCCGCCATTCAGGCCATTCGTGACGGCATGACGAAATATACTGCCGTGGACGGTATCGCGCCGCTCAAGCAGGCGATCATTGCAAAATTCAAGCGCGACAATGGCATTGAATATACGCCAAAGCAGATCACGGTAAACTCCGGTGGCAAGCACACATTGTTTAACGCGCTGGTCGCAACAATTGATACGGGCGATGAAGTCATCATCCCTGCGCCTTATTGGGTCAGCTATCCCGATATCGTTCAATTCGCCGGCGGAACGCCCGTGATCGTTATGGCGACTGCGGCGCAAAATTATAAAATCACGCCAGAGCAACTGGAGGCCGCAATTACGCCGAAGACGCGCTGGTTGATCCTGAATTCGCCGTCCAACCCAACCGGCGCAGCTTATGATGCGGATGAGTTAAAAGAATTGGGTGCAGTGCTGCTGCGCCACCCGCACGTCATGCTGCTGTCTGACGATATGTACGAACATATTTGGTATGCGCAGGCGCCCTTTGCGACGATGCTTCAGGTGTGCCCCGAACTCTATGATCGCACCCTCACCATGAACGGTGCGTCGAAGGCCTATGCCATGACCGGTTGGCGCATCGGCTATGCTGGTGGCCCGGCATGGTTGATTAAGGCGATGGCGGATTTGCAGTCGCAATCGACGAGCAATCCCTGCTCCATTTCACAATATGCCGTGTTGGCCGCGCTTAATGGACCACAGGATTTCTTGCGTGAACGCAATATCGCTTTCCGCGAACGCCGCGACCTTGTCGTCGCGATGCTGAACGACGCACCGGGGCTTAGCTGCCCAACGCCAGAGGGCGCATTTTATGTCTATCCCGACGCAACTGGCGTGATGGGCAAGACAACGCCCAAGGGCAAGAAGATTGAAACCGATGCGGACCTCATCGATTATTTCCTTGATGATTACCGCGTGGCTGCGGTGCATGGCGGGGCATTCGGTCTGTCGCCAGGCTTCCGGATTTCTTATGCAACATCGTCGGATATCCTCAAGGAAGCATGCACGCGTATCCAAGCAGCCTGCGCCGCACTCACATGACCGCAATATGTGCATCACGCTGAACGGCGTTCATGCACGTTTAATGTGTTTTCTGGTGAAACCATTTTAAGCCGACGCACATAGCTGTTTCGGCGCCAATCTGGGCACTATGTCAGAGATAAAATATGGACCGTCTTTATAACTTCGTGCGTTCGGATCTTTTCCTCAGTCTGGCCGGCGGATTTGCGCTAGGTTTGGCTGGGCTGGCCATCATCAAACCGGCTAGCGCAAATGATCAAAACGCAGAAGCCACGCGGTCTGTGTCCGTTGGAGGTCCATCATATGAAGCGGCTGCCCCGAACCCCTAAATGCGTTATCCGCGCGGTACATGTCGCGCTGCTGTTTGGTTTGGTGACAGGATGCGGTTCCGACTTTGGATCCGCTGTCGGCACTGCGCATGCCGAAGAGGGCATTCGGATTGCCGCGCCCTTTACGAAAACTATTGAACCAAAGGGCATACAGACGGCCGTTTTTGCCGGTGGTTGCTTCTGGGGTGTGGAGGCTGTGTTTGAACGCGTAAAAGGCGTGACGCGCGTGGAGTCGGGCTATTCCGGCGGGACGCGATCAACGGCTGACTATGATCTCGTCAGTTCGGGCGTCACGCGGCATGCCGAATCTGTTCGGATTCATTATAACCCTGCGGTGGTGAGCTATGGCGAGCTGCTGCACATATTCTTCTCGGTGGCGCATGATCCGACTCAATTGAACCGCCAGGGTCCGGACCGAGGCAAGCAATATCGATCCGCGATATTTCCCGCCAACGCAGCACAGCAAAAGATGGCGCGTGCTTATATGGCGCAATTGGACAAGGCTGGATATTGGAAGAAACCCATTGTGACGACGCTGGAGCCGATCAGTTTCTTTCCTGCCGAAAGCTATCATCAGGACTTTATGGCGAAGAACCCAAGGCACCCATATATCGTGCAATGGGACAAACCAAAAATTGCGAATTTGACGAGGCTTTTCCCGAGCCGCGTTAGGTAACTAACCCCGATAGGCGGGGATTGCCCAGCCTTTCCAAATCGCCATCGCCCGCAATGCAAAACCGGCGGTCGCGCTGAAAATCGCGGCGGGCAGAACGGGTATGCCGACAAATAATGATAGGCCAAAAAGGCCTGACGCCAGTGCCGCAGCTGTCACATAGATTTCGGGTTTAAGCAGGATTGACGGCTCACCCGCCAACACATCGCGAATGATGCCGCCAACGCAGGCGGTGATGACGCCCATCATCATGGCCGGTAACAATGGAACGCCAAGCGTAAGTGATTTCCACGTGCCGAACACCGCGTAAATGGCAATGCCCACCGCATCAAACCAGTCCAGCGCACGCGGTTTCCAAAGATGTTGCGGCGTTACCCACACCAGCCCCGCAGTCACAAGACAGGTCGCTGCAAAACGCCAATCCTGCACCCAGAAAACGGGTGCACCAATAAGCAGGTCGCGAACGGTGCCACCACCCGCGCCGGTAACCAGCGCAAAGAAGGAGAACGTCACGAGCGTCTGTTTGCGTTGCGCCGCGGCCAGAGCGCCCGATGCCGCAAATACAGCGATCCCAAATAGGTCCAACCATGAAATCATGGCCGGGGCTATTTGGGCCGCTTGGGTAATCATCACATGTGGATCGGTTTGCCGGTCACGGCCATGGCCGCTTCCTTTAAGGCTTCGGCATGGGTCGGGTGGGCATGGCAGGTGTATGCGATGTCTTCCGACGTTGCACCGAATTCTATAGCTACGGCTGCTTCGGCGATCATGCTTCCGGCGATGGATGCGATGATATGCACGCCAAGCACGCGGTCGGTTTTTGCATCGGCAATGACTTTGACGAAACCGTCCGTGGTGCGATTTGTTTTCGCACGGCTGTTTGCCATCATCGGGAATTTGCCAACCTTGATCTCGCTACCCGAAGCCGAAGCATGTTCCTTCGCCTCTTCCTCGGTCATGCCAACGCTGGCGATTTCAGGGTAGGTGTAGACCACACCCGGAATGACGTCATGGTTGACGATGCCCGTTAGGCCGGCGACAAATTCAGCCGCGGCAATGCCTTCGTCTTCCGCCTTATGCGCCAGCATCGGACCGGGGCAAACGTCGCCAATCGCGTAGATGCCGGGAACATTGGTCTGGAAATCATGTCCGATTTCAATCTGTCCGCGCGCATTGACCGCGAGACCCGCTTTTTCCAGTCCGAGGCCATCGGTGTTCGGACGGCGGCCAATCGCCACAAGTACGCAATCCGCTTCAATCGTCTCGCTGGCACCGCCTGCCGATGGTTCAACCGTCAGCGTGGCCACGCCGCCCTTTACCGTTGCGCCGGTAACCTTGGTACCCATGCGCAGGTTGAAGCCCTGTTTCTTGAAGATCTTGGCTGCTTCCTTGCGGACTTCGCCGTCCATGCCGGGCAGGATTTGGTCAAGATATTCGACCACAGTCACTTGCGCGCCAAGACGTAACCACACGCTTCCAAGCTCAAGTCCAATGACACCGCCGCCGATGACGACCATGTGCTTTGGCACCTTTGGCAATGCCAGCGCGCCTGTGGAATCGACGATAACCTTTTGGTCTATTTCGACACCGGGCAATGGCGTTACCGATGATCCTGTTGCGACCATGATGTTTTTCGCGGTGTAATTTTTGCCTGCCACATCAATGCTGTTGGCTGACGTGAACGCGGCGCGGCCCTTGAGCCAATCGACCTTGTTCTTTTTAAACAGAAACTCGATGCCGCCGGTCAATTCGGACACAGCCTTCGCTTTTTCGGCGTGCATTTGGTCGAGGTTGAGCGAGACGCCCTTAAAATCGATACCAAATTTCGCCAGCGAACCCGATTGTGCCTCATGGTACATTTCGGACGCATGCAGCAAAGCTTTCGACGGAATGCAGCCGACGTTGAGGCATGTGCCACCCAATGTCTCACGGCTTTCGACGCAGGCTGTTTTCAGGCCGAGTTGTGCGGCGCGGATGGCGGCAACATAACCGCCCGGACCTGCACCGATAACGATCAGGTCATAATCATGTTCTGCCATTGCTCAGCTCCTTAAAGGTCGATCAACAACCGGGTCGGGTCTTCAATCGCCTCTTTGACGATTTTCAGGAAAGTCACTGCCTCACGGCCGTCGATGAGGCGGTGGTCATAGCTTAGCGCCAAATACATCATCGGGCGAACAACAACCTGTCCGTCGCGAACCACGGGGCGGTCTTCGATCCGGTGAAGACCAAGCACAGCGGACTGTGGCGGGTTGATAATCGGGGTCGACATCAGGCTGCCGAACACGCCGCCGTTGGAAATGGTGAATGTTCCGCCCGACATATCTTCCATGGTGAGCGCACCGGCCTTGGCCTTTGCACCAAAATCACCAATCGCCTTTTCAATCTGGGCAAAGCTCATGGCGTCGGCGTTGCGCACGACGGGTACGACGAGGCCATTTGGCGCGCTAACCGCGACCGAGACGTCGAGATAATTGTGATAGACGATTTCGTCGCCATCAATCTGCGCATTAACGGCAGGAACGTCACGCGCTGCCAAAGCAACAGCCTTGGTAAAGAAGCCCATGAAGCCGAGGCGCACGCCATGCTTCTTTTCAAACAGGTCTTTGTAGGTCGCGCGCGCTTCAATTACGGCGGACATATCGACATCGTTAAAGGTCGTGAGCAGCGCCGCTGTGTCTTGTGCAGATTTCAAACGCTTTGCGATCGTCTGGCGCAGGCGCGTCATCTTCACGCGCTCTTCCTGACGCGCACCTGTTGGCGCAGACGCAGCTGGCGTTGCCGTTGATGCCGAAGTGGCTGCAGGTGCAGGCGCACCCTTTGCCGCCGCAATAACATCTTCCTTGGTCAGGCGGCCGTCCTTGCCGGTGCCTTTGATCTTGCTTGGGTCAATGCCGAGCTCAAGCACCAAGCGGCGGACCGCAGGCGACAAAGGCAGATCACTATTTTCCGAAGCAGCGACCGGCGCAGGCGCAGCGGTGCTCGTAACGGCGGGGGCTACAGCGGCAGCGGCTGCAGCAGGTGCTGCGGCAGCGCCGGTGCCAGCATCGATTGAAGCAATGACAGCGCCGACATTAACGGTCGCGCCTTCCTCAACGGCATAGGCACCCATGATACCGGCGACAGGCGACGGCACTTCGACCGCGACCTTGTCGGTTTCAAGGCTGGCTATCGGTTCATCGACCGCAACCGGCTCACCGGGTTTTTTCAGCCATTGGCCAAGGGTCGCTTCAGTAATGGACTCGCCCAATACGGGGACTTTAACTTCAGTGCTCATAATTCAATCCTCAGGAGGATGGAGGGGTAACCGGCTTGGCTCCCCCGGTGCGTTGACGGCGGATTTCTTCGCGGACATTGTGGCCCAATGCGTCTGCAACCAATGCGGCCTGTTCGGCTTGGTGGCGCTTGGCAAGACCCGTGGCTGTCGCGGCTGCGGCTTTGCGTCCGGCATAACGTGCGCGTGCTGGGCCGACATTGGCTTCTGCCAGGCATTCTTCCAAATAGGGGTCGACGAAGCTCCAGCTGCCGGCATTGCGCGGCTCTTCCTGGGCCCAAACGACCTCTTCCAAATTGGTCATACGCTTCAACCGGACAATCAATGGTTCGGCGGGGAAGGGATATAGCTGCTCGATGCGGACAATGGCGGTGTTCTTGTCGCCCGATGCATCGCGCGCTTCCATCAGGTCATAGGCAACCTTGCCCGAACATAGGACCAGTCGTTTGACATCCTTGTCCGCAGGCGCGTTGATATCCGACAGGATCCGCATGAAATGGCTTTCGCCTTGGAAATCCTCTGCCTTGGAAACCGCAAGCTTGTGCCGCAACAATGATTTTGGCGTCATGACGATAAGCGGCTTGCGGAACGGCCGTGCCATCTGCCTGCGCAGCAAATGGAAATAATTTGCAGGCGTGGTGCAGTTTGCGACCTGAATATTATCTTCGGCGCACAATTGCAGGAAGCGCTCAAGCCGCGCGGAGCTGTGTTCCGGACCTTGTCCTTCATAGCCATGCGGCAACAGCATCACGAGGCCATTGGCGCGCAACCATTTCGCTTCACCGGAGGCAATAAACTGGTCGATCATGGTTTGCGCACCATTCACGAAGTCGCCAAATTGCGCTTCCCAAAGCACCAATGTCTTTGGTTCGGCACCGGCATAGCCATATTCAAAACCCAGCACGCCGAATTCCGACAAAGGACTGTCGAGAATTTCAAAGCGGCCATGTGGCAATGTTGCCAGCGGGATATATTTTTCCTCTGTCGTCTGGTCGACCCAGACACCGTGGCGTTGGCTGAACGTACCGCGACCCGAATCTTGGCCCGATAAGCGCACGCCATAGCCTTCGGTAAGCAAAGATCCGAAAGCGAGCGCTTCGCCTGTTGCCCAGTCAAAGTTCTCACCGGTGCTGAACATGGCTTTTTTGGCATCGAGCACACGATTGAGCGTCGGGTGAATATTATGCCCTTCGGGCACAGTGGTCAGCGTGCGGCCCAGGCTATCGAACAGCTTTTTGGACACGCTGGTTTGCACATTCCGGCGCGCGGTTTCTGGGTCGGCTGGCTTGGACAGGCCAGACCAGCGTCCACCAAACCAGTCAGCGGCATTGGCTTTATAATCGGCGGCGCTGGCAAATTCCTGCTCGAGCGTCTGCACATAGCGCATGGCGTGCTCGTCCGCCCAATTCGCATCGATAACACCCTCGGCCTCAAGCCGCTTGGCGTACAAGCTGCTGACGGCGGGGTGGCCCTTGATGACTTTGTACATCAATGGCTGCGTGAAACCGGGTTCGTCGCCTTCATTGTGGCCAAAGCGGCGATAGCACCACATGTCGATGACGATGTCGCGGTGGAATGTCTGGCGGAATTCAATCGCAATTTTACAGGCGAAGGTCACCGCTTCGGGATCATCCCCATTGACGTGGAATATTGGCGCCTGAACGCCCTTGGCTACGTCGGATGGATAAGGCGAAGACCGCGCATATTGCGGGCTGGTTGTGAAACCAACCTGGTTGTTCACGATAAAGTGCAGGCAACCGCCGGTGTTGTACCCACGAATACCGGAAAAGCCGAGGCACTCCCAAACGATGCCCTGACCAGCAAAGGCGGCGTCACCATGCAACAGCACGGGCAGCACTTGTTCATGCTTGCCAAGGTCATCACGTGCGGTTTGGTTCGCGCGTACCTTGCCAAGCACCACTGGGTTCACCGCTTCAAGGTGCGAAGGGTTTGGCACAAGGCTCATATGCACCTTGATGCCGTCAAATTCGCGGTCAGTGCTGGTGCCGAGGTGATATTTCACATCGCCCGAACCGCCAACATCATCAGGGTTCGCGCTTCCGCCCGAAAATTCGTGGAAGATGATGCGGTATGGCTTTGCCATCACATTGGCCAAAACGTTGAGACGGCCGCGATGCGGCATGCCGTAAACGATTTCGCGCACGCCGAGCTGGCCACCATATTTGATGACGGCTTCGAGTGCGGGAATCATCGATTCGCCGCCATCAAGGCCGAACCGCTTCGTACCTACATATTTGCGACCAAGGAATTTTTCGTACTGCTCCGCCTCGATGACTTTACCGAGGATGGCTTTTTTGCCTTCGGGCGTAAATTGGATGGCGGCATCTTTGCCCTCCATCCGTTCTTGCAGGAACCGGCGCTCTTCGACGTCGGAAATGTGCATATATTCGAGGCCAACTGGACCACAATAATTGGCGCGCAGCGTATCGACGAGCTCACGAACCGTGGTCCATTCGAGGCCAAGCGTGCCGCCGACATAGACCCGCTTGTCGAGGTCTGCGCCAGTAAAGCCATGATATTCGGGGGTAAGGTCAGCGGGAATGTCCTGCTTGGAAAGTCCAAGCGGATCAAGGTTCGCTGCCAGATGTCCGCGCACACGATAGGTGCGCACCAGCATCATTGCGCGAATGGAATCGCTCGCAGCGGCAACAGCGTCGGCTTCTGCCATGGGCTTGCCAGCAGCCTTTGCCGCGGCCTTGACTTCGACAGCCATCTGCGTCGGATCAAGCGAAGCCGTCAGGTCATCGGTGATGGACAAAGGCCAGTTCGAACGTGCCCAGCTTGGACCTTGCTCAGTTTCAAAATCTTGGTTTTCTAAGCCCATAAAATACCTCGTGTGCCCAAGCGAACGCCGGGGTCCAACATCAAACTAATGTCTCGTACAGATCCGCCCAGTTGGGGTTCATCTGTTCGATCTCACGCAGCTTCCAAAGCCGCTTCCAACTTTTCATCTGCACTTCGCGCCGCCGCGCATCATGCAGATTTTCGAACCGCTGATACCAAACGAGAAGTTTGCACCCATATTGTTTGGTAAAGCCGTCAATCAAACCATTGCGATGCTGAAAGCACCGCTGCTGCAAGTTACTTGTCACTCCAAGATAGATCGTGCCGTTTCGTTTGTTGGCCATGATGTAAACATAACCCGGCTGATCCATCTTTTAGTTGACCAATGTGTTCCCCAGCGAAGGCTGGGGTCCAGAACCAAGACAATCGACGTTCCATTCACGGCTGGACCCCGGCCTGCGCCGGGGAACACAAAATTGTGTGTTCCAGCGACGGCTGGATTCCAACGCGTTTATGAAACGCCCAAACCTCAACCCTTCAGCACTTCGACCAATGTCTTGCCGAGCAATGATGGTGACGGCGATACGCGGATGCCGGCGGCTTCCATTGCTGCGATCTTGCTTTCTGCGTCACCCTTGCCGCCCGATACGATGGCGCCAGCATGGCCCATACGGCGTCCGGGAGGTGCGGTGCGTCCGGCGATGAAACCAGCCATTGGCTTTTTGCGGCCCTTCTTGGCTTCGTCGATCAGGAACTGTGCAGCTTCTTCTTCTGCGCTGCCGCCGATTTCACCGATCATGATGATGGACTTGGTCGCATCATCGGCAAGGAACAGTTCAAGGCAATCGATGAAGTTGGTGCCGTTGACGGGGTCACCGCCAATGCCAACCGCAGTGGTCTGGCCAAGGCCTTCAGCTGTGGTCTGGAACACGGCTTCATAGGTGAGCGTGCCAGAACGTGAAACCACGCCGACCGAACCTGCGGAGAAGATGCTGCCGGGCATGATGCCGATTTTGCATTCATTGGGTGTCAGAACGCCAGGGCAGTTTGGACCAATCAGGCGCGATTTCGAACCCGACAATGCGCGCTTCACCTTGACCATGTCGAGCACAGGAATGCCCTCAGTTATGCAAACGATCAACGGGATTTCCGCGTCAATGGCTTCAAGGATTGAATCAGCCGCAAAGGGTGGCGGCACATACACAACCGACGCATCCGCGCCCGTTGTTTGCTTGGCCTCAAGCACCGTGTCAAACATTGGCAGGCCGATATGCGTTGTTCCGCCCTTGCCGGGGGTAACCCCGCCAACCATCTGCGTGCCATAAGCAAGCGCCTGCTCGGTATGGAATGTGCCGGTGGCACCCGTCATACCTTGCGTGATGACCTTGGTGTTTTTGTTGATAAGGATGCTCACATACGTCTCCTAAATTCTGGGGTTCGCTTAGTTCAGCGAGGAATCAATTGCCTTACATGCGACAAGCAGTTCTTTGACCGCATCGACGCTAACCGCGAGGTTGCCCTTGGCTTCGTCATCAAGGGCGATTTCGACGACCTTTTCAACGCCGCCTGCGCCAATGACGACAGGTACACCGACATATAGATTGTCGACGCCATATTGGCCGGTCAGATGCACCGCGGCTGGAAGAACGCGCTTTTGGTCGTTCAAATAAGCTTCGGCCATCGCGATACCGCTTGTTGCCGGCGCGTAGAACGCAGAGCCCGTTTTAAGCAGACCAACGATTTCACCACCGCCGCTGCGCGTGCGCTGCACGATTGCGTCAATGCGCTCCTGAGTCGAAAAGCCCATTTTGATAAGGTCTGGAACCGGAATGCCCGATACGGTCGAATATTGAATGACGGGCACCATCGTGTCGCCATGACCGCCAAGCACGAAGCTTGTGACGTCTTTTACCGACACATTGAATTCGTCCGCAAGGAAGTGGCTGAAACGGGCCGAGTCGAGAACGCCTGCCATGCCGACAACCATGTGGTGCGGCAGGCCGGAGAATTCGCGCAGCGCCCAGACCATCGCGTCGAGCGGGTTGGTGATGCAGATGACGAATGCGTTTGGCGCGTTCGCGGCAATGCCTTCGCCTACGGCCTTCATGACCTTTAGGTTGATGCCAAGCAAATCATCGCGGCTCATGCCGGGCTTGCGCGCAACACCGGCGGTGACGATGATCACGTCGGCGCCAGCAATGTCGGCATAATCATTGGTGCCCGTAATCTTGGCATCGAAGCCTTCGACGGGACCGCATTGCGACAGGTCAAGCGCCTTGCCCTGGGGAATACCTTCAACAACGTCGAACAAGACGATGTCGCCGAGGCCTTTCAATGCTGCGAGGTGAGCAAGCGTGCCGCCGATATTACCGGCGCCAATAAGCGCAATTTTTTTGCGAGCCATACAAAACTGTCCTTCCCTTAGGGCTTTTTAGCGGAATTGCGGCGTCGTTACGCCGAATCGCTGTGGATAACAACCCAATAAAGGCCCAAAGTTAAGGCTTTTTATGATAACAGTTCGCAATAGCGATAGCGGGCGAAGAGCACGCTGTCAGTTACCAGCCACCCGCCGCAACATTTCCATCCAGATGGGCACTTGGCCATGAAATCCTTCGGCCCAGACGCGTTCATCCAGGCCATGCGCGCCCTCTTTCTGTCC
Source organism: Sphingorhabdus sp. (assembly GCF_044374345.1). Taxonomy (GTDB): domain Bacteria; phylum Pseudomonadota; class Alphaproteobacteria; order Sphingomonadales; family Sphingomonadaceae; genus Sphingorhabdus_B. Next base: position 37,468 of record NZ_JBILOS010000003.1, on the reverse strand, counting down.
GACGATGCTCCAAAGGCCACCAAATCCATAAACGGGAATGCCAGCGGCACGTAAAAACGCGCCGTCGGTAGCGCCTGCCGACTGGAATGGCAGAACGGGCGCGTTGGGAAAGCGGGTTGCGACAGCAGCCCGATAGGCTTGGACTATGTCATCGCGCATCGGTGATGGTGCGGTTTCGGGTGTTTGCGATCCTTCGGCGGCCGATACCGTGACATCCGGTCCTGAAAGGGCTTGCAATTGCTGGCGGACATCCTCTGTTTTAACGCCGGGAAAAATGCGGCAGTTCACATTGGCTTCGGCCTTTTGGGGCAAGGCATTTGGTGCGTGACCACCAGACAACATCGTTGCAACACAGCGCGTGCGCGTGCTTCCGGGGTCCATCGCTTCCAATAGATCGGCGGTTTCGCGATCTTGGGGATCGGCAAGATATCTGCGCAATAGCTCGCCAAATTGGCCACTATCGCCTTTTGCCAGCATCTCGAAGCTGGCGCGTGTGGCATCGTTAATCATGGCTGGAAAGCGATGCCGCTCCACTGCGGTGAGCGCATTGGCCAGCGCATAAATCGCATTGTCGGGACGCGGCACGCTGCTGTGCCCGCCACGGTTCACCGCGGTCAGCCGGAAATCGGCGTAGGTTTTCTCCGCAATCTGAATGCCGAAGCCTTCAACGCGGCCATCAGGGAAAACCGACCCGCCGCCAGCATCGCCATTGAGCGCATATTCGGCGTCAATAAGGTCGCGCCATTCGGTTGCCGCGCGCCGCGCACCGTTGCCGATCGTCTCTTCATCGCCGGTAAACAGCACAATGATATCGCGCGTCGGTTCAAACTTTTCTGCGCGCAAATATTGCAGGGCAAGGACGATACCGGTCAAGGCCGCCTTATTGTCGTTTGACCCGCGACCCAGATAATAGCCGCCTTCTTCCCGAAACTTAAATGGCGGATATTTCCAATCGCTTGCTTTGGCGGCGACGACATCCATGTGCGCCATCAGCAAAATCGGCTTTTTGCCCGACGGCTTTGCTGCGGGCCAACGGACAATCATTGTCTGGGTATTGTCATGATCCTTGATGATCACGTTGGTGATGCCAGCCTTTCGGAACTCGGCTGCCAATAATGTGGTCAGCTTTTTGAATTCGGCAGGCTGCCCCTCAACGGTGGGAATTTCGACGATCTTTGCAAAGAGCGCACGTTCCGATGCTATTTTCGATGCAGCTGTTTGCGCATGTGCAGCGGTCGTCAGGGCCAAAATGCCTGCCAATAAAAACGTGCTCCGTCCGATCATCTTTTCTCTCCCTTTATGCAATGCTAGCGCGCGCCGTGGCCTTCCGCCAGATAATCTTCCGACTGCATTTCCATCAGCCGCGATACGGTACGGTCAAATTCAAAACGCCCGTCGCCCATTGGGTAAAGCTGGTCAGGGCCGGCATCTGCGCTCGCCAAAAACTTTACGCGATATTCGTACAACGCATCGATCAGCGTCACAAATCGCGCCGCTTCATTGCGGTTGTGCGGCCCAAGCACGGGAATGCCCACCATCAAAACGGTGTGGAACCGTCGCGCAATAGCCAGATAGTCAGAGGCACCGCGCGCCTCCGCGCAAAGACGCTTGAACGAGAAAACGGCAACGCCCTTCAGCGCCTTTGGCACATGCAGTGTCCGACCGCCGCCCACGTCGAGTTCTAACGAGGGGACATGTGCGCGGTCCTCGGGCGGGTAATCCGTCATCCGGAAAAATGTTTCCGATAATGCCGCCGTCGCCTCGGCACCATTGGGTACGAGCCAGGTTTTGGCATTGCCCAGACGGTCGCGCCGATAGTCTGTCGGGCCATCGAGCGCAAAAATATCAAGCCTGTCTTTGATCAACGCGATGAACGGTAAAAACAGCTGGCGGTTGAGGCCATCCTTATACAGGTCATCGGGTCGTCGGTTCGATGTTGTGACAACCGTGACGCCTGCGGCAATCAATCCTGTGAACAGCCGAGACATGATCGCTGCATCGGCCATGTTGTTGACGACCATTTCGTCAAAACAGAGCAGCCGGGCTTCATCCGCAAGTGCCGCGACCACGGGCGGAATAGGATCGCCTTTCTCTTTTTCGCGCTCAACCTTTAGCCGCGCGTGGATATCCAGCATGAATTCATGGAAATGGGCACGACGTTTCCGCTGTATCTGCACGCTGTCAAAAAACAGGTCCATGAGCATGGATTTTCCGCGCCCAACACCGCCCCATAAATATAGCCCGCGCGCGGGGTCCGGCTTGCGTCCCAAGAAACGCCACATTGTGCTTCCGCGGGGCGGCACGGCCTCAAGCTCTGTTTGCACTTTCGCCAGCGCCAAAACGGCCTTGGCTTGATCAGCATCAGGCTTCAATTCGCCTGCACTGACAAGGGCTGCGTGCCGATCCGTGACCGAGGCGGGCATCATTTCTGACTGGGTTTTCGGATCGTCCCTGAAAACGCGGCGACGCGGGACTCGCCTTGCGAGACAACGCCGCGCATGAACAGCAGGCGACCCGTTTCTTTTAAAAGTTCGACCTCAGCCTCAAGTGCTTCGCCGATTACTCCAGCGCCAATGAACTGCACCGATAGGTCAAGCGTAACGGCAGCGCCCGCCTCAATCAGGCCAAACATCCGCGATGCGCCAAACATGGCCACGTCAATAAAACCCAGCGTGACGCCGCCATGCACCGCGTCGCGCAAGTTGCTGTGCCGGTGTTCGGGAAACATGCGAAGGCGTGCTTTATGATGCCCTTCGCTGCGCACCAGCATTTTACCGAGGACCGTGCCATTATAGCGCGTGGCATCGGTCATCTGCCAGTTTAGCCAACCAGGATTGTCCGGATCCGGACTGCTATCAAAAGCGGGTGTGTCCAACTGCCGTCCCGTAAATTAAAGGTGGCGTTCGGCAACCATCTTCTTGGTTTCCGCAATGGCCTTTGCAGGGTTCAGACCCTTGGGGCATGCATTCGCGCAGTTCATGATCGTGTGGCAGCGATACAGACGGAATGGATCTTCCAACTCATCCAAACGCTCACCGGTCATTTCGTCACGGCTATCAGCCAACCAACGATAGGCCTGAAGCAAGATGGCTGGGCCCAAAAACTTGTCGCTGTTCCACCAATAAGACGGGCAGCTTGTCGAGCAGCATGCGCACAAGATGCACTCATACAGACCATCGAGCTTTGCGCGGTCTTCCGGCGACTGAAGGCGCTCTTTGCCCGATGGTTCAGGCGTAACCGTTTGCAGCCATGGCTTGATCGACGCATATTGCGCATAAAAATGGGTGAAGTCAGGAACCAGGTCCTTGATAACTTCCATATGCGGCAGCGGCGTCAGTGTGACTTCGCTTTTGCAATCTTCAATTGCCGTGGTGCACGCGAGGCCATTTTTGCCGTCGATGTTCATCGAGCATGAACCACAAATGCCTTCGCGGCATGAACGGCGGAATGTCAGCGACGAATCCTGCTCGCCCTTCATCTTGATCAATGCGTCGAGGACCATTGGGCCGCAGGTTTCGGTATCGACTTCAAAAGTGTCGTAACGCGGGTTTTCGCCACTGTCGGGATCGTAACGATACACCTTGAATTTCTTGACTTTCCCGTCGGTTTTCGCGGCGTGAACAGTGCCCTTTTGGACCTTGCTGTTCTTTGGGAGGAAGAAATCGGCCATATCAATATCCTGCTGTCGTCGTGACGTGTAATTCCATATCTGCCGAACGCCCTAACCAAGCGTTTGTGCAATCACAAGCCCTCAACTGCGTCTGTTCGGGTTGCTTTTTCTGCAAGTCGGACGCGCAGCTTGTCGATTTTGCGGCCATCCATATCCACAACTTCAAAATGCCAACCTTGGTCGCGGAAGGATTCGCCCTCTACGGGCAAGTGCCGCAAGATATGCAGGACATGGCCCGCAGCGGTCGCATAATCGCGGTCTTCAGGCAAATCAATCGATAGCGCGTCTGCCATTGCGTCGGCGGACATGGCGCCCGAGACGAGCATCGATCCATCGTCCAATGTGATGATGTTCGGCGCGCTGCCTTGCGCCTGATCCGATGCAAACTCGCCCGCAATCGCCGCCAAAAGGTCGTTGGGCGTGACGATTCCTTCAAAATGGCCATATTCATCATGGACCAGCAGCATCGGCACATCGGACGAACGCAGGATTTCAAGTGCATCCATGGCGTCAAGTTGATCGGGGATGATTTCGGCGCGACGCATCAAGCTGCGGATATCCAGACTTTCGCCGCGAATCTGGGCAGCAACAATATCGCGTGATTGGACAACACCGATGATATCGTCACCATCTTCGCCGGTGACGGGTAGCCGCGTGTGCAGCGAATTTAACAGCGAATCGCGGACATCATCTTCAGATGCGTCGGCTGCAATACGGTCGACATCCGTACGTGGCGTCATGACCTCACGCACTGGACGGTCAGCCAGCCGTACAACGCCTGCAATGACCTTATGTTCATGCTCTTCAATGATGCCTGCATGGGTGGCTTCGGCGAACACCATACGCAGTTCCTCGGCGCTCAGTGCGTCACGGGTGTCGCGGCGAAGCCCGAGTGCACGGAATATGGTCGCGCTGGATTTATCAAGGGTCCAGACAATCGGTGCGGTCACGCGTGCCAGCATCTCCATTGGGCCCGCCATGGTGACGGCGATTCTTTCGGGCGCAATGAGCGCAAATTGCTTGGGGACCAGTTCGCCGACCACCAAGGATGCGTAAGTCGTGATGCTGATGACAAGCCCGAAACCCAAAGTTTCCGACCATTCCTTGTCTATGCCCAAAAGTGCGATGCGTTCGGCCACTGGCCCGCCCAGCGTCGATCCAGAATAAGCACCCGCGATAATACCAATGAGCGTGATGCCGATTTGCACGGTGGATAAAAACTTGCCCGGGTCTCGTCCCAACCGAAGGGCGGCCGCTGCGCCGCGCTTTCCGTCTTCCGCCATGGCCTTTAGTTTCGCTGTGCGCGCCGAAACGATGGCGAGTTCAGACATGGCAAACACGCCGTTCAGGGCAATGAGAGCCAATATCGTTGCGGCATCAAACCACGGGAAAGGATGAAGAGGTTCCATAGGGACCTGCTTCCCATAGTGCCAACGCCAGCGCTTTGGCAACAAAATGCCGCAAAATCTGTTATAATCAACGGATGCAACCCAGCCAATGATAATCGCAGGTTCATCATGGGTGTCGCTTATGGGGCATCCAAGCTGAAAGGGAAAATGATGAAGAAGAATCAATTGATAACGCTGTCGCTTATGGCCGCTATGCTGCCGCTATCGGCATGTGTGACCGATCCGGAAACGGGCCAGCGCACGATTTCGAAGACTGCGCTTGGTGGCGTTGGCGGCGCATTGGGTGGATATTTGCTTGGCGACCTTATTGGCGGCCGCAGCGATCGCACGGAAAAGATTGTCGGCGCGGGTATTGGCGCTTTGGCCGGTGCGGGTGTTGGCTATTATATGGACGAACAAGAAAGAAAGCTGCGTCAGCAAACTGCGGGCACGGGCATCAACGTTATTCGCGATGGCGACAATCTTGTTCTCGATATGCCTTCCGAAGTGACCTTTGGCCTCGATAGCGCGAATATCGATGCGGGTTTCCGCAATACGCTGGATCAGGTTGCATCGACGCTGACGCAATATGAAAAAACCTATGTTGACGTCATGGGCCATACCGATTCCACAGGGTCGGATGCCTATAACCAGTCGTTATCGGAACGCCGTGCGTCGGCTGTTGCAAGCTATCTAACCTCGCGCGGCGTTCAGTCCGCGCGTCTTGCAACGCGTGGCTATGGTGAGAGCCAGCCAAAGGCGAGCAATCTGGATGAGGCAGGTCGCGCGGCGAACCGTCGTGTCGAAATCCGTCTTGTGCCCGTGACCCAAGGATAATGCGAATTTAGACGGCAACACCCTGAAGCAATTTGGGCAGCGCGCCGCTTTCGCCCCGCGCCTCGGCCATGAAAAATGCCTTGGCCGGGGCAGCGCGTTGCACCATGGCCATTCCGAAACGCCGGACCGCCGACGCGGCTTTCCCGGGAATAGAAAAAAGGCGGTTCAAGCCATCGGTCGATACCGCGATCAGCAACGTATCAATGCTGCGCCACCGGCTATAGCGATCGAGCAACTGCGCATCGCCAAAATCAAGACCAAGCCGCATCCCGTCGACCAATACTTCGGTTAACGCCGCAACGTCGCGCAGCCCAAGGTTGAGCCCCTGACCCGCGATCGGGTGAATGCCATGTGCGCTGTCGCCGATGAGCACCAGCCGTTCCGCCGTGATGTTGGCTGCATGGTGGAACCCAAGTTTGTACGACGATAAAGGCGCGGCGATCTCAACTGCACCCAATATTCCGCCCATCGCCTTTTCCAGCTCCGCCGCATATCCACGCGGCGACAATTTCATATATCCCGGCGCATCTGCGGCATCGACCGACCAGACGATCGCTGAACGATGCCGCCCGTCGTCCGCATCCAACATGGGCAAGACGGCAAATGGGCCTGACGGATAAAAAATCTCATAGGCAATGTTGTTGTGGGAATGTTCGTGGAAGATCGCACCGACCATGGCGCTATGGTCATATTGCCAGTGCGCAATATTGATTCCCATTTCCTCGCGAGTCTGGCTTTGCCGACCTTCCGCGACAATCATCAGATCAGCGGTCAAAACTTTGCCGTCGTCGAGATGCACGGAGGCGCGACCTGAATCCTGTGATTTGTGGGTGATGTTGGCGGGCATGTGCAACTGGATCGCGTCGCTTTCGAGCGCCGCATTGTACAACACGCTGCGCAAGAAGCGGCTTTCAAACATTTGGCCCAAGAAGCCGTCATCTTCGGCTGGTGCGAAATCCAGTGATCCGGGCTTTAAGCTATCGCTCACCCAAATCTTTTCAATCGGGCAGCCTTTTCCGGCCAATGCGTCGCCCAGTCCAATGGCTTCGAACAGTTTATAGCTAGAGCTCGATATGGCAAAGGTGCGGCCGTCAAAGCCGGCTTGCAGCATGCTCGCCTGATCGGCGCGGTCAATGACATGGCTGGTGATGCCATGTGCAGCCAATGCCAATGCTTGCGTAAGCCCGATGAGCCCGCCGCCGATAATGATGACGTCTGCTTTGTGATTCATATTGCCCCTATGCCGCAACAGATGGGCGGACTCAAAGGAGGATTTTGACCGTAGCCCATCCACGTTGGCAGCAATCTTCAACCTGTAATACTTGACGGCGAGTCCAGCGACAGCGAAAAGGGGGCGTTCGGCCGTTGGCGGCCACCCATATATGGCATTATAATCATGGCCTCGCGCATTTCTAAATTTACGTCAAAAACGAACATGGCCAATTGGCGGAATATGATGCGCGCGTCGCTGATCCGCAGCAGCACCTTGTTTGGCGCGGCTGTGCTTGGCCTGTTTGCGGTATTTTATGGCTTTGCGGTGCTTAGCTATTCGGCCGGCGATGCGGCGTTCAATAGCGCGGCTGCAGATGTGCAGCACAACTGGATGGGCCAAAGCGGCGCCTATGTGTCCGACATCATGCTGTTTCTATTTGGCGTTCCTGCCATTTTCCTGTTCCCGCTGATGCTGGTGTTCGCACGACGCTTGTGGCGCGCAGTCCCGCAGCCGCAGTGGAAACGGCAGCTTACATTATGCCTGTGCGGCATGCTGCTGATCGGGTTTGGCATGGCCTATTGGCAGCACGGCAGCGACATCGGCTTGCCCGCTGGATGGGGCGGCGCGATTAATTTGCTGTTGGCAAATGCCGCCGTCGCACTTGTTGGTCAAATTCAGGGGGTGCTCGGCACTATATTGCGGGTTCTGCTGATTTTGGGCAGCTTAAGTGGCGGGGTAGCGTTGGTTATTCGCGCGCTTGAGCTTGAGCGCCCGCTGTTCCGCATCCCTTCATTGGCCATGCCTAAATTTTCAGGGCTGAAAAACGATCTGGGTGCCTTTGACGCAGACGATTCGGATGTTGCCCAAATTATCGAGCCCAAGCCGCCGCGTAAGGCTGTCGAGCCTGAACTACGCAAGCCCCCCGTGATCGAAGACCGCACGCTGGCGCCGAAAAAAGCGGCGTTCTCAACCGGTGCGCGGCAGGGCGATTTCTTTGGCAGCTTTGTTTTGCCGTCGCTTGATCTGCTTGATCCGCCGTCTGCCATTTCGGTGCCAAAGCTCGACAAAACTGCGCTCGAAGCAAATGCGCGCTTGCTGGAATCGGTGTTGGATGACTTTCACGTTAAGGGACAGATTGTTGCGGTGCGTCCGGGACCCGTGGTCACGATGTATGAGTTGGAGCCTGCAGCGGGTATCAAATCCAGCCGCGTTATCCAGCTGGCAGAAGATATTGCGCGCAACATGTCCGCCTTGTCCGCGCGTGTTTCGACGATACCGGGCCGCACCGTCATGGGTATTGAGCTGCCCAACGCCCATCGCGAAGCCGTGGTGTTTCAGGAAATGGTCGGATCAGACGCCTTTGCCGATCAAAAGGGCGCTTTGCCGATAATTTTGGGTAAGAATATCTCCGGCGATCCCGTCATCGCCGATCTCGCCCCGATGCCGCATTTGTTGGTCGCAGGGACAACCGGTTCAGGTAAATCGGTCGGCCTAAACTGTATGATATTGTCGTTGCTCTATCGTTTGACGCCGGACCAGTGCCGTATGATCATGATCGATCCCAAGATGCTTGAATTGAGCAGCTATGACGATATTCCGCATCTGTTGTCCCCCGTCGTCACCGAGCCTGCCAAAGCCATTCGCGCGCTCAAATGGGCGGTTGAGCAGATGGAAGAACGCTACCGGATGATGTCATCGCTGGGCGTGCGCAACCTTGCAAACTTCAACGAAAAAGTCCGCGGGGCAAAGGCAAAGGGTGCGCCATTGGGCCGTAAGGTGCAAATTGGCTATGACCCGATGACCGGCCAGCCGCAATATGAGGAAGAAAGCTTGGCCTATGAGCCAATGCCGCAGATCGTCATCATCGTGGACGAGCTCGCCGACCTGATGATGACCGCTGGTAAGGAAGTCGAATTCCTCATTCAACGCCTTGCGCAAAAGGCACGTGCTGCAGGTATTCACCTCATCATGGCGACGCAGCGGCCATCGGTTGATGTTATCACCGGCGTTATCAAGGCGAACTTGCCGACGCGTATTTCTTTCCATGTGACCTCGAAAATCGATAGCCGTACGATTTTGGGTGAACAGGGTGCCGAACAGCTGCTGGGCAAGGGCGACATGCTCTATATGGCGGGCGGTCGCGGGCTGACGCGTATTCACGGTCCGTTTGTTTCCGATGATGAAGTCCGCCGCGTGGCCGACCATTGGCGCGGCCAGGGGCAGCCCGAATATATTCAGGCGGTGACCGAAGAACCCGAAGACGGCGGTTTCGACTTTGGCGGAATGGGCGGCGATGACAATGAAGAAGACGCGCAATATCGCAAGGCGTGCCAGATCGTGTTTGAAAGCCAAAAGGCATCGACGAGCTGGATTCAGCGTCAGCTGCGGATTGGTTATAACAGCGCAGCTCGGTTGATTGATCGTATGGAAGAAGACGGCTTCATCACCGCGCCGAACCACATTGGCCGCCGCGAAGTGCTGCGTGACCGGACCGGCGAGCCGCTGTAGACGTTAAGACGGCGTTCAAGGCGGTTGCCCTAGCCGCGATTGAACCCCTCCCAAGGAAACCAGAATGACCTTTCGAAATTACGTCTTAATGCTCGCGCCCGTTGCCTTGATCGCGGTCGCGCCGTCGAATGCGCAATCGCAGGCGGATCGCATGGCGCGCGTGACCCAGCATATGAAGACGGTGGGCACAATGACGGCCAACTTCACCCAGACGGATCGCAACGGCGGGGCTGTAACGGGCAAGCTTTTGCTCAAGCGTCCCGGCCATGTGCGTTTTGAATATCAAAAAGATGTGCCGTTGTTGATCGTTGCCGATGGACGCGCGCTGACCATGGTCGATTATGAAGTCAAACAAGTGCAGCGCTGGCCAATCCGTAACAGCCCGCTCGCCGCGTTGCTTGACCCGGGCAAGGATTTGGCGCGCTTTGGCAAACTGGTCCCGACATCAACCGATGATGTCATCAGCGTCGAAGTTCGCGACCCGAAGCGCCCTGAATATGGCACCATTACAATGATATTCGTCAACAAGCCCGGCGCGCCGGGTGGATTGACGCTGAACGGATGGGTTGCGCTTGATTCCAAAAACAATCGCACAAGCATCCGGCTCAGCAACGTTACCTATAATGGCGCCATCGCCGACAGCGCATTTTCATGGAAAGACCCACGGCCCGTCCGACGGAAATCTTAAAATCGGTCGACGAACCGATGCTGATGACCGACAAGCTGCCGAGCTGAACGGTTTCGTTCATCTCAACGACAGGAAAGTCATCCTATAATTTGATGGTCAGCGATTGAGAGTTCGTGTGGTTTTCCCCCTGTTGCCCACGACATTAAATCGTCGCTGATACCCGCGTGACGAACGCAAGCTTAGCCCTCATCCCAAATGCCCCCGGGATGAGGGCTTTGCTTTTTTGGCATGGATTTCGCTTCACCGACTTGCCCCTGCCGCTTCTGGCATATAGGGCCATATTCTTATGTCTCAGACCATCCGTATCGCCTCGTGGAATATCAATTCGGTTCGCGCCCGCATCGACATTGTCGAACGCTATCTGAAAGAAGAAGCGCCCGACGTCCTGTGCCTGCAGGAAACCAAAGTCATCGACAGCCTTTTCCCCGAAGGATTGTTTCGGCAGCTTGGCTATCGCCACATGGTTTTGAATGGCCAGCCGATGCATCACGGTGTCGCGATTGTCAGCAAGCTGCCTTTAATCAACCGCCGCGTTGAAGATTGGCAGGCGAATGGCGAAGCGCGGCATGTGGGTGCGGAGCTGAATGTCGACGCCGCAAAGGGTGTGCGGATCGACAATGTCTATATTCCGGCTGGCGGCGAAGTTCCCGACAGCGAAGTGAATTCGAAATTCGGACAAAAGCTTGGGTTCCTCTCGCGCATGACCGAGTGGTCGCGTGCGGTCACCAGCCCGACCATATTGACGGGTGATTTCAACGTTGCGCCGCTTGAGCATGATGTTTGGAGCCATAAGCAGCTCGTCAATGTCGTCAGCCACACAAAAATTGAATGCGAACATTTGGCCGCGATTAAGGAAGCCGCGGACTGGGTCGATGTCGCGCGGCATTTTGTCGAACCGTCGAAGAAGCTGTACACATGGTGGAGCTACCGCGCGCAGGATTGGGAGACATCGGATCGTGGCCGCCGGCTTGACCATATGTGGGTGACCCCTGACTTGAAGGAGAAGGCCAAGTCGCATGTGGTGCATAAGCATGTGCGCGGATGGGGTAAGCCATCTGACCATGCGCCCATCGTTACGGAATTTGCCTTTTGAACGGTGCCCCCGCAATTGAGGGCGATGCCCGCCGTGCGGCGCTGGCCATTGACGCGCTGCGTCGTGGCTGGGCCATCAATGTCGAACATCTCGGCCAAGCCCTTTGCCTTTTGCCGATTGAGACCGCGCGCGACGTTGCAGGTGCGCAGGCCATCCTGCTTTCCGCGAGCCGGGCGGCGACATTGAAACTCATGAACCAGCGCGCCGCGGCCGATACCGCTTTGCCGGTGATGATAAAGGCGCCAGCGGACCTTGATATCAACCTGGCATTGGCGGTGGCGGATCCAACGCTCGATTTGCGTTACCCGATGAAGGGCCCGTTTGAAGCATTGGCGCTCGCCGATGGACCTGCTGCAGCAGCAGCCATTGAGCTTGCGCGGCTTGCTGGACTGCTCCCCGCTTTTTTGGTGTTGCCGGATTCGGAACGTGCGTCCGCGACTGTATCCCCGCAGGATGTCGCTGCGTTTGACGATAGCGGGGCGTTGCACATTGCGGCGCGCGCACGGTTGCCGGTTGCTGCAAATGTCGATGCTGAAATTGTCGCATTTCGAACGGACGTGGACGCGTCAGACCATGTCGCTTTGCTCATCGGCAAACGCGATGGCACGCCGCCTGTTGTCCGGTTGCATAGCGAGTGCCTGACGGGTGATGTCTTGGGCAGCCTGAAGTGCGATTGTGGCCCGCAATTGCACGAGGCGTTACACCAAATCTCCGACGCCAATTGGGGCATACTTTTATACTTGCGTCAGGAAGGCCGTGGCATCGGCCTGATCAACAAGCTGCGTGCCTATGCGCTTCAGGATCAGGGATTTGATACCGTCGATGCCAATACTCGATTGGGCTTTGCCATTGATGCGCGCGATTTTTCGGTCGCGGCCCGTATGCTGGAACTGCTTGGCATATCCAACGTCCGGTTGCTCACGAACAATCCTGAAAAGGTTGAAGGCCTGAGGTCCGCAGGCATATCTGTCGAAGAGCGACTGCCGCTAAAAATCGCGGCGAACCCGCATAATGCGCATTATCTTGAAACGAAAAAGAGCCGCACGGGTCACGCGCTTTAGCTGCACGCCGCAAATTGCAGCCAGTTTCTGATGTCCGGACCCTCGAGGACCGAACCTTATTGCGGTTCGCGAACGCCCGCTTCGTCGCGCGACGATCTGGGTTCCCGGCGCCCGATAGCGCGCTCGATAAATGCGTCATCCAAAGGTTCCGGGTCAGTCGCCGGCATTGCGCCGGGATCGCCAAAAGCAGGGTCGCCCTCAATCGGCATACCGTTTTCGTCGAACAGCATTCCCTCTTCCCCTTCGCCAAGCAGGAAATCTTCGCCTTCCAATTGTTCGGGGAAGGTTACTTCGGTCGCAAAATTTTCCACGGGTCGGCCGGATACTGCAACCCGCATATAGGCGGCCCAAGCTTGCGCTGGCGCTCGGCCGCCTTCCAAGCCGCCGATCGAACGCGCATCATCGCGGCCCATCCAGACGCCGGTTGTCAAACCACTTGAAAAGCCAAGGAACCAGCCGTCCTTGTTGCTGCTCGTGGTGCCGGTCTTTCCCGCGACAGGACGGCCGATATTGGCGGCCCGGCCTGTGCCGGTTGCAACCGCCGTCTGCATGAGGTCCGTCATGGCACCTGCGACCCAATCCTCCACCAATTGCACGGATCGGGCAGGCTTTGCCGAATATAAAATCTCGCCATCAATGGCGGTGACTTTGGAGATGCCATAAGGCGTAATGCTGCGGCCATTGGAGCCCACGGACGCAAAAGCCTGCGTCATGTCGATAACGCGGGTTTCCGATGTCCCCAGCACCATCGACGGCTGCGTGTTGATGGGTGTCGTTATGCCAAAACGGCGTGCCATGTTGGCAATGCTGCTGGTGCCAACCTCTTGCCCCAATTGTGCGGCAACAGTGTTTTTCGAATAAGCAAATGCCGTCCGCAGTGAAATTTCACCGGCATACTGGCCGTTGCTGTTTTTGGGTTGCCAGCCTTCGATTTCAACGGGTTTATCCTCAACCATGTCTTCGGGACGGAGGCCGGCTTCCAACGCGGCCAGGTAGACGAACAATTTCCAAGCTGAACCTGGTTGCCGGACTGCTGTTACAGCGCGGTTATAATTGCTGGTCACATAATCGGTGCCGCCAACCATAGCTTTAACTGCGCCATCGCGGTCAATGGACACCAGCGCACCTTGCGCACCGCGCGGTACGTTGGCCGCTATCGCTGCCGTTGCCGCGCGTTGCATTTTCAGGTCAAGCGTGGTCCACACATCAATGGGTTTTTCGGTTTCGTCAATCAGGCCGTCCAATTGTGGCAAAACCCAATCGGTGAAATAACGCACGCTGTCTTGCGGTTGCTGTTTCGCCATTTTCACGTCCGCCGGCTTTACTTGTGTAGCCTCGGCAGCGGAAATCATTCCGGCATCCTGCATGACTCCGACCACCACCGTGGCGCGGTCAATCGCAGCCTGTGCATCTGCTGTTGGTGAATAATGCGATGGCGCCTTTACAAGGCCCGCAATGATGGCGGCTTCGGCGAGGCTCAGATTTTCCGCACCATGATCGAAGAATTTGCGGCTCGCCGCATCAACGCCATAAGCACCGCCGCCGAAATAGACTTTGTTTAGATATAATTCGAGTATCTGGTCCTTCGAGAATTTCGTTTCCATCGCCAGCGCAAGAATGACCTCGCGGATTTTGCGTCCGAATTCCTTGTTGCTGTTCAGGTAAATGTTGCGGGCCAGCTGCTGCGTGATTGTTGAGCCACCTTGGGTCCAGCGTCCGTCAATTGCACGCACGTAAAGCGACCGCGTGATCCCAATAGGGTCTACACCCGGATGGATATAAAAGCGCCGGTCTTCCACTGCGACCATTGCGTCCTTCATTTCAGATGGCAGCTGATCAATGTCCAGCCATCGGCCGAAACTTGGTCCAAGCGATTGGATAACGGTGCCATCGGCAGCACGTACGCGGATCATCTGGCCGTTGGGCGATGCCTTTAAATCTTCAAAGCTGTCGATTTCGCCGCGGGCAATGGCGACAAAAATGCCCAACACCATGACGCCGAGCAGTGCCGCGATAACGCCGGCTTTGATGATACGTAAAATCCACGTTCCCATTGGGCGACGTTCTTTCGAAATTTTGCGCGGGCGTGCCATTGTGCAGGGTGTTAATCGGTCGCGGACTCGCCGACAAGCGTGTTCTTATTCGGGGTCGAATGTCAGCGCTGCGCTGTTGATGCAGTAACGCAGTCCGGTTGGCCCCGGACCATCGGGGAACACATGTCCCAAATGCCCTTCACATGCCGCACATCGCACCTCGGTACGGACCATGCCGTGCGAAACATCGATATGCTCATCAATGGCTTCACCGTCTGCGGGCGCGGTAAAGCTTGGCCAACCCGAACCGCTGTCAAATTTGGTGTCAGATGCAAACAACGTCGTGCCGCATCCGGCGCAGCGAAACGCGCCTTCGCGTTTTTCATCGGTCAATTTGCCCGCAAAGGCCCGCTCTGTTCCCGCCTCCCGCAGGACATGATATTGGATGGGGTCCAATTCTGCGCGCCATTGGGCGTCGGATTTGATAATTTTTTCCATGAAACGGCCTTTCGTTGCTGCGGATGTGGGCCTGTTTGCCATCGGGTTCAAGAGGCCGGCTTAACAGATATTTTCCCACCCATTACCCAGCAATATCAGTAATCAGCCGCGGCGCGATGCGGCACGCGCAATGCGGACAAGCTCTTCTTCCAAGATCGTATCAGCCAGTCCATCGCGGACATGCATAAGCTTGGATTCCACCTCAAGCAGATGGCTGTTCAACCCCGCAAGCCGCACCGATGGCCAGCGCGCAAGTTGTTGTGCGTAGCTGTCGGCGTCTTTCCAGAATATTGACCGGGTCGCTTTGACAACGGCGCCGGGGTTCGAACCATTGTCGACCTTTGCGCGCATAGCCGCGAGCAACGTTACCCGCCGCTGCATCGCGCGGATGATGCGGATGGCATCTACCCCCATGTCACGCGCGGCGACAAGTTCACGCCCCGTCCCGCGCAAATCGCCGCCCATGACCTGATGGATCAGGCCATTGATATTTTCCTCGCCCGTTTCCGCGGACAAGGCCTCGAATATGGGGACTTCAACCGTCGCGGGACGTTGCGGCGATGAATCATAATATAAGGACAGCTTTTCGATTTCAGCCTGCGCCAGTTTCCGGTCCTGACCCGTGTAGCGCGCGATCCGCGCGGCCAGTGGTCGGTCAATCTTCAGCCCCATCGTGGCTGCGTACGCCATCACCGCGGCTGCGGCATCGCCTTCCTCGGGCATGTAACATATATGCACCATCGCGCGGGGGTGGCCTTCGACAAGCTTCCGTAACTTGCTGGCCTTGGTCAGATTGCCGGCGGTCGCGATGACCGGATTGGCGTCGCCTTCAAGGGCGAGCAGATTTTCGACGGCAGCAACGCCTTCTTCGCGCCGGAAGTTCAGCCGGATGTGCCGCTTGTCGCCGAATAGCGAAAGCGCCGACGCCTCGTCCGCCAGAAGCGCGGGGTCATTGCGAATACGGTCGCTGTCGATATCGATCCGTTCCGAACCCGTCAGCGCGGCGGACATTTGCGATGCGATGTCGGCCGCCGCCGATTCATCCTGTCCGAAAATGAAAAACAGCCGAATCTCGGGACGTGTGCCAATGGCACTTATAAAGCTGCGTTCTTTGGCGTTGCTCATTCGCCGCGGGCGTAGATCGAAAGCCGGGTGACAATCTGATCCGCAACCTTCTGCGTCAGATTTTCCAGCGCGCTGTTTTCGCCAGCGATGGTGGCATATTCCGAACCGGCGACATCGATGCCCGCGTCAGATCCCGCGGTTGCATCAAGCACCGTTTCACCGGTAGCGACGGAGATCAGTTGATAGCGTGCGCGCAATGTGCGCCGTTCACGCGTGACCGTATCGTCGGCACGCACGCCAAAGCCTTCAATCCGGTCATCAAGTGTGACGACCAAGCGGAATTGGGCCACGTTGCTGTCTTGAGCGCCAAGGCGGTCGGTTAAGGCATTGCGCATCAACCAACCACTTTTGCCTTCGATTGTCGCGACCGATACGGAACCCAGCGTTGTTGCCACCGCGCCTTTTGATCCACCGCTGTATAAAGGCTGCAACCCGCATGCGGACAGCATCAAGGTAAGCAAGATAGGGGCGATGAAACGGTTCATAGGACGATGTTGACCAACCTATCGGGCACGACGATGATTTTCCGGATATCGGCACCGTCAATCGCATGCTGAACCTTTTGGCTGGCAAGCGCAAGCGCCTCCACTTCGGCCTGGGGCAGTCCCTTTGCAACGGTCAGCGTATCACGCAGCTTGCCCTTCACCTGAATGGCGATGGTCACTTCGTCTTCGACCAGCAGGTCAGGGTTGACCTGCGGCCAAGGTGCGTCGGCGATAAGGCCACCGCCTGATGCTGCGCCAAGCTGCGTCCATGCTTCTTCGGCCAAATGCGGAACCATTGGCGCAGACAATGTGACGATCGTACGGATCGCGGTATCGCGGCTTGCCGAAGGCGCTGCCTTTTCAATGGCATTGGCAAGGTCGTAGATTTTTGCGACCGCTTTGTTGAACGCGAGCGCTTCAATGTCCGCACCGACGCCGGCAATGATCTGGTGCGTTTTGCGGTCCAGCGCCTTGTCGACACCTTCGGCGCCGCTGACCTGACTTGTCAGACGCCACAGGCGCTGCACAAAGCGCCAGCAACCCTCAATCCCCGCTTCGGACCATTCCAGATCGCGTTCGGGCGGGCTGTCGGACAGCATGAACCAGCGCACGGCATCGGCGCCATATTGGTCGACAATATCGTCGGGATCGACGACATTCTTTTTGGATTTCGACATCTTTTCGATGCGACCTGCGACCGCAGGGGCACCGCTGTCGATGATGGTCCAGATGTCACCTTCACGACGCACCTGATCAGGGCTCAGCCATATTCCATTGGCATCCTGATAGGTTTGGTGCGT
This sequence comes from Sphingorhabdus sp., assembly GCF_044374345.1. Classification (GTDB taxonomy): domain Bacteria; phylum Pseudomonadota; class Alphaproteobacteria; order Sphingomonadales; family Sphingomonadaceae; genus Sphingorhabdus_B. The sequence goes on along the minus strand of NZ_JBILOS010000003.1, from coordinate 20,069 downwards.
CACCATGCCTTGCGTAAACAGCGAGGCAAACGGCTCTTTCACGTCGATCATGCCGATATGGCTGAGCGCACGCGTCCAGAAACGGGCGTATAGCAAATGCAAAATCGCGTGCTCGACACCGCCAATATATTGGTCAACCGGCAGCCATTTTTCCGCCGCCGCACGGTCAAAGGGCTTGTCATGCGGTTGGCTTGCAAAGCGGATGAAGTACCAGCTGGAATCGACGAAAGTGTCGAGCGTATCGGTTTCGCGGCGCGCCTCTTGATGGCATTTGGGGCAGTCGACCTTGCTCCAGGTCGGGTGACGATCCAGCGGGTTACCGGGGATGTCAAAGCTGACGTCTTCGGGCAATTTTACAGGCAGCTGGTTATCCGGCACGGGGACTGCGCCACATGCCTGACAATGGATGATCGGGATTGGCGTGCCCCAATAACGCTGGCGCGAAACGCCCCAGTCGCGGAGGCGATATTGCGTTTGGCCTTGGCCCCAGCCTTCTTTCTCGGCCTTTGCGATCACATCCGCTTTCGCCTGATCAACGGTCATACCGTTCATCCAGTGCGAATTCACGATGACGCCGGGGTTGGTGTAGGCGACATTTCCTTCAAAATGGCTGTCGGTCACATCCCCATCGGCCACGACGCGGGTAACGGGCAAATGATATTTGCGCGCGAAATCAAGGTCGCGTTGGTCATGTGCCGGGCAGCCAAAGACCGCACCCGTGCCGTAATCCATCAAGACGAAATTGGCGACATAAACGGGCAAATGCCAGCTTGGATCCAGCGGGTGCTCGACGGTAAGCCCTGTATTGAAGCCAAGCTTTTCAGCGGTTTCAATGTCAGCCGCTGTCGTTCCGCCTTTGCGGCATTCCGCAATAAAGTCCTGCAAATCAGGCGCGTTGGCCGCCAGCTTTTGCGCGACCGGATGGTCGGCGGCAATGGCAATGAAGCTCGCGCCGAACATGGTGTCGGGACGCGTTGTAAATACATCAATGCCGTCGTCACCGCCCGGAAAGCGGAACCGGCATTTCAGGCCCTGCGATTTGCCAATCCAGTTTTCCTGCATCAACCGCACCTTGTCGGGCCACTGGTCAAGCGACCCAAGGCCAACGAGCAATTCTTCGGCAAAGTCGGTAATTTTCAAAAACCACTGGCTCAGCTTGCGGCGCTCAACAGGCGCACCCGATCGCCAGCCTTTGCCGTCGATCACTTGCTCATTGGCGAGCACTGTCATGTCGACAGGGTCCCAGTTCACGGCGGACTCTTTGCGGTAGACGAGCCCGGCGGCATACAGCTTCAGGAACAAGGCCTGTTCATGGCCGTAATATTCAGGTTCACATGTTGCGAGTTCGCGGGTCCAGTCAATCGCAAAGCCAAGCCGTTTCAGCTGCGCTTTCATGTTCGCAATATTGTCGCGCGTCCAGCTGCCGGGGTGGACCTTTTTCTCCATCGCCGCATTTTCCGCAGGCATGCCAAAGGCGTCCCAACCCATGGGGTGCAGCACTTCATGTCCGGTCATGCGCTTATACCGCGCTAACACGTCACCCATGGTGTAGTTGCGCACATGGCCAATATGGATGCGGCCCGATGGATAGGGAAACATTTCCAGGACATAGGCGCGTGGCTTTGTCGAGTTATCGTCCGCAACAAAGCTGCTGCGTTCTTCCCAAATCTTTTGCCACCGCGCGTCGGCGACGTGCGGGTTAAAACGCTCAACATTCGTCATAACAATTATCCGGTGATGGAAGACCGGCGAAGGTCACGTGCCTTGGTAAGAATGACCGCCTCAAGCTTTTGAACGGTTGCGGCACGCAGCGGCGCTGCGACCCACTGGTCATTTTGCAAAACTTCGCGGCTGCCGGCGACGCGCAAGGCGTCGGCGCGCAAATCCTGATCAAGGATCGAAATGGTCAGCTTAACGCGCTCGCCGGGGCTTTGCGGGTTCACATACCAGTCGGTGACAATGACGCCGCCCGACGAGTCGGTTTGCAGCAAAGGCATGAAGGACAAGGCATCAAGCGACGCGCGCCAAAGATAGCTGTTTACGCCGATTGTGGTGACCTGGCTGGCCGCGAGATCCGCCTTGGGACGCTCCCTCCCGCCACAGCCGGACAGCAGCCCCAAGCTTAACAGGCTGCCGGTCGCAATAATGAGTGCCAAGCGGGTGGTGCGCATAAAATGTCCTTGAACTATGAATATCTGAAACCTCTATAGCGGCTTGCTGTCCGGAGCAAGCTTTCTGGCTGCTGAACGGCGCGCAATTAATGCTGCGCTCATCTTCGGCCAGCTATGTGCCAGCTAAGTGATTGTGGACATCATGCAACATTCGGACAAAAATCACGTTATTCGAAGGATAAATGGGATAGGCCCCTTTTGAATCGCCAAAAGCATGCGTATACCCACTAAAGACAGGAGAGTAGGTAAGCGAATATCATGGACGTAAAGCGGGCATATAAGCGGAAATACGCGACGATTGCGGCAGCATTGCTAGCAATGGGTTCGCTCGCGGCGTCGCCCCTTGTTGTTCCTGCTTTTGCTGCAAAGGCTTTTTCGCAAGAGCCATCGGCTGGACCAAGCTGGATTTCCATGTTCACGCCTGCGGGTGGTGACAGCATTTTGGCACAGAAATTTTCTGCGGCACGCATTGAACCCAATGCGCGTTTTCCATTTACGCCCGCAAACGCGGGTGCCAGCCGCACAATCACCGTCGCTGCGCGCGCAAATTCCCGTTTGACCGCTGGTGCCGTTTCTATCCGCAATGCGCTGGCATCCAGCGAAGTCGGTGCAGGCAAGGGTCTTCGCCTTTCGGCGGTGGACTATCGTTTGACAGCATCAAAGGGCTGGCAAGGCTTTGCATTGCCTGCCGCACAACGTTACGCAGCCAAGACACCTTTGAGCGAACTTGGAAAAAGCAGCTTCTCGCTGGATGAAACCGCACGCAAGCCAAGCAAGTTCAGCACCAATATCAAATTGGACCAGAGCCGCGAATTGGCACCGCCAGCACGCGGCAGCGCAGCGTCGGGCGATTACAGGCTTGATGTGGGCGGGAGCTTCTCCATCAGCCGTAAAATCGACGTGACCGCAGGTGTTCGTTACGCCAGCGAAAATGACCGCGTCATTCCGTTGGCTGACAACCGCAAGGACAGCGAAGCTGTCTATGTCGGAACCAAAATCCGCTTCTAAGCGGTCCTTTTCTTAAAAGCATCAATCGCCGCCCAACCGTGGATCAACCGCGGCGAAAGCATCTGTGCGTTTCGGCGGTTCATTCCGCCAAGGGCGATGATGCGGCTGGATGACACCAGCTTTGCGAGCCGGTTAAATGCTAATGGCCCCAGCGGTCGCGCGCCGGGGTGACTGTTTGTTGCGAAAATAGGCGATAGGAACAACAGTTCTGGGCGCGCTGCCTGTACGCCCGCAATTTCACGTGCATCATGGACGGGCGCACTGTGCAGCAATCGCGACGCACGAGGGCTTCTTTGGTGAAACCCATCGGCGCGCCAACGCATCGCCGTCCGCTCGTCCCCCGCCAGCAGCAGGATATGCCCGCGCCGCCGACACATGCGCATGACCTGCCCGAACAGAAATTTTCGCGCCGCCGCGTCCAAATGATAATGTCGGAAGATGACGCCCGATCGTGCGGGAAGCCGTTGAATGGCGGGCAACAGATCATCCCCCAGACGTTCGTCGGTCATCAGCCAGATCTTCGGCAGGGGGTGGCTTCGCGGCATAGTTCTGCCTATAGCGTCGCGCTATGCAGGAAGCGACACCAGAAACAACCGCCGGTCCTTTGGCCGCAATCCGTGAACGCATGGCGGCCGCCGCCAAGATGGCCCGGCGTGCGCCCGAAGACATCCATCTGATTGCGGTGTCGAAAACCCGCGTCGCAGAGGATATTGAACCGCTGATTCACGAAGGCCAAATGCGCTTCGGTGAAAACCGCGTTCAGGAAGCGGCGACCAAATGGCCCGCGTTGAAGCAGCGCCACCCCGGCGTGCAATTGCATCTGATCGGGCAGCTTCAATCCAATAAGGCGGACGAAGCGGTCGCCTTGTTCGATATGATCCATTCGGTTGACCGGCTCTCGCTGGTGACGGCGCTTGGCAAGGCGATGGAAAAACAGGGGCGTCATATCCCCTGCTTCATTCAAGTGAACATCGGCGCTGAAGAGCAAAAGGGTGGCTGCGCGGTTTCGGAATTGCCCGCATTGATTGCGGCGGCAAAAGACAGCGGCGTTCCATTGGCGGGGCTGATGTGCATACCGCCAGCATCGATTGAGGCCGCGCCATTTTTTGCGTTGCTGGCCGAGCTCGCAGCCCGCCACGATTTGCCGCAACTGAGCATGGGCATGTCCGAAGATTTCGACACCGCGATCATGATGGGCGCGACCTATGTCCGCGTTGGCACAGCCTTATTTGGCGCGCGCAGCAGCCCCGTTTAAGGCAAAGCGCGCATAGCCCGCCTTGGTCGAGACCAAGGCTTCAACCGTCTCGTCACCCGCCACGTCGCAGGCGCGCATAATTGCGCTGTCCTGCACATCCAGTCCGCCGGTGAGCGCGCCAAATGCAGGCATGATGATTTTGCGCGCAGTTTTGACAAAGCACCGCCGCGCGACCATGCGCCCACGCAAGACCTGACGGAATTTCGGGTGGAAATGTCCCGATATTTCGGGATTGGGATCGCCGCGTTGCGCTTCGTGCCGAAATGTGATGCCTGACAGGCATATTTCGTCGTACGTTTTGCCGCCCCAAATGCCCGAAACCGCGCGGTCATGGTTCCCTGTGATCCAGAGCCATTCGGTATCGCAGGTCAAGTCGACCAACAATGCCGCCGCTGATTCCGCCAGACGGGCTTCCCCGTCATCGTCGTGGAAGTTATCGCCCAAAGATATGATTTTGGTTGGCCTATATTTGGTGCAGAGCGCCGCAATGTCCTCAAGCGTTGCAATGCTGTCATAAGGCGGCAGCATCTGGCCATTTAAGGCATACGCGCTCGCTTTTTCCAAATGCAGATCGGACACAAGCAATGCATTTTGGGCAGGCCAATATAAAGCGGCCTCATCGGCAACCTCAAATGACTGACCCCCAAATTCAAAAGCATGCGACATCGCCTGCGGCTATGCGGATTGTCCGTCAATGGCGCAAGCCGTTGTGGGCCACGATCCTATAAAGCGAGGGCCACACGCGTTCGTGGCTCAAGCGAAACGCCCTTTGGTGGATCGAAACCCACGCGCCGGTTGCTGAAATCAATCAGCACGCGGTCAAACAGTTTCAGCGCGTCCATGCCGAGCAAGATCGCTGGCCGATCCTGAAGGTTAAGCGCCGTGAACGCATAATTGTCGGCGAAGGTCATCGGCATATCTTTAATGATCAGCCCGCCGACCTCAATTTCGCGAATTTGGGTATAGTCACCGTTCAGGATCGTCCCTGTTACACTGCGCATCTTCACCGGAATAAAGTCAAAGGCGCGGTGCCGTCGGCGCAGCTTATCGCGAAGGGCGACATTGGCCATGCTGCTTTGCGCGCCGGTATCCAGAATGATGTCGACTTTAATGCCATCAATCCGCGCGCTCGATAATATCATCCGGCCCGCTTTGCGCCGCGCCTGCACGACGATCATGCCATTTTCGAGCTTTGTCTTGCCGCGCGTTTTGCGCGACGGCAGCACATCCATTGTCTGCTGTACGAAATCGAGATGCACCCGATTATCCTCCAGACTGTCGATACCCAACAGCCCATATGCGCCGAGGTTCGCACGTTCGAGGCCCGGAGCTTCCACATCCTGCAGGTTAACCGACGCGGTGGAAATGCTGTCGATGAAGAAGCTGTTGACCTGATATCGTCCCGATATCGTCGCGAGCGTGAGCGTGGGGCCTGCCTCCAGAGACAGTTTGCGCGCGAGGTCATTGGCAATGACGGTCCGTTCTGCGCCGGTATCGACGATGAAGGGGACGGCGTCGCTGCCGTTCACACGCACCTGCACCGTCATCCTATTGCTACGGTCAATGCCGAACTGTTCGGTGATGGCGGCAACATCCGAACCCGCATCAGGCGTAAGCTGAGGTGGCTCCTGCGCCATTGCCGTTGTGCTTAAAAATAGGCCGATGAATCCAAGCGCGCTGCGTTGCATTTCAAATCTCCAATGCCGCCACAATACGCCTCTTTGCCCACACCGACAAGATATGGCCCGTCGAACCGAATCCGCCTTTTGTCGAAGCGGGAACAAAGTCGTTTGTTGCGGCGGCAGCTTTGCGATAGCCTCCGTTCCATGAAATGAGACAAGGGGATAAATATGAAGAAACTTCTTTTGCTTGCTGCGCTGACTTTGCCCATGGCGCCTGCCTTTGCCGATGCGCCGAAACCCGACGCGCTGGTCGCCGATGGCGTCCCTCCCGTGCCGGATGAGCTGCCCGTGCAGACCCGGCCCTATATGGAATTTCGTACGGCAAGCTTCTCCGGTTGGCATCCGACCGACAAATCCATGCTGATCGCGACCCGTTTCGGCAATACCGCGCAGTTGCACCGCGTCGCCGGGCCGATGATGGCCCGTAAGCAAATTAGCTTTGAAGCAGAGCCTGTTGGCGGCGGCAGCTGGGCCCCGAAAACCGGCGACATATTGCTGACGCAGAAAGATATTGGCGGCAATGAATTCTACCAAATCTATGCGCTGAAGGACGGCAAGCTCACGCTGCTGACCGACGGCAAAAGCCGCAACAGCATAAACGCATGGAGCGATGATGGAGAGTTGGTCGCCTATACGTCGACGCGGCGCAACGGCACCGACAATGACATCTATGTGATGAACCCGCGCGACCCATCGACAAGCCGTATGGTTGCCGAAGTCAAAGGCGGCGGTTGGAACGTCGGCGCGTTTTCGCCCAACAAGAAAAGCACGGTCGTTGCGCAATATCTGTCGGTCACCAACGTCGACATGTCGCTCCTCGATCTGGCGACGGGCAAGATGACCCCCATTGGCGATCATACGAAGGATATCGCCATTGGCGGTGCGTCTTTCGCACCCGATGGTTCACTGTGGGTTACATCTGACGAAGGTTCGGATTTTCAGCGGCTGGGCACCATCGACATCGCCACCGGAAAATTCACGCCGCGCGGTCCTGCAGAGAAATGGGATGTCGACAGCTTCGACATTTCACCGGACGGCAGTTTTATCGTCTATGAAACCAACGAGGCGGGGATAAGCAAACTGAAATTGCTTGACCCCAAAACCAACAAGGTCCGCGTTGTCGACGGCTTACCCGCAGGCATCATCGGCGGAATCGAAGTTTCGGAATGGGGCGAAATCGGGGTGACCTTCACCTCGGCCCGCAGCGCGGCTGACGCGTACAGCATTGATCCAAAAACGTTGAAGGTGACCCGCTGGACCGAAAGTGAGACGGGCGGTCTGGATGTGTCGAAGAATGTCGAGCCGGAATTGCTGACGGTCAAAAGCTTTGACGGATTGCCCGTGTCCGGATTCCTCTATCGCCCCGATCCGGTGAAGTTCCCCGGCAAGCGGCCGATGATCATGAATGTGCATGGCGGTCCTGAAGGGCAATCGCGCCCCGGCTTCCAAGGGCGCAGCAACTATCTACTGAACGAAATGGGTGTCGCCATCTTCTACCCCAATGTCCGCGGCTCAACCGGATATGGGAAAAAATTTGTCGGCCTCGACAATGGCCCGTTCAAACGTGAGGACTCGGTCAAAGACATGGGCGCGTTTCTGGGTGCGCTCGCCAAAGACCCATCGCTTGACGCCAGCCGCTTTGGCCTCGCTGGCGGATCTTACGGGGGCTATATGTGCTATGCCGCCGCTGTGCAGTTTAAGGATAAATTGCGCGCGACGAACTGCATCGTCGCCATTTCCAACTTCGTCACATTTTTGGAAAACACCCAAAGCTATCGCCGCGATTTGCGCCGCGTCGAATATGGCGACGAACGCGATCCGGTTCAGCGGGCAAAGCTGCTTGAGATATCACCACTGACCCGCGTGGCGGAAATCACCAAGCCGATGTTTGTTGTCACCGGTGGGAACGACCCGCGCGTTCCAGCATCCGAGGCAGATCAAATCGTCAAAGCCATCCGCGACAAGGGCGGCGTTGCTTGGCATTTGTTGGGCAAAAATGAAGGCCATGGCTTCGCGAAGAAGGAAAATGTCGACTATCAATTCTGGTCGACATTGATGTTCTGGAAACAGAATTTGCTGAACTAAAAAGGGGCTGCGGCTCTAAATCACCGTAGCCCTGAGCTTCGTCGAAGGGCGCCTGTCCGCTGGTTACCCTTCGACAGGCTCAGGGCTACGGTTTCATTTCACGGCGTCATCGCAATACCGGCGAGGCTTTCGGCCTCCATTAACAGCGCGTCATCAACCGACCCCTGCGCCACACTCTCGCGGCCAATCATCACCAGCAACGGCACGGCGAGCGGGCTGACGCGTTCAAGGTCGACATGCAGCATCGTGTCGGCCGCGCGGTCCAACAAGTCACCAAGCCGTCCAACGTCGGTCAACCGCGTTCGGGCGTCGGCCCACGCCGCCTCCAGCAGCAGATGGTCGGGCTCATATTTGCGCAGCACATCGTAGATAAGGTCGGTGGAAAAAGTGACCTGCTTGCCGGTCTTGCGTTTGCCGGGATGTTGCCGTTCGACAAGGCCACTGATCACCGCGACCTCGCGAAAGGCGCGCTTCAATAAATAGCTCGATTCCACCCACTCGGTGAATTCATCCGCCAAAATGTCGGAGGAGAATAGCGGACGTGGGTCCGTGATCGGCTTCAGGCTCCAGACCCCCAAGGCATAATCGCTGGCGACAAAGCCCATGGGCATAAGGCCACGACTTTCCATGCGGCGGGTGATGAGCATGCCGAGCGACTGGTGTGCGTTCCAGCCTTCGAATGGATAGGTCACCATATAATGCCGTTTGTCGTGCGGGAATGTCTCGACGAGAAGCTGGCCGGGCTTTGGCATTTGGCTGCGATAGGCCTGCATCTCCAGCCACTCGCGCACTTCGTCGGGAAAGCGCGCCCAGCCTGCGCGATCGGTCAACATCTGCCGCACCCTGTCCGCCAGATGTGTGGTGAGCGGCAGGCGCGCACCCATATAGCTTGGGATATTGGTCGCAGGCTTCGTCGCGGCGCGGACAATGAGGTCGAGGTCCTTGATGGATTCCACTTCAAGCGCCATGCCGGCAAAGGTGAACGTGTTCCCCGGGCTCAGCGTCGAGGCGAAGGATTCTTCCACCTTGCCCAATTTGCGGCCATTGCGGAAACGGATTTCGAGCATCGGCGCATCGACAATGATGCCGGCATTAAACCGGTGCTGCGCGGCAAATTGCGGGTGCGACAGCCGCCACCTGCCGTCGGGGTCTTTGACCAGTTTCTTGAACCGGTCATAGGCGCGCAACGCATAGCCACCTGTCGCGACAAAGGCGATGACGCGGGCAAAGGTTGCGGCATCCATCGCGGAGTAAGGAAGGGCAGATTGCACCTCCGCCAACAACTGTTCCTCGTCAAACGGACCCGCGCAGGCAATGCCCATGACATGCTGCGCCAAGACGTCATAGCTTCCGGCGCGGAAGGTCTCGCCATCGCGCACCCCTTCTGCCACCGCGTCATAGGCGGCCTGTGCCTCCAGATATTCAAAGCGGTTGCCGGGCACGAGGATGGCCTTGGATGGCTCGTCCATCCGGTGGTTCGACCGGCCAATCCGTTGCAGCAGCCGCGAGCTTCCCTTGGGCGCACCCATTTGAATGACGCAATCGACATCGCCCCAGTCGACACCCAGATCGAGCGAGGCCGTGCACACCAATGCGCGCAGCTTGCCGTCGGCCATTGCGCCTTCGACCTTGCGCCGCGCCTCAATCGACAGCGATCCGTGGTGGATGCCGATGGCATATTTGGGCTCATTCGCGTCCCACAATTTCTGGAAAATGAACTCGGCGAGGAAGCGCGTGTTGCAAAATATCAGCGTGATTTTGTTGCGGCCAATTTCCTCGATCAACTGCGGTATCGCATGCTGACCGCTGTGCCCCGCCCACGGCACGCGGCCTTCGGGGAGTAGGATGTTTAGGTCTGGCTGTGCCGCCGCCTCGCCTTCGACCAAGCGCACTTGGTCGATGTCGCCGTGGGGCGCGAGCCAGGCGCGATAGTCATCGGGGTCGGCGACGGTGGCGGAGAGGGCAACGCGTTGCAGATCGGGTGCGAGGGTTTGCAGGCGTGCAAGCGACAGGCTGAGCAAGTCGCCGCGCTTGCCATTGGCGAAGGCATGCACTTCATCGATGATGACGCGCTTGAGCGTCGAGAACATATGCACGCTGTCTTCGTGGCTGAGCAGCAGCGACAATGATTCGGGCGTAGTCAGCAATATATGCGGCGGCTTTACCCGCTGCCGCGCCTTGCGGTCCGACGGCGTATCGCCCGTGCGTGCCTCGACGCGGATGGGTAGGCCCATCTCCTCGATGGGCATCAGTAAATTGCGCCGGACGTCGACCGCAAGCGCCTTGAGCGGGGAGATGTAGAGCGTGTGCAGGCCGCTGACTGGCGTTAACGTGTTTCCCAGCGCAGGCTGGGATCCAGTCCCCACTGAAGAGCCGTTTGATAATGTCTGGACCCCGGCCTGCGCCGGGGAACGCATGTCTTCAACTAATTCGGCCAATGTCGGCAAAAATCCAGCCAGCGTCTTGCCCGCACCCGTCGCGGCGACGAGCAACGCATGCCGCCCTTCGACAGCGGCCTCCAGCATCTCCAACTGATGCCGCCGCGGCGTCCATTCGCGTGCGGCGAACCAGTCGAGGATGATGGAAGGTAATGTCACCAGAGCTTAATGCCCTGCTTGCTCTCCGCGTTCCAGTCCCGATGCCGCCAATTGTGCATCAATCTGCGCCATCAATCGGTCGAGGCCTTCTTCGCTTGACGCTTCGGCACGCGCGACCAATACATCCTGCGTGTTGGATGCGCGCAGCAACCACCAGCCATCGGGCGTGTTCACGCGCGCGCCGTCGGTGTTGTTGACGTCGGCGCCGTCTGCCGAAAGCCGCGCGAGAACTTCGTCGATCACCGCGAACTTACGCGTCTCATCGACCTGAAAACGCATTTCGGGGGTGTTGATCATGACCGGCATATCGCCGCGCAGTTCAGTGACGCTTTTGCCGAGTTTGGCCGACGCCGCCATTAAACGCACCGCCGCGTAAATCGCGTCGTCAAAGCCATAATATTTATGCTTGAAGAAGATGTGCCCGCTCATTTCGCCCGCCAAGGGCGATCCGGTTTCCTTCATTTTGGATTTAATCAGGCTGTGGCCGGTTTTCCACATCAGTGGCTGCCCACCAAGTTGCTCCACGCGGTCAAATAGCGCCTGCGATGCCTTCACATCGGCGATAATCGTAGCGCCCGGGACATCGCCCAGCACGTCTTCGGCGAAGATTTGCAGCAATTGGTCGCCCCAGATAACGCGCCCTTCGCCGTCAATGGCGCCGATGCGGTCGCCATCGCCGTCAAAAGCCACTCCGAAATCGAGCTGCTTTTCCGCGACAAGCTTTTGCAGATCGACCAGATTTACGGGGTCGGTGGGATCGGGATGATGATTGGGAAACTGGCCATCCACATCCACAAACAAAAGATGGTGCTCACCGGGTAACATCTTAACCAGCTTTTCAATTGCCGGTCCCGCCGCCCCGTTGCCTGCGTCCCACCCGATGCGAAATGCCTTTCGCGGCGCCGCTTCGGCAACGCGGGCGACATATTGGTCAAGGATATCCAAATGCTCGGAAGTACCCTCACCGTCGGACCACTCCCCTGCCGCCGCCATGCTGCCCAGCTTTTGGATATCCGCGCCGAAAAACGGTTTCCCCATGAGGACCATTTTGAAGCCATTATAATTGGCTGGATTATGACTGCCGGTTATTTCAATGCCGCCGTCTACATTGTCCAGAACGGCTTCGGCATAATATAGCATGGGCGTTGGACTCATGCCGATACGCACAACGTCCACACCGCTGTCGTTCAATCCCTTCACCAGCGCTTCTTCGAGCATGGGCGAGCTGACGCGGCCATCATAACCTACCGCGGCCTTTTTACCGCCGGCACGGACCAGGCAGGTGCCGAAGCCACGACCAATGGCGTAGGCGTCATCCGCACCAAGCGTTTCACCAATAATCCCGCGAATGTCATATTCACGCAGAGATGTCGGGTGGAAATTATGTGCCATGGAGCGCCTGTTTTTGGGAGATAATCTTATAATTATGCTATAGCTTACTAATTACAGTCTTTTCTTGTTCAAGTCATCCAACAAAAGATCACGCGCCTTGTTCAGCGCGGCGGCCTGTGCATCGCTGCCGCCTGCATCAGGATGGTTTTGCGCAATCAAGGTGCGATGCCGCTCGCGAATGCGTTCCGCAGTATCGAACCGTGAAACGCCCAGCAGAACACGGGCCGCATCAAGCGCTGCCGCGTCATTGTCTTTCACGCCCTTCCTAAACAGCCGCCACGTCATCCCGCGATACCACGCCGCGGCAATCGCAATTGCGCCGAGCCCGAGCAGTAGGCTCCCGCGCGCGGCCAAAAAGGCGCCGCCAATCCCCAGCAATATCGGCGGGATCTGTTGCGATTGCAGCTTTTTCTTCCACAGCGCCCAACCCAGCGCCGCGATAATCAGGAGCCCAAAAAAAGCCATTAAACGAGCAGGGAACCCTGCAGATCGGGAAGTGCGAGACCTGTGACAAGTTCGCGCAATTCCTGACGTGCGGCGATATGCGCCGTCGCAAGCTGCCCCAAATGGCCCTTGTCGATCAGCGTCAGTCCCGACGGGAAAAGCTCACGATAAATGACGCGCTCGTTCAAGCCCGGCACCGACCGGAAACCCACACGCTTCGACAATTCGGCAATCGCATTGGTCATGCGCTGCTGGTTGCGCGCCTCCATATTGTGCAGCCGGTTGCGCACAACTATCCAGTCGATCGTAACACCGTCGGTCTTGGCCCGCTCCTTGCGCGCCTCCCAGATGAGCTCGGCATAGAAGCTCAATTTGCGCACTTTGAAATTTTCAGCATCGACTTGGCCGATGAGGTCAAAGTCTACAAAGCTGTCATTGATCGGCGTCACCAGGGTATTTGCGCGTGTGGCGACGAGGCGGGCATATTTGTCATCGCGGCCGGGCGTGTCAAAGATCAGAAAATCATTCTCGGCGCCCAGTCGTTCGACTTGCCGGTCAAGTGTCGCCTGCGAATCATGCTCAAAAACTTCAAACACGGGCATGGGCAGGCTGATGCGACGCCGCGCAATCGTGTCGCGCCGGTTCTCAAGGTAACGAAATAATGTCCGCTGGCGTGAATCAAGGTCAATACAGGCCACCCGCGCGCCGCGCGCTGCCAGGGCAATGGCGACATGCACCGCCGTCGTCGACTTACCCGTTCCGCCCTTTTCATTAGCGAAAACAATGTGATGTGCCTTGGCCATATTCCCCCGGATCTGTCCTAAATATCTTGCGCCCGACATTTGCCTTGAAATGTCGCCACGCCGTCCCGCATAGGCGGGTTCACTTAAAGCCATTAAACAAGGCCGCCGACACGTGCAAATCATCAATCAACTTGCTTCATTACGGCACAATGTGTCCCTCTTGCGAAAAGAGGGCGCGCGCATTGCGCTCGTCCCGACCATGGGGGCATTACATGACGGGCATATGGCATTGGTCGACAATGCGCGGCGCCATGCCGACGCGGTGGTGGTGTCTATATTTGTAAACCCGACCCAATTCGGCGCGAATGAAGACCTCGACGCCTATCCGCGTACGTTCGAACGTGATTCAGAACTGTTGCGTGCCTCGGGTGTGGACATCTTATGGGCACCCACCGCAGCGACTGTCTATCCGCAGGGCTTTGTGACAAAGGTGCATGTCGATGGCCCAAGCCGCGGATATTGCGGCGGTGCACGCCCCGGGCATTTTGACGGTGTCGCGCTTGTTGTCGCCAAATTGTTCAATCAGGTTCAGCCCGATATCGCGCTCTTTGGCGAAAAGGATTTTCAGCAACTCGCGGTCATTCGCCAAATGGTCCGCGATCTCGATTTCGATCTGGAGATATTGGGTGTGCCGATCGTGCGTGACGCAGACGGCCTCGCACTATCGTCGCGCAACGCATATCTGACGCCCGAACAAAGGGCGGCGGCATTGGCCTTGCCAAGGGCATTGGAAGACGCCGCGCGCGATATTCGTGGCGGCAAAGCCGTGGCCGACACGCTTGCCGCCGCGACTGCAAACATATTGGCGGGCGGTTTTGATGCGGTGGACTATTTCGCGCTCGCCGACGCGGTGACACTTGAGGAACTGAACGCCGTTGACGGCCGAGAGGCGCGGTTGTTGGTGGCGGCCAAGATCGGCAAGACGCGCCTGCTGGATAACTGTCCGCTATAGGCGCACATTTTACCTTCCAATCCGAATGCGGTTTTCACGTTTTGCGTTAACCATTTGTTATCCATGTTTGATGAAATTGACCGCACATAGTGGATGTGGGGACAGTAATCATGGGTAACAGTTTCAAAAGCGCGAATTTCTTGATGGAAAGCCGCTGGGCCGATGCGGCACGCGGCGACGCGGACGCATTATATGACTTGGGCATGGCCTATTCGACCGGAAGCGGCGGAGTCGAAGTGGACTTGATTGAGGCGCACAAATGGTTCAATCTCGCGGCGTTGAATGGCAGTGAAGAGGCAACGATGTGCCGCGCGGATATCTCCGACGAGATGACTGCGCGCGAAATCGCAGAGGCACAGCGCCAGGCACGTGCATGGCTACAGGCAGCGGAGCAACGCCGCGCCGCCTGACTTGCGCGACTGACAAGAACTATATTTCAAGCCATTATTCTCTAAGCGACATCGTTGACGTCACCAATGTTGCTTCCACACCGTTCGGTGTTAAGGCGTTCGGCATGGGGCGAAAAGCTGTGTGCTTTTTATGCCCGCTCATTTGCGTTGATGCATAAGGACGTTTTTTGAAATGCCTGCACCGATACTCGTAACAGGCGCAGCCGGCTTCATTGGCCATGCCGTGGCGCATCGGTTGCTGGCGCGCGGTGAGCGCGTCATTGGCGTCGACATCGTCAATGACTATTACGACCCCGCACTGAAGGAAGCGCGCCTCGCGACTTTTGCTGGCATCAATAGCTTCGCATTTGAACGCATCGACATTGCCGACGCCGCAAAAATGGCGGCGCTCGTCCGCGACAATGATATCGTGCGCGTGGTCCATTTGGCGGCGCAGGCGGGCGTGCGGTACAGTATTGAAAATCCCTTCGCATATGAACGTTCAAATCTGGCGGGCCATCTCTCGGTGATGGAGGCGTGTCGCCAAGCGGAGGGTTTCGAGCATCTGGTCTATGCCTCCTCCAGCTCAGTCTACGGCGACAAGCCGATGGGTGGCGAGGGGTTCAAGGAAGATGAGCCAGCCATCGATCCCGTGTCACTTTACGCGGCGACCAAGCGCGCGTGCGAACTAATGAGCCAGTCCTGCGCCAGCCTATACGGCTTTCCCCAAACGGGTTTGCGGTTCTTTACGGTTTATGGCCCGTGGGGACGCCCCGACATGGCCTATTTCAGCTTCACGCAGAAAATCCTCAAAGGCGAGGCCATTGAAGTCTATGGCGACGGGAAAATGGCGCGTGATTTCACCTATATTGATGATATCGTCGACGGAGTCATCGGCGCGCTCGACAACCCGCCCGCGCGCGGCGAACACCGCGTGCTCAACATTGGTGATAGCCATCCGGTTGGCCTGATGGACATGATCGAAACGCTTGAAAAAGCCATTGGGCATAAAGCCATCAAAATCATGCGGCCCATGCAGCCGGGCGATGTGACCGCCACCTATGCCGATGTGTCAAAGCTGCATGCGCTGACGGGCTATAAGCCCAAAGTGATGTTGGCCGAAGGTCTCGAAAAATTTGCCGCATGGTACCGCGAATATTACCGCGTCACGCCCTAGCCCTTAATCTGGGACTGCCATTCATCGAAAGAAGCCGCCAATTTGCGGCCGGCAATTTGCCGACCCGTCTCCCGCGGCAGGCCGAGCGACGCCGACATCGGGCCGCCCAATAATGCGTCGCCCAACGCCATCAGCACCATCTCAAGCGTGAGTTCATGCAGCGAGGTGTCGTCCTGTCCATCCTCGCTGATTTCATCGACCAGTCTATGGATCGCCTCGATAATCGGGTCGAGCGCATCTTCATTGCCCGACAATAGCATCCACGACGCAAGCGCGCCCGCACCCTCCCGATCGAACTGGTCAAATATTAAGTCAGCCAGCTCGTGCGGCGTCACCACTCCGCCGCGCATTTGGACAACCGCTGCACCGATTTTGCTGCAGATTCTGTCGCCCATATAGCCGGCAAGTTCGCGCTGAAGCCCGGAGGCTGAGCCGAAATGATGCAGCAAATTGGCATGCGTGCGGCCAATGCGCCCCGCGACGGCCTTAAGAGTAACGGCCTGCGGACCCGATTCAAGCAACAGGTCACGCGCGGCCTCAAGCGCCGCCAAGCGGCTGGCCTCGGGGCTTAATCGGCGCGGCATGCCGGGATCATTCAGTTGTACAATTTTTGAAGCCTGTGTGGTCATGGATGCCTGTGTGTCAGTTTGATTGACGACGTTAGGACAATTGCGATGCTTGTCCAATAGCATTGAATAGGTCCTGACCCTAACGTCCCGCAGTAACTATAAATTCAGGCGTTGCATATATTTCACCTTCGCGCACAAGGCGAGGCACGCCCCGCAACCTTCAGTCCTTTGCAAAATCCCGAACTTTCTGGCTTGCCCCGCGTGGCAGGATCATCACTTCACTGCCATTTGCGATGATCAGTAAATCATCAACGCCGTGCACCGAAACGCGAATGCCGTTGGCGTGGATGAGGTTACCATGGCTGTTGTCTATGCGAACGGCGCCCGATGATACATTTCCGTTCACATCTTTGCTGCCGATTTCATGCAACGCATCCCAGCTGCCGACGTCGGACCAACCCATGCCAACGGGCGCGACTGCAACCTTGGCTGCCTTTTCCATAATGGCATAATCGATGCTATCGGCCGGACAGGCGGCAAAGCTTTCATGGTCGGGGCGTAATTCATTGCCGCTGCGTTCAGCCTTGGACATGGCGAGGCGGGTGGCCGCGCCCATCCCGGGCGCAAATTCTGCAACGGCGTCCAAATAAGTTTCGGCACGAAACAGGAATATGCCGCTATTCCAAACATGGTCGCCGCCGTCGATCATCGCCATAGCGGTGGCGGCGTCGGGCTTTTCCACAAAGCGTTTCACTTCATGGACATTGCTTTCAATCTGCGATCCCATTTGGATATAGCCATATCCTGTCTCCGGACCCGTCGGATTGATACCATATGTGGCCATCCATCCATCTTGTACCTTGGGCAAAAGGGCGTCCGTCGCCGCGTGAAACGCAGCCTCATCCTTAATGACATGGTCGCTTGGCATTACCAGCATGATGGTGTCGGGCGCATCTCCCGCAAGAGCCGCCAACGCAATTGCGGGCGCAGTGTTCCGCGCGCAAGGTTCAAGTAAAATGATTGCGTCGGCAACGCCGATTTCAGCCAGCTGCTCGGTAACCATTTCAGCATGCGCGGCGTTCGCTACGATGGTGGGTGCGGCAAACTGCTTCCTGTCCATCACGCGCAAGACTGTCAGTTGGAACATTGTGCGCGCACCCGTCAATGCCAGAAACTGCTTGGGCATTTGCGGCGTGGACATTGGCCACAGCCGAGTTCCACCGCCACCAGATAAAATCACAGGAGTTATGCGCACAACCGATCCTCCAATGGCAAAGCTACGTAGCGCCTCGATGTCGCCGAAGCCCCACATTCCGTCAAATATAAAAATGCATTTCTATCGGCTCACGCCGCCTGCAGGCGATCCATATATTCGCGTATGCCGAGGGGGCGTGCGCTTCGCATATCTCCATCGTCGGTGACAGCGTCCTCAAGCGATCGTTCATACAGCGCGCATGTTGTGGCAATGCCGCGGCCATTGCTGTGGCGTAGTGCCGTCTTGCCGGTGCTTTGAAAACCAAGCTTGCGCAAAACATTGCCCGACGCGGGGTTGTCGGTGAAGTGGCTCGCGACCAATTTCTTGTGGCCGATGGCCTTTGCTATCTCAACGACGGCACGGCTGGCCTCGGTGGCGAAGCCCAATCCCCAATATGGCCGGCCAATCCAATAGCCGAGTTCAGCGTCATTGTTGAACTTGCCAATGCCGCACGCACCAATCAGGCGCGGCGCGCCATTGGTGCGCAGCATCATCAAAAAGGAAGGGAAGTGCACGTCATGCTCCTGCGTTGCGAAGCGGACGGCATCCTCGGTAGTGTAGGGCCACGGCGCGCGGGCGAGATTGCGGACAATGCCTTCATCGGCGATAGCCTGATGAAGTTCGGCGGCATCTTCGGGCCAGCTGGGCCTTAATAACAATCTTTCGGTTCTCGCGAACATCATTTCTCTCCGGTTCTGTGCCGCCCTTTGCATGATAAAGCGACAGCGGTGTTACAGTTCCTCCGCAGGAGGATGAGAACAGGGAGAATAGACAAAAAGAAAGGGAGACCGGTTGACCCGTCTCCCTGTTCAAAGGTGGAAACCACCTGATGCGATTTCCGGGTCATCCGTCTGGACAACCCGGTATCGATTGTCCTGTTTATTCGGCCGCCGCAGCCGCCATGTCGACCGACACATATTTGCGGCCAAGTTTGCCAGCGTGGAAACGCACACGGCCCGCGACGAGCGCGAACAAAGTGTGGTCCTTGCCAAGGCCAACGCCTGCGCCAGGATATACCTTGGTGCCGCGCTGACGGACGATAATGTTGCCACCGATGACGCTTTCGCCACCGAATTTCTTAACGCCCAGGCGACGGCCGGCTGAATCGCGACCGTTGCGTGACGAACCACCTGCTTTTTTATGTGCCATGGTCTAAACTCCTAAGTCAGAGCGTTGCCGCTCAAGCTTCCTTTGAGGCTGCAGCCTTTTTGGGCGCAGCGGCTTTCTTTGGCGCGGCTTCGGCCTTTTCGGCTTTCGGCGCAGCAGCCTTCTTCTCTTCCTTGCCGACGGCGAGGATGCGCAGCAGCGTCAAAGACTGACGATGGCCCTGCTTACGACGATAATTGTGGCGACGACGCTTTTTGAAAACGATCACCTTTTCGCCGCGCTCTTGCGCAATGATTTCGGCAGAAACGGTCAGGCCGTTTACGTCCTGCACTGTGTCGCCGTCACCGGCCAACAGAACGTCACCAAGCGAGATCTTGTCACCCGCTTCACCAGACAGTTTTTCAACTGCGATTTTGTCTCCGGCGGCTACGCGATACTGCTTGCCGCCTGTGCGCACGATTGCGAACATGGCTATAACTCATCCGTTTCTACAGCTTAGCGCCCTTTTGAAGCGCGGTTGCTCAAACGCGTTACTCCAAAAGACGAATCTTGGGAGGTCACGCAAGAAGGGGCGCAGCTAGTCCAAGGATTTCATCCTGTCAACGCCTTTTGCCCGCCAGTAAGCGCTATTGCGCGGCCCTTGCATGGGCGTGGCCGCAGGTTTAGACACCCCATATGTCGATTATCAAGCCAATGCTTCGCCTGATGCCCCTCATTCTGCTCGCATCATGCGGCAGTATCGACGGTCAGTTTCCCTCGCTTGAGCGGCGCGCGTACGAGAACAATGACGCCATAACCGCGCCCATAACACCGCCATCAGCGCCGGTTTCCATGCCCGTGGAGCTCAAGGCGCAGGTCGATGCGTTGCTTGCGCGGCATCAGGTCGCGCACGCGGCCTATCTCGAACGCCTTGATGCTGTCCGCTCTGTGGCCGCACGTGCAGCGGGAAGCGCCCCCGGCACTGAAGGCTGGGTTAATGTGCATGTTATATTGTCGCGGCTCGATAAAATACGTGATGATTCGGTCGCGGTCGTGCGCGCGTTCGATGGTTTGATTGCGGATGCCAATGCGGGTGATTCGGGGCTGGCGGCACTGCTGACCGATGCGCAAAAACCGGTGGTTGATGATGTCGCTGCGCAAAATGATGAAATCCGCCGGCTTTCCCGCCTGATCGGGGAATAGC
>NZ_JBILOS010000130.1:0-4481 GCF_044374345.1 Sphingorhabdus sp. | reverse complement strand
GAGAAATCATTCTTCAGAATGAAGTTAACAACACCACCAACGGCGTCAGCGCCATAAGTGGTCGATGCGCCACCGGTAAGAACGTCAACGCGCTCAACCAAAGCGAGCGGAATGTTGTTCAAATCGACCTGACCGCCAAAACCGGCGGGCACGATACGATCGCCGTCAAGCAATACGACGTTACGGTTTGAACCAATGCCGCGCAAGTTAACGTACGATGCACCACCGTTGCCGTTATTGACCGCGGAACCGATCGAAGCGACAACGCCTGGGATTTCACGAAGAACTTCTTCGGCCAGGTTGGACTGAAGCAGTTCCATTTCTTCGGCAGAAGTTACGTTCACCGGAGCCGAACGCTCAAGGTTCGGGTTGGTAATGAGCGAACCCGTTACGACGATTGCTTCAACGGTTTCTTCTTCGGCTGCCGCATCCTGAGCGAATGACGGCGTTGAGATCAACGCCAGACCCAGTGCGAGCGGTGCCGCTGCATATTTCAAATTGCTGATACGTGTGTTTTTCACGATATAGCCCCTATAATAGCGCCCCATTCCAACGACTTATCGCGTCCTGGTGGCTGTTAAACTCCCCAGCTTTTTCACTCAAATCGCACATGCAAAGCACGAACGGATCAAAGAGAAATCTCTCCGGGTTGGCTGCGCTGTGGCGAATTTCCTAGGTTTACGCAACAAATTGGGCGGATATGACAATAATATTTCGGGGCTGTCACTTTTATGCAACAGTGACTTATCCACAGACTTCGCCTCTGCGGGGCTAACTCGGCGCAGGCCGAAAATCGTTCATGACAGCGACAGCGTCGTTCGTTATGAGGGCGGCACTTCAGTTATAAAGGCGGTCTTTTTGATGTTTTCACGCATATTTTTGTCGAAGCTGACTGCGCTCATTTTAGGCGGGCTGTTCCTTGCGGGCGCTCCCGCACTCGCGCAAACGCCAGCGACTGCGCCTACGCCCGTTGCGCCTGACCTTGAAAATATGTTGGTGCTCGATTTGTCGACGGGTGGCCGCGTCACCATTCAGATGTTCCCCGCCGTTGCACCCGCGCATGTGGAACGGATCAAGACGCTGACGCGTCAGGGCTTTTACAATGGCGTTATCTTCCACCGCGTGATTGAGGGCTTCATGGCGCAAACCGGCGATCCCACGGGCACTGGCCAAGGTGGGTCGGAGCTTCCCGATCTGAAGGCCGAGTTTAACAAAATGCCGCATTTGCGCGGAACAGTGTCGATGGCACGCACCAATGATCCAGACACGGCCAACAGCCAGTTCTTCATCTGCTTTCAACCGCGCTTCAGCCTCGACAACAAATATACCGTCTTTGGCCGCGTGACATCCGGCATGCAGTTTGTCGACGCCATTGAACGGGGCGAACCACCCGCGAACCCAAGCAAAGTGCTTCAGGCATCGATTGCGGCAGACAATGTCCCACCGCCCGCATTTTCCGCGCAGCCCGTGGCCTTAGGCCAGCCAAGCGTTAACTAACCGCTGCGGTAACATCATGCGCGTAGACCTGTTTGACTTCGAGCTTCCGCCCGAGCGGATCGCGCTGCGGCCTGTTAGCCCGCGGGATTCGGCGCGCATGCTATGCGTCGGCGGCGAAGGCAACATGGTCGATGCTTCAGTCAGCGACCTCCCGCAAAAGCTGCGCAAGGGCGACTGCCTGATCTTCAACGACACGCGCGTTATTCCGGCGCAGCTTACGGGCCGCAGGGGCGACGCCACCATTGGTGCGACCTTGCATAAACGCATCGATCTGCGCCGCTGGCAAGCGTTCATCCGCAATGCAAAGCGCCTGCATATTGGTGACTGCATTGATTTTGGCCAAGGCGTCTTGGCCAAGGCCGAAGAACACCATGACGACGGCAGCTTTACATTGTTTTTTGAAGGCGATGAACCGGTCGAAGTCTTGCTGCATCGCGCCGGCACGATGCCATTGCCGCCCTATATCGCTGGCAAGCGGCCAACCGATGCGCGCGATGCCGAAGATTATCAGACGATGTTCGCGCAAAAGGATGGCGCCGTCGCCGCGCCTACCGCGTCACTGCATTTCACCCCCGAATTGATGCAGGCGGTGCACGATGCCGGGATAGAAACCGCGACGCTTACCTTGCATGTGGGCGCAGGTACATTCTTGCCGGTAAAGGTCGACGACACCACAAACCACCGCATGCACAGCGAGTGGGGCAGCATTGATGTCGAGACAGCGGATCGGCTCAACAGCATTCGTGAAAGCGGCGGCCGCTTGATCGCGGTCGGCACCACCTCGCTGCGCCTTGTCGAGAGCGCCGCCGACCAAAATGGCCTGGTGCACCCGTTTGAAGGCGACACCGATATCTTCATCACGCCGGGCTACAGGTTTAAGGCCATCAATGGCCTCATGACCAACTTTCACTTGCCAAAATCAACGCTGTTCATGCTGGTGAGCGCGCTGATGGGCCGTGAGACGATGCAAGCGGCCTATGCCCATGCAATCTCCAACGAGTACCGGTTTTACAGCTATGGCGACAGCAGTCTTTTACTGCCCTGATCGCGAAAACGGACTTTAATGGCCCTTCAGCTCATCGCCGGTCAGCCGGACGATGTGCAACACATTTGTTGAACCGGGTGTACCAAATGGCACGCCAGCCATGATGACAATGCGTCCACCGGCATGGCCCAAATGATAGCGCAGCGCCATGCGCTTGCCCTTGGCGACCATTTCTTCGAACGATCCAATATCCTTGGTCCGCACAGCAAATGCGCCCCATAGGAGCCCTAAGCGGCGCGCGGTCGATTGGCTGGCGGTCAGCACCAAGAGCGGCACGGATGGCCGCTCGCGCGAAATCCGCCGCGCGGTCGAGCCTGATGATGTGAAGCAGACAATGGCGCTAGTTTCTATAGTGTCGACAATCCGTCCGCTCGCCTCGGCCAGCGCATCGGCCGTGGTGGAATCGGCCGGGGTCTCGGTGAAGTGGATACGCTTGTAGAAATCGGGATCACTTTCGACCTGTTGCGCAATGCGGTCCATGATCGACACCGCTTCAATCGGCCAGGCGCCCGCCGCCGTTTCGGCAGACAACATGACCGCGTCGGCACCATCATAAATCGCAGTTGCAACGTCCGACACCTCGGCGCGGGTGGGCGATGGCGATACGATCATCGATTCCAACATTTGCGTCGCAACGACCACCGGCTTGCCCATGCGCCGTGCGGTCGACACAATCTTTTTCTGCAAAGGTGGCACTTGTTCGGGCAGCATCTCAACGCCCAAATCACCGCGCGCGACCATCACGCCGTCGGCGAGTTCCACAATTTCTTCCAACCGTCCGATTGCGGCAGGCTTTTCAATCTTCGCCAGCAACGCAGCCTTATCACCGATCAGCTTCTTGCCCTCGGCAACATCTTCTGGCCGCTGGACAAAGGACATCGCGATCCAATCCACGCCCTGCTCCAGCGCAAAGGCAAGGTCCGAACGGTCCTTTTCGGTCAGCGCGGCAATGGGGATGACGACGTCAGGGACGTTCAGCCCCTTGCGGTTCGACAATGCGCCGCCAACTTCCACCATTGTATTGATATATTCCAGCCCGATTTCGGTGACCCGCAGAACAAGCTTACCATCGTCGAGCAACAGCCGTGCGCCGACTTCCAATGCGGCAAAGATTTCGGGATGCGGCAAATATACGCGGTGCGCGTCCCCCGGTGTGTGGTCGGTATCCAGCCGGAAAGCATCGCCCGTGTGCAATTCCACTTTGCCCTCGGCAAAGGTGCCGACGCGCAGCTTGGGTCCTTGCAAATCCACCAAGATTGTCGTGGGCCGGTTATAGGCTTTTTCAAGCGCGCGGATATTGGCGATCAGCTGCGCCTTGTCGGCTTGCTCGCCATGGCTCATATTCACGCGGAAGGCATCGGCACCAGCGCGGAACAGCTTTTCGATCATTTCGGGCGTGTCGCTGGCGGGGCCCAATGTCGCCAATATGCGGACCTTGCGCATACGTGGCTTGTGATATTGCATATAAATGGCTCCGCGATATGGATTTTGACGTTCGCACTCCCCATAACGCGGCATATCACCAACGGAAAGGGCGCATAGCTATGCAACAGGACAAGGAAATATCAGACACCGCAGCCGCAGCCGCATTTCGCCGCCTCGTGACCCATTTGCAGCACCGCCACGATGCGCAGAATATCGACCTGATGGGCCTTGCCGGTTTTTGCCGCAATTGCCTCGCCGATTGGGTGATGGAGGCGGATGGCGCGCTGACCAAAGATGAAGCACGCACCCTCATCCACGGCATGCCCGCGGCAGAATGGAAGGCGAAGCATCAGACCGAAGCCACGCCCGAACAATTGCAACGCATGAAGGAAAGCGTGGCGAAAAACGCCCCTTCGCATTAAGGCGCTGTCATCTTGATTCGGGTGCGCAGGCACCGACCAACACCACAGGGAGAATATCATGGCCGAAGGCAATATCGCCGCCGATCAACTGC
>NZ_JBILOS010000048.1:0-15216 GCF_044374345.1 Sphingorhabdus sp. | reverse complement strand
CACCCTTGGTGAGGATCGCGATATCTTCCAGCATCGCCTTGCGACGATCGCCAAAGCCAGGTGCCTTAACCGCAGCAATCTTCAAGCCGCCACGCAGCTTGTTGACGACCAAAGTTGCAAGCGCTTCACCTTCAACATCTTCAGCGATGATGAGCAATGGACGGCCCGACTGCACCACAGCTTCGAGGATTGGCAACATGGCTTGCAAGTTGCCGAGCTTCTTTTCGTGGATGAGGATATATGGGTTGTCCAACTCGACCGACATCTTTTCGGTGTTGGTGATGAAATATGGCGACAGGTAACCACGGTCAAACTGCATACCTTCGACAACTTCGAGCTCGCTTTCACGGCCCTTAGCTTCTTCGACGGTGATAACGCCTTCCTTGCCGACCTTCTCCATGGCGTCTGCAATCATCTTACCGATTTCAGCTTCACCATTTGCAGAGATCGTACCGACCTGTGCGATTTCCGAAGAACCAGCAACTGGCTTCGAACGCTTTACAAGGTCAGCAACAACCGCGTTTACCGCAGTGTCGATGCCGCGCTTCAGGTCCATTGGGTTCATGCCCGCGGCAACCGACTTCATGCCTTCGCGAACGATCGCTTGGGCCAGAACTGTTGCAGTGGTCGTGCCGTCACCGGCAACGTCGTTGGTCTTCGAAGCAACTTCGCGGACCATCTGTGCACCCATATTTTCGAACTTGTCTTTCAGTTCGATTTCCTTGGCGACGCTAACGCCGTCCTTGGTGATGCGTGGTGCGCCGAAGCTTTTGTCGATAACAACGTTACGGCCCTTTGGACCAAGCGTTACTTTTACAGCGTCAGCAAGAATGTCTACGCCGCGCAGGATGCGTTCACGCGCATCGCGGCCGAATTTCACGTCTTTAGCAGCCATGATATTTTTCCTTTAGTTGTGTGCCCCAGCGAAGGCTGGGGTCCAGATTCTTGTGTTTGGACTGGATCCCGGCCTGCGCCGGGAAACATCTACGTTGCTTAGGAAACGATTCCCAAAATGTCCGATTCCTTCATGATCAACAGGTCTTCACCGTCGATCTTGACTTCGGTGCCCGACCATTTGCCGAACAGGATCTTGTCGCCAGCTTTGACGTCGAGTGCGGTTACAGTGCCGTCATCGGCGCGTGTACCGGTACCCACGGAGACGACTTCGCCTTCCTGTGGCTTTTCCTGAGCTGTATCAGGGATGATGATCCCGCCAGCGGTTTTTGCTTCGGCCTCGACCCGACGGACGAGAACGCGATCATGCAATGGACGAAATGCCATGTTGAACTATCCTTTTTCTGTTTCGCCATCCCGCCACGCCTACATCAAGCAGGGGACGGCAATGAATGTGCATTAGCACTCATGCAAGGCGAGTGCTAACGGAGCCCAGATAGGGTGTTTTTATGACAGGTCAAGGATTCGGGACGCGATTTTTTTAGTTCCGCGCTGGTAACCCCGCCGCCCGTAACGCCGCATGGGCATCGGCGATGCTGTGCTGGCCAAAATGGAAAATCGACGCCGCGAGCACCGCGCTCGCATGGCCTTCACGCACACCATCGACCAGATGGTCAAGGTTACCGACGCCGCCGCTGGCGACAACGGGGATGTTGACCGCATCGGCAATTGCGCGGGTGAGCGCCAGGTCATAGCCGTCACGTGTGCCGTCGCGGTCCATGCTGGTGACGAGCAATTCGCCCGCGCCAAGTTCGGCGAGTTTTACGGCATGTTCCAGCGCGTCAATGCCTGTTGGCTTGCGTCCGCCATGGGTGAAGATTTCCCAATGGTCGCCGCTGCGCCGCGCATCAACCGAAGCCACCACGCACTGGCTGCCGAAACGTGCCGCGATATCCGCGACGACTTCTGGTCGGGCCACCGCCGCGCTGTTGACCGCGACCTTATCCGCGCCAGCCAGCAACAGCGCGCGCGCATCCTCTGCGCTGCGTACGCCGCCACCGACGGTCAGCGGCATGAAACATACTTCTGCGGTGCGGCGGACCACATCAATGATCGTGCCGCGCCCTTCATGGCTTGCGCCAATGTCCAAAAAACAAAGCTCGTCGGCACCCGCCGCATCATATGTCTGCGCCTGCTCGACCGGATCACCGGCGTCACGCAGGTCGACAAAATTGACGCCCTTGACCACGCGGCCATTGGATACGTCGAGACAGGGGATGACACGGACGCGGACGGTCACACTCTCCCCTCCCGCAGGCGGGAGGGGTTGGGGGTGGGGCGAGCCGAAGGCGAGCGAACTGCGGTGAAGGGTAGGTGCCCTCCCCTAGCCCCTCCCGCCTGCGGGAGGGGAACCAAGCAAGCCCCAAATATCACGCCCGCTCCGCCACTTTAATCGCGGTCGCCAAATCCAGCCGTCCGTCATAAATCGCACGGCCGGTAATCACGCCTTCAATGCCGTCCTTCGCATGCAGCGCGAGCATGTGGATGTCATCAATGCCCTTCACCCCGCCGCTAGCGATCACGGGAATGTTTACGCGCCGCGCCAGATCAACGGTCGCGTCGATATTGCATCCGGTGAGCATCCCGTCGCGGCCGACATCGGTGAACAGGATGGACGCCACGCCCGCATCTTCGAACCGGCGGGCCAGATCAATCACCGGCATGTCGGACTTTTCAGCCCAGCCCTCGGTCGCGACAAAGCCGTCGCGCGCGTCGACTGCCACCACAATGCCGTCTTCAAATTCGCGCGCCATCTCTTTGACGAACTTTGGATCTTTGAGCGCTGCGGTGCCAATCACCAACCGCGCAACGCCCATGTCGAACCAGCGTTCAACCGTCTGCGTATTGCGAATGCCCCCGCCCAGCTGAATGTAACCGGGGAAATTTTCGATGATGCCTTCAACCGCCTCGGCATTTTCGGGGCGTCCGGCAAAGGCGCCGTCCAAGTCCACCACATGCAGGAACTCTGCACCTTGTTCGGCAAACAGCATCGCCTGCGCGGCGGGGTCGTCGGCATAGACCGTTGCGCGGTTCATATCGCCTTCGGCCAAGCGCACAACTTCGCCGCCTTTCAGATCAATCGCAGGGAAGACTATCACGGCATCCACTCCAAAAAGCGTTTGAGGAAATTAATGCCATAGGCTTGGCTTTTTTCGGGATGAAATTGCACCCCCATTATGTTGTCACGGCCCACAGCAGCGACGAGAGTGCCGCCATGGTCGGTTGTCGCCAGCACGTCCGCATCGTCCGTCGCATCAAAATGGTAACTATGCAAAAAATACGCCTCACCCGCTTCAATCAACGGCGCGCCTTGCGTCGGAACAACATCGTTCCAGCCCATATGCGGGATTTTCAAATCTGCAGCCGGCGCAATCGCGCGGACGGTGCCACTGATCCAGCCGAGCCCGCGCGTCGTGCCATGCTCAACGCCCGCATCGGCCAAAAGCTGCATGCCGACGCAAATACCCAGAAACGGAGTGCCCTCAACGCGCACGCGCTGCTCCATTGCGGCGACCATGCCGTCAATCGCGGACAGCGCCTCCATACAATGCGCAAAGGCGCCAACGCCGGGCAGAACGATGCGGTCCGCTTTGGCAACAATATCGGGATCGGCGGTCACATGCACGTCGCCTGCGCCCGCCGCTTTCAACGCATTGTGCACCGAATGCAGATTGCCCGCGCCATAATCAATCAGCGCAAGGTTCATGTTCCCCTCCCGCAGGCGGGAGGGGAGCGCAGCAGGTCTGTCCCCCGGACAGGCCCAAAGGCCGCGCTGGGTGGGGCGAGCCAAAGGCGAGCGAGCGACCGCAAAGTCACAGGCCCACCCCCGACCCCTCCCGCCTGCGGGAGGGGAGATTCACAGCGTGCCCTTGGTCGACGGGATGGCGTCCGCCTTGCGCGGGTCAATCTCAACCGCTTGGCGCAATGCGCGGGCCAAAGCCTTGTAGCAGCTTTCGACGATGTGGTGGTTGTTCGAACCATAAAGATTTTCGATGTGCAGCGTAATGCCCGCGCTGGTCGCAAAGCTGTGGAACCAATGTTCGATCAGCTCGGTATCCCATTCGCCCAGACGCGGCATGCCAAGTGACACTTTCCACACGAAATAGGGCCGCCCCGAAATATCGAGCGCACAGCGCGTCAACGTTTCATCCATCGGCGCATAGGCCGTGCCATAACGCGTGATGCCGCGTTTATCGCCCAATGCCTTCAACACCGCCTCGCCAATCGCGATGCCGGTGTCTTCGGTGGTGTGGTGCTGGTCAATGTGCAGGTCGCCAACGGCCTTCACCTTCAGGTCGATCAGCGAATGGCGCGACAGTTGCTCAAGCATATGGTCGAGAAAACCGATGCCCGTTGACACGTCATACACACCAGTGCCGTCGAGGTTCACCTCAACATCAATGGACGTTTCGTTCGTCTTGCGACTTATGGAGCCTGTACGCATGGCCGCCGATATAGCCACATGCACGCATTTGGCAAGTTGGCTTAAGGCAACAAGTATCTTGATTTCACACGCGCGGAAGTCCACCAAGTGCCCATGACCGAAGAGCATGTAGATAGCCTGATTCCTTATGATGACGTCGTGCAAGAGGCATTGCGCGCCGTCGTTGGCCGCGTGCTGGGCGATGTCGCGCGCGATGGCCTGCCCGGCGACCATCATTTCTACATCACGTTCAAGACGCAAGCACCGGGTGTTGCCATTCCGCAGCATCTGCACGAACGCTTCCCCGATGAAATGACCATTGTGCTGCAGCACAAATATTGGGACCTGAAGGTTGAGGCCGAACATTTCGAAGTTGGCCTGTCGTTCAGCCAGATCCCGTCGCATCTGTTCATCCCTTACTCCGCGATCACCGCCTTCGTTGACCCGGCCGTAGATTTCGCGCTGCAATTCCATGTCGATGCAGGCGAAAGCGAGCCCGAACCGCATGAAGAAGCCGGCAATGACGGCCCCACCGTCGTCGTCGAAGACGGCTCCAACGTCGTAAGCGTGGACTTCGGGCGGAAAAAATAGGCGTGGGCATGTCATCCTGAAATATGTTCAGGATGACGATGAAGGGCAAAAAGGTTTTCGTCATCCTGAACTTGTTTCAGGATAACAAACAGGTGGTGCTATGCGAGATTTCCAACCTTGCGTATACATCCTCGCCAGCGGCAAACGCGGGTATATCTACGTTGGCGTCACGTCCGACCTGGCCAAACGCTTCTCTCAACATCGCTTGCGGTTAATCGATGGCTTTTCCAAGCAGCGCAACACAAACCGGCTGGTACGCTTTGAATTGTTCGGGACAATGGAACTGGCTATTGCGCGCGAAAAGCAGCTCAAAAACTGGCATCGCGATTGGAAGTTCAACCTGATTGAGAGCGACAATCCCGAATGGCGCGATTTGGCGGTCGAAATGGGATTGGTATAAAGCATCTAGGTCGCATTATCCTGCATGCTTTTCGGGGTAACACGCGAACCATTGCGCGTTATCCTGAAACAAGTTCAGGATGACGAAAAGGTTTTGTGCATTATGCCTTGGCCCTCAGTATCGTTTTTAATCGTCATCCTGAATTTATTTCAGGATAACAGACCGCAATACTATATCCGCTAAAACGCGTTCAGCATGACGAGGTTCAACAAAATGCCAAAATCATCCCGCACTGAAACCGACAGTTTTGGACCGATAGCGGTCCCCGCCGCCGCTTTTTGGGGCGCACAGACGCAGCGGAGTATCGCGAACTTTCCCTTTCCGGCGCATGAGCGGATGCCGATTGGCATAATCTACGGCCTTGCCCATGTAAAACGCGCCGCCGCGTTAACGCACAAAGCATCGGGCGCGCTGCCGGCGGACATTGCCGACGCGATCATCGCCGCCGCAGACGCCATATTGGCGGGCAAGCATGACGATCAATTCCCGCTCGTCATCTGGCAAACGGGCAGCGGCACGCAGTCGAACATGAATGTGAATGAGGTCATCGCAGGCATTGCCAATGAAACGCTGGCGGGCACACGCGGTGGCAAAACGCCGGTGCACCCCAATGATCATGTTAACATGGGGCAGTCATCGAACGACAGCTTTCCCACCGCCATGCATGTCGCGGTGGCCATCGCGGTGTGGCGCGATCTGCTCCCCGCACTGCAACGCCTGACCGATGCGCTGACCGAAAAGTGCAAAGCATGGGGCGCGATCATCAAAATCGGCCGCACCCATTTGCAGGACGCAACGCCGCTGACCTTGGGTCAGGAATTTTCCGCCTTTATCGCGCAACTGATCGCCAACCGCGCGCGGGTTGAAGGGACAATTGTCCATAATGTGCAAAAGCTTGCGCAAGGTGGCACTGCCGTCGGCACGGGCCTAAATGCGCCAGCGGGTTTTGACGTTGCGATTGCCGCCGAAATCTCGACCGCAACGGGCATCGCGTTTGAACCCGCCCGCAACAAGTTTGAGGCGCTGGCATCCAATGACGGGCTTGTGCAGATGTCGGGCACGCTCAACACGCTTGCCGTGTCCCTCACAAAGATTGCCAACGACATCCGTTTGCTTGGGTCAGGTCCGCGCTCGGGCCTTGGCGAGCTACATTTGCCGGAAAACGAACCGGGCAGCTCGATCATGCCAGGCAAGGTGAACCCGACGCAGTGCGAAATGCTGACGATGGTCGCGGCGCAAGTCATGGGCAATCATCAGGCGGTGACGATTGGCGGACTGCAGGGGCATTTGCAGCTGAACGTCTTTAAACCGCTCATCGGTGCCAATGTGTTGCGCTCGGTGGAGTTGCTCAGCATCGGCATGGACAGCTTTGCCAAAAACTGCGTCGCCGGGCTTGAACCGGATCGCGACCGCATTGCGGAGCTTGTCGAACGCTCGCTCATGCTCGTCACCGCGCTTGCGCCCGTTATCGGTTATGACAATGCGGCCAACATCGCCAAAGCCGCCCACAAGAATGGAACCACCCTGCGTGAAGCCGCGTTAGCATCCGGACTGGTTGACGAAGCGACGTTCGATACCCATGTCAGACCGGAAGATATGGTTTGATCTTCATTCCTCGTCATCCTGAATTCATTTCAGGATAACAAGCGAGGTTGATGCGTTATCCTGAAACAAGTTCAGGATGACGAAGTGGGTAAACGTTCGATGACGAAGTGAGAAGGAAGTCGATAATGCTAAAATCCATCGCAGGTGCCGTTGTCGGCGAAGTGATTGGCCGCAAACGTGGCCATGGCTTGCTGGGTGCCGGCATTGGCGTAGTGGCGACCCGTTTGGCGACGCGCTCCATTCCGGGCTTATTGCTCGTCGGCGGCGCAATCGTGGCGAAAAGCATATATGATCAGCGCAAGGGCCGCAAAGAGGGCTAACGCGCTTTCATTGTCCCTAAAGCTTCCCTCTTGACGCCACCCTGCCCTTTCGCGCACTAGCGGCTATGGGCAACACCGACAATCATAAGCCGCACGAACTGGAACGCCGGGGCCTTCTATTCGTGCTTTCGTCACCTTCAGGCGCAGGTAAATCGACGCTTTCCCGCATGTTGTTGGAAGCGGACGAAAAAATCGCCTTATCAGTATCCTACACCACGCGCGAGCCGCGGCCCGGTGAGATTGAGGGCGTCCATTACCATTTCACAGACACGGCAACGTTCAAAAAAATGGCCGCAGACGGCGAATTCCTCGAATGGGCGCATGTTTTTGGCCATCGCTACGGCACGCCAAAGGGCCCGGTGGAGGAAAAGCTTGCCGCCGGATGCGATGTCCTGTTCGACATTGACTGGCAAGGCGCGCAGCAGCTGTATCAGGAAGCTGGCCCCGACGTCGTGCGCGTATTCATCTTGCCGCCATCCATCGAAGAACTTGAACGCCGCCTACACAGCCGCGCGCAAGATAGCGAAGCGGTCATCACCGACCGCATGAGCCGCGCCAAGGCCGAAATCGGTCACTGGGACGGCTATGATTATGTCCTTATCAATGACGATGTGCAGACCTGCTTTGAAAAGGTCCGCCAGATTCTTGCCGCAGAACGCATGAAGCGTCGCCGGCAAAAGGGCCTGATCGGATTCGTACGCGACCTCGCGGCGTCTTAAGCGGTCGGGGCAACCCCTGCGAGCAACAGCGTAATTCCGCCCAAGCCAATCGACAGGTGCCAGCGCAGCTTCATCCAACCGTCCGGCAACTGGCATCGCGCGGAAAGCCAGCGATCTGCCAGCGGTGAACCCAACACGAAAAACCCAAGCCACGCCAGCGACGGTCCGGGCCATTCCCAGCCCCATATCCACGGCAAATAAGTGGCGAACGCCAGCAAGCTTGGTGCCACAGCCAGCGCAAATATCGCGGTTGCAGGCGCATCATCACGGCGCGTGGTGACGCCCAATCCCCACCACATGCCGCCCAAAAAGCTGAAGATAAACGCGGCATAGCCATAAGCGGCAGCAAGCCCAATCCAGCGATAGTCCGATCCCGAAAACACCAGCACAGCGGCAAAAATCGGCGGCAGCAAACCGGCATAGCCCGCGACAAACGCCGCCTTGGGCAGCGGCCTTAACGTGAATATCGCGGTATTTTGGGCAGAAGCGTCTGTCATTGGGATTTCCTTACATGCTGTGTGCACATAAGTCTGGTCCAGCTTTGGCCCAAGATGGGCTTTTACCTATGGTTGCGCTTACATACCGGGCGTCAGCAGGTCGAGAAACCGGATGGCGGCCATGAATTCCTGCGCGCGGTCGTTGCGGTTTTTCTGCGCCCAATGGTCCGCGCCCCACAATTCTTCCTGCCACAGTTCATCGAGGCAACTGGCGTTCCAAATATCCTCCGCCGATCCTGCGCGTTCGACAATGGCCAGCGTGGCGATCAGCGAGCCCGACAGATGCGCCAGCTTTGCCATCGCGGCCAGTTCGAACGTGCCGCGCGCCGCCACTGCAGCGCGCAAGGTTTCGAGCGTCGCCTCAGGCTGTGGCTGGTGCATGATGCCCTCGACAATCACAAAGCTGACATCATAACGGGTGCGTGCCCAATCGAGCCAAGGGTCCCAGATTTCGGCTTGCCGATCCGCCAATGCTTCACCCGCAGCGCCGCGATAACAAAACAGGTCGGTTTCGCCATAGGCCGCAATCGCGGCGGCAAAGCCATCCCTATCGGGACCAATGCGATCAATCGCCGCGTTGGCAAAGCCGGTCATCGGCATCAACAGCGGATCGACGGTCTTTTCCACCGCGTCCCATTCGGCAACCACCGCATCCGCCAGCTTTTGGGTGGGCAGCGCCAGCACATTGTGCGTGGGTGTTTTAATCGGCCGGCCATCCAGCCGCACCGCATGCCCAAAACTGCTGGGCTCCAGGGTAACCTCTTTCCAAAATCGTCTCATGGCTGCGGCTTGCTCTTCCACTTTTTGGCCAGAAACACGGGCATTAGGAGGAAACTAAACATGCCGATCAGAAACAGCACATAACCCGCGGCGATGGGCAAGCCAAAGGCCTGACGCGCGATGACCGCCAGCCCGATCACCAACATGATCGCGCCGCCAATGCGGCACAGGTTGATGACCAGAAACCGATATTGCGCCTGCGTATCGCCCTGCGCATTGTCCTCATTCGGCGTCATGCAAAATTCTCCAGATAGACTTTCAACTCATCCATGCTCTCGGCGATGTAATCCGCGCCTGCCTCGCGCAAATCATCCACGCTGTGATAGCCCCAATTGACCCCGACAGTGCGTGTCCCCGCCGCGCGGCCCATGTGAATGTCATACACCGTATCGCCAATGACAACCGCATTGGCGGCGTCGGCCCCTGCTTCGGCCAAGGCTTGATACACCATCGACGGATGCGGCTTGGACGGGTGGCGGTCCGCGGTCTGCAATGTGACGAACAAGGACCGGAGTGCGTGATGGTCCAAACACCGCGTCAGCCCACGGTCGGACTTTCCGGTCGCCACGCCCAGCATCCAGCCGCTTTCATCCAGAGAGGATAAAAGCGCGGCGATGCCGTCATATAATGGTTCATCGACCAGCCCGTTGCTGCGCAATGCCCAAAATGCCGCGCGGTATTTGTCGGCCAAATCATGGTGCAGATCGTCAGCTGCCTCTGGCAACAATATCCGCATCGACTCCACCAAAGATAATCCGACCACACGCCGCGTTTCATGCCGCATCGGCGGCGTCAGCCCCGCCTCTTCAAAGGCATGCTCCATCGCCATGCAAATATTTGCCTGACTGTCGACCAGCGTGCCGTCGCAATCAAAAATGGCGAGTTTTGTCATGGGGTGAGGTTACGCATAGCATTGGCGATGGCAATGTTACCGGCTTCCTCTGCGCCATCTGCGGCGGATATCCGCACAGCGTCAGCTTTGTTTTGGCCAAGCTTTAACGTGCTGCGCCACGTGGTGATGTGCATTTCAAAACCGTAAATCCCGCGCAGCATTTTTTCAAACATGCCGTCGGCCATTTTGGCGCGCGTCCAAACGGGTTTGGGGGCCAGCTTCAATTCTTGATGGTGGGACAGCGCGTCGGATTGGGCAATTAACGCCGCTTCGTCCATTTTCCGGACAGAGCCCAATAGCTCAATCGCCACATAATTCCATGTCGGCACCTGGTCAGGAATGCCGTAATAATCGGGGCTGATATAACCGTCCGGTCCGTTTATGACGAACAATGCCTCTGCGCCGTCCAGATAGCGGACTATCGCATTGTTGCGCGCCATATGGAAACCGATGCGATCATCGTCCAGAAATACAAATGGCAGATGCGCGACATGCGGCCCGTCGGGTGTATTCAGGAATAACATGCCAAAGCTGATATCCTTGGCCAAAGCGCGCATGGCGTCGCGATCTTCCCAACGAAATGCGGCATTGGGATGCATCAGGGCTTACCCTTTGATGTGACCTTTTTCCCGGCCGGTTTTTTGCTGACGGCTTTTTTGATCACTGGCTTTTTGGCGGCGATTTTCTTGCCGGCGGCCATTTGGCTGCGCTTATTATCCTTGGGCTTATCCGACACGGAACCGCGCGAGCGGCGTTCGCCCTTGCGTTCCTTGCGCGCGGATTTGGCGATATTGGCAGCAACGCGCTTTTTGCCTTCCGCCGTTTCACTGAACTTGGGTGCATCCAGCACCAGTGCATCGCCCATTTCGATGTCGAAGCCCAAATCTTCAAAGCTCGATTGCATATGCGGGGGCAAGTCGGCGCGCACGTCAATCTGGTGCCCTGATGGATGGTCGATACGGATGCGGCGCGCGTGCAAATGCATTTTGCGGCTGATCGTGCCCGTCAGAAACGCGTCCTTGCCGCCATATTTGCCGTCGCCGACAATGGGGTGGCCAATCGCGGCCATATGCACGCGCAACTGGTGGGTGCGTCCGGTATAGGGCTGCAATTCGACCCAGGCGGTGGCGTTTCCGGCGCGTTCGACGATGCGATAACGGGTGCGGGCCGACTGGCCGTCCTTTTCATCGACATGCATTTTCTCGCCGCCGCTGCCGGGCTGCTTGCCAATCGGCAGGTCGATGAAACCATCGGCGATGTCAGGCACGCCAACGACCAACGCCCAGTACACCTTGCGCGCGGTGCGTGAGGAAAATGCCTTGGCAAAATGCCCTGCCGACCGCGACGTGCGCGCCAACAAAAGCGCGCCCGACGTGTCCTTGTCCAAACGGTGCACCAGCTTTGGCCGGTTATCGAGTTCAAATCCTAAGGCGTCGAGCAAGCCATCAACATGGTTCTCGGTCTTGGTGCCGCCCTGCGTGGCGAGGCCAGCGGGTTTGTTGATCACCAGCGCGGCGTCATCCTTGTGGATCACCATGCTCAGCGCGAATTCCATTTCGTCCTCGGTCAGATCGCGGCGCTTGCGCACCGGACGCGCGCTGGACGATGCCGATGTATCGGCAGGCGGCACGCGCAGCGTTTGCCCCGCCAACAGCCGATCGCCCGGGGTCGCGCGCTTGCCATCAACCCGCAACTGCCCCGTGCGCGCCCAACGCGACACGATGTTGAACGATGCGTCGGGCAAATGCCGCTTAAACCAACGGTCCAGGCGAATGCCGTCATCATCAGGGGCGACGACGAATTGCCGAATGCCTTTTTCGTCTTGCTTACTCATGTCCAAATTGTCCTTGCCAGCATCATTCCGGCGAAGACCGCACCCAATGCCAATATTACCGAAACCGCGGCATATGTCGCCGCCATCATTCCCTGCCCGCGTTGCACCATCTGCGCCATTTCAAGGCTGAATGCGCTGAACGTCGTAAAGCCGCCCAACACACCCACACCCAAAAACAGACGCAAGGGCTCTGCGGCTCCATCGCCGCGCACCAACCATGCCGCCAGCAACCCCATGGCGAGCCCGCCAAGCAGGTTCGCGGCAAAGGTCGGCCACGGCCAACCCCCGACGTTCACAGGCAGCGCGCGCGACAAGCCATAGCGCAGTGCTGCACCTATCGCTCCACCGGACATGACAAGGATTACGGGATTCATCGCCCCGGCTGTAGCGGCGCTTGCACGGAAAAGCCAGCCAAACCAATGGGCGCGGCTGAACCAGCTTGCGTGCGAAAGGCGCGCCCAAGGTCTTTGAACAAATGGGCCGGAATAGCATGCCCCGCGACGTCCGTCTGTGCGGCGGACGGAAGTGTTAGAGCGCAGGGTGCACCTATGTTAAGGGCACCGCCGATAATGCCGATATGCCGATGCAAGCCATGTCACGCTGTGTAAAAATGCATCCATTCTTGAGCGCTGCAGCCATTAGCAACATATTAACCAAAGCCGCCTAAATTCAGCCACATGGGATGAGGCGTATGCGCCTGCACATTGGCGATGATTGGTAACGATGGCTGTTTCGCGTTTATTAAGACGTTTTTCGGGTCGCGATTCTGCGGCCGTCATTACGACTGCCGACATCAACCGGCGCCTCGAAATTCTCGACGACTTCGAACATGCAGGCATTGGCTGGCTATGGGCGACCGATGCCAAAGGGCGGTTGATCTATATCTCCGAAAACGCCGCTGAAAAGCTGAACCGGCCCGTGCAGGAATTGCTTGCGCGCCCCATCACGCATTTGTTTGAATCCGACGCCTCGACGCCCGGGGAGCGTTCGGAAAGGCCGCTGAATTTTCAGCTGACCGCGCGCAACAGGATCGTCGACCAAACGGTGCGCTTTACCCTGAGCCAACCACAGGGCCGTGGCCGGCAAACATGGTGGTCGCTATCGGGCCATCCGAAGTTCGACAAAGCCGGTATGTTCCAAGGGTATCGCGGCAGCGCAAAGGACATCACCACCGAACATGAGCGCAAGCTTGTGGACTCGCGCCTTGCCGAATTTGACTCGCTCACGGGCCTTGCGAACCGCCACCGCATGGACAAAAAGCTGGAGAGCACGCTCGCCGCGTATAAGTCCACCAAGCGCAGCTGCGCGCTGATGATGCTTGACCTCGACCGGTTCAAAGTCGTCAACGATACGCTTGGCCATACGGCGGGTGATACGTTGCTGCGCCAGGTGGCCCGCCGCCTTGAACGCGCGGTCGGCAGCGTGGGCGAGATTGGCCGCCTGGGTGGCGATGAATTCCAGATCATCCTTCCCGACTGTGACGATCGCGGCAAGCTGGGCGAACTGTCGAACAAGCTCATCCAGATCCTCTCGCAGCCCTACATCATCGACGACAAGCGCGCGACCATCGGCATCTCGATCGGCATCGCCATTTCGCCCTTTGACGGCGTTGACAAGTTGGACCTTGTCGACAATGCCGACCTTGCGCTGTACGCCGCAAAGAACGGCGGACGGGGGCAATTCCGCTTTTACGCCGCCCATTTGAAAGACGAAGCCGCCGAACGCAGCTTGCTTGAAGACGGCCTGCGCGATGCCCTCGCCAATGATGCGCTGACGCTGCATTACCAACCGGTCGTCCGCACCGATGACAATATGGTGGTCGCATTCGAAGCATTGATGCGCTGGGACCACCCGGAACGCGGGCCGATAAGCCCCACCGTCTTTGTGCCAATTGCCGAGGAATCCGACCTTATCAACCATATTGGCGCATGGGCGCTGAACCGGGCGTGCATGGACGCGATGGCGTGGCCCAAATCGGTGCGTGTCGCCGTCAATGTCTCCGCCGCCCAATTTGCGCACTCGGATCTTATCGACACCGTCGCGCATGCCCTGCGGACGTCCGGGCTTGACCCCGACCGTCTGGAACTTGAACTCACCGAAAGCGTGTTCATGGGCGATTTCGAGACCATTGACGACATTTTCCGCGCGCTCAAAGACCTTGGCGTTCGCCTTGCGCTCGATGACTTTGGCACCGGCTATTCGTCGTTAAGCTATTTGCGCTCCGCCCCGTTTGACAAGATCAAGGTCGACCGCACCTTTGTCGAAGGCTGCACGCAAAAGGACCAGAACAGCGCCAAAATCATCGCCGCGATCATCAGCCTGTCCGATGCATTGGGCATGGAAACCACGGTCGAAGGCGTAGAGGCATTTGACCAGCTTGAAGTGGTGCGCGGCATGAACGCACGCCTTATCCAAGGGTGGATTTACGCAAAGGCGATGGATCAGGAAACACTGCTGGCCCGCATGGCGAACGGTGAATTGCACATCATCCCCGACGGCCCGCTGCGCCACCGATCCGAACGCCGTTCGGTGTTCCGCCGCATTGGCGTAATTCATGACGACCACCGTTATGAGGCATTGATGCGCAACCTGTCGAAAACCGGCGCGCTGATCGACGGCTTGTTGAATGTCCCCAAAGGCACCATCCTCGTGCTCGATTTATGCGAAGGGCAATTGGTCGTGTGCACGGTAACCCACGCGCAAGACGCGATGATCGCGGTCGAATTTGAAACCCCGTTGGTCAGCGATGGCGCAGGCGGCCTGTGCACGCGCCACCGCATTTCGTCCTATCTCTTGGCCAGCGTCACCCAAGCCAATGACGACACCCCCAAAAGCAAACCGCAATTCATGCAAGTCGCCGCGATCAGCAACCCGGCGACGATGAATTTCCGCGACTAGGGTCAGGACCTAATCATCAAACAGCTCGTCAGGGCCCACCAATCCCGACGCAACCAGCACCGCCATGGACTGGTTCGGCCACCCGTCGGGCAGCGGTTGATGACAGGTGGGGCATGCCACGCCTTGCCGCCCATATTCTTTCAACCGGTTGCGGATTTCGGTCAGCTTGGCGATGAACTTATCCTTCGATTTTTCGGGGTCCTCAATCTCGATCTTCCGCCCATAATCGTCAAAGCGCTTGTGCCGTTGCCATTCGTCAAAGCTTAACAGATCATCGGGCAATTTGCCCCCCGGCAGCGCGC
>NZ_JBILOS010000047.1:0-15240 GCF_044374345.1 Sphingorhabdus sp. | reverse complement strand
GGGGGGGGGGGGGGGGGGGGGGGGGGGGGGGGGGGGGGGGGGGGGGGGGGGGGGGGGGGGGGGGGGGGGGGGGGGGGCCCCCCCGCCCGGCGGGGGAGGTGGGGGCGTGACTACAGAGGGCAGCGGAGTCACAACAACTGGTGGCGGTGGCGGTGGCGGGGGCGAGTCGGCCGTAGGTGGAACCGGCACAGGG
This sequence comes from Sphingorhabdus sp., assembly GCF_044374345.1. Lineage (GTDB taxonomy): Bacteria > Pseudomonadota > Alphaproteobacteria > Sphingomonadales > Sphingomonadaceae > Sphingorhabdus_B. The sequence goes on along the minus strand of NZ_JBILOS010000047.1, from coordinate 15,047 downwards.
GTCGAATTCACGCCGCCGCCGCCACATGCAGACAGTGCGAGTGCAAAAACAACCGATGTGCCGATTGCTATTTTGCGATCAACCCGCGCTGCAGTCATATCCGTAGCATAGTCATGGGAAAGAGACATTCATCCAAAGAATGATTAATATATGATTCTCTTTCGGTAGGCGCAACATGCCCGTTGAGTAACGCAGGGTATGTTGTTAGGCGCCGTCGATGCAAACGCCTTTCGCCGATATCGATACGTGGATCTTTGATCTAGACCTAACCCTGTACGGTCCAGAAGCCAATATTATGTCGCAAGTCCGGGACCGGATAGCTTTGTATGTCGAAAAGCATTTCAATATCGCGTCCGATGAAGCGCACAAGATACGGCACAGCTATTGGAAGAAATACGGCACGACATTGGGCGGGCTGATGGCCGAACATGCGGTTGACCCTTACGGCTATCTCGATTTCGTCCATGAGGTTGACCTGAGCCTATTGAAACCCGCGCCGGATTTGCGGGGGCATATTCATGCTTTGCCGGGCCGCAAAATTATCTTCACCAACGCTGATGCACCTTATGCCGAGCGCGTGTTGACCGCGCGCGGTCTGGACGATGTGTTTGAGGATATTTTTGACATCCACCGGATGCAGCATATGCCAAAGCCTTTCGCCGGCAGCTACGACGCCTTGTGCAGCGAATTGAGGATCGACGCCACGCGGGCACTTTTTGTCGAAGATTCCGCACATAATCTCGTCCCGGCCAAAGCGTTGGGCATGCGCACAATTTGGGTGAAACATGAAGGCGAAGCTGATAGCGCAGCCCATGAAGACTATATCGACCATGAAATTTCCGATGTGACCCAATGGCTATCGGAAATTCACAGCTTTGAAAGATCCGCATGATTGGACAACTAACAGCCATCATTGACGCCGCATGGGACGCCCGTGACGCGATCAGCAGCGCCACACAAGGCGAGGTGCGCGACGCCGTACAAACCGCATTGGCTGGCCTTGATGACGGGTCACTGCGCGTTGCGGAAAAGCTGGATGGCAGTTGGCAGGTCAACCAATGGCTCAAAAAGGCTGTTTTGTTGTCGTTCCGGTTGAATGACAATGTCGTGGTTGACGGCGGTGCAGCGGGCGCCCCTGCCTATGACAAGGTCCCTTCCAAATTTGCAGGATGGGGCGAAAGCCGCTTCCGCGACGCAGGGTTCCGCGTTGTGCCTGGCGCCGTCGCGCGGCGCGGCAGCTTCATCGGCAAGAATGTTGTGTTGATGCCCAGCTTTGTAAATATCGGCGCACGCGTTGATGAAGGCACGATGGTCGACACATGGGCAACGGTCGGAAGCTGCGCACAAATTGGCAAAAATGTCCATCTGTCGGGCGGCGTCGGCATTGGCGGCGTACTTGAACCGTTGCAGGCTGGCCCCGTCATCATTGAAGACAATTGCTTCATTGGCGCACGGTCAGAAGTTGTCGAAGGCGTCGTCATCGAAGAAGGCGCAGTGCTTTCGATGGGCGTTTTCATCAGCTCCACCAGCAAAATCATCGACCGGACAACCGGCGAAATCTTTGTGGGCCGCGTGCCGGCTTATTCGGTGGTTGTCCCGGGTTCGCTCCCGGGCAAAGCGCTTCCTGACGGCAGCCCAGGCCCAAATCTTTCCTGCGCAGTCATCGTGAAACGCGTCGATGCCCAGACCCGCGCAAAGACCGCAATCAACGACCTGTTGAGGGATTAATTCGCCGAACCGAGCAGGGACGATCAAAACGGACTTGCAATTCGGACGAATTTGCTCCACAAGAATCGGGCGGACCGGGCCCCTCTGGCGCTTCGCTTCTTCGGAAGGAACGTGATGTCGGCCGCATCGGATGTTTCCGGTGCATTGGTCAGGCGGTCTTCAAACCCCCGAAATTCGCTCGTCTGTGCCCGGAACATCCGATTGAACTTACATAACGTTCAAGAGGATGTAGTCATGACTTTTTCGTCATTTCGATTGATGCAATATCACCAAAAAATTGATCGCGAACTGCGCGCCGAAATTTCACGGCGCTGGCCAGATGTGTTTCGGATTCAGAAACTGAAGCGGCTGAAGCTAGCGATCAAGGATCGGTTGGCGCGCCACGCGCATACCTCCTTTGGCCGTCGTCTACGCCTTAAAAAAACTTAATATTTGAAAGCTGACGCCGCGCGCGTTTAAATCTGCGCGGCGTCGGCACATACAATACAGGGAATGATTTCATGGAATTTTTGATGATGGACTGGTTGGGCACACCGGTTTGGTTCTGGTTGGCCTTTATCGGCATCGTGATCACGCTCACCGCGTTTGACCTTGGCATTTTGCACAAGGAAGACAAAGAGATGGGCATCGCCGAAAGCCTGAAGCTGTCGGCGTTTTACATTAGTATTGCGCTGCTGTTCGGCCTTTGGGTCTGGTTCCAAAAGGGGGCCGACATGGGCATGAAATATTACACGGGCTTTTTCATCGAAAAGGCGCTGTCGATTGATAATGTCTTTGTCATCAGCCTGATTTTCACCTTCTTCGCGATTCCACGAAAGTACCAATATCGCGCATTGCTATGGGGCATTATCGCCGTCATCGTCCTGCGTGGCCTGATGATTGCGGCTGGCGCTGCCATTGTGCAGGAATATTATTGGACGCTTTATATCTTCGCGGTTTTCCTGATTGGTACCGGCGTCAAAATGCTGTTTTCTGGCGATCAGGAAATGGATGTCGCCAAGAACCCGGTGGTCAAATTTATTTCACGGCATATGCGCGTGACCAAAGAGCTTCATGACGAGAAGTTCTTTGTGAAGGTACCAGATGACAAGACCGGCAAGATGGTGCGCGCTGCGACGCCATTGTTCCTCGCGCTTGTCGTTATCAACCTCGCCGACCTTGTGTTCGCGGTGGACTCGGTACCGGCGATCTTTGCCATCACCACCGACACGTTCATTGTGTACACGTCAAACATCATGGCGATTTTGGGCCTGCGTGCCTTGTATTTCGCACTCGCCGCGATGGTCCATCGTTTCCATTATCTTAAGTATGCTCTGGCATTGGTTCTCGTCTTCATCGGTTCGAAGATCTTCGTTTCAGACTTTGTGATGGACGGCGACAAGTTCCCGCCCGTCCTGAGCCTGGGCGTCACCTTCGGCCTGATTTTAGGAGGCATATTCTTTTCGCTCTGGAAAACGCGCGGACAGGATCAATCACATCACACGCTTTAGTTTTTACTTTAGCGACCAAGAGGAGAAAACTGAGATGAATAAACTTATGTTAAGTGCAGTTGCAGTTGCATCGGTAATCGCCATTCCGGCTCAGGCTAAAACCGCGGCACCCATGCAGTGCGCGGCCGTGAACCAAGCCCAAGTCGAATCGCTGTTCAGTGATTTCAACAATGCTTGGGCATCGAAAAATCCGGACACGGTCACCAGCTTGTTCACAAAGGACGCAGTCCTGCTGGCGACCGTTTCCAACACGCCACGCACCGACCATGCGGGTATCCGTGACTATTTCGTCGGTTTCCTAAAACCAAGCCCAGTGGGAACCATCAACAGCAGCACGGTCAAGATCGGTTGCAACATGGCAGCACGGCTCGGCACTTGGACGGTAACCGTAACGGACCCTTCAACGGGTGCGAAAACAGACATCAAGGCACGTTATTCGTTCATCTATCGTATCGAAGATGGAAAGTGGAAAATCGACCATCTACACTCGTCGATGATGCCTGAAAAAGCTGGCTAACGCCGGTCCTTTGTCGGCGCATTAAAGTCGGACGGTTTGTTGGCAATCCATGCCACGAACCGTCCGATTTCTTCATGCGCCAACAACGCATCAACGGTTGCAAAACGCTTTTCGAGATCGCTGTTGGTGAAATTGGCATGAATGGTCCGATGGCAAATCGGATGCACCGGCTGCCGTTCCTTGCCACCCCGGCTCTTGGGCACAGGGTGATGCCATTCGGTGACCTCCCCCATCGGGCGCGAACACAGCCAGCAGGTTACTTCGGGCGTAACAGACTCTTCGTCTGAGTCATAAAAATCGCGATTTTTTCGCGCCATTGTCGCCGCTCCGTAACCTGCCAGATAACCGCAATCAGTTCTTGCCTGTTCCCAGCAAATCCAACGCGGCGGCCGTCATCGCTTCGATGCCCAAGCGGACCGACGGTTCGGGATCGATCTTGAACAAGGGCGAATGGTGACCGGCCACGGCTGGTCCGCCATTTTTCGCAGCCGCAATCCATTCTGGATTTGTCCCGCCGACCGCGAAATAATATCCCGGGATGCCAAATTGCTGATCCACGAAGAACGCGAAATCCTCTGCGCCCATATTTGTCTGGCGGAATGGCACAACAACGTCGCTACCCAATGCCGTCGCAATTGCACCGTTCAAGCGACGGGCAAGCGCAGCGTCATTAACGGTGACGGGCGTGCTTTCATTGACCTTTACGATAGGTAGCTTGTCATTGGGCAGGCCGTGCGCCGCGCCAATACCTTTTGCCACACGCTCAATCGAAGCAATCAGCTGATCCCGAACCGCTTGGCTATTGGCACGCACGGTCACCTGTAAATCGGCATATTCGGAAATGATGTTATGCTTGGTCCCAGCGTGGAATGCGCCAACGGTAATCACGCCCGCGTCCAACGGGCCCTTTTCGCGGCTGATGATCGATTGCAGACCAACGACGATCTGCGACGCGATGTAGACGGGGTCGCGGCCAAGATGCGGCGCAGCGCCGTGCGTGGCGATACCGGGAACGCGGATGTCGACGCTGTCAGCGGACGAATATTGGATGCCTTCCGATGCTGCGATTTTACCCGTTTCCAATTCTGCTGCCACATGGAAGGCCAGCGCATAATCGGGCTTGGGAAAACGGGTATATAGTCCGTCCTGGATCATGGCCTTGGCGCCGCCAACGCGCTCTTCAGCGGGCTGGACGACGAACAGGATTGTGCCTTTCCACCGGTCTTTCATGCGCGCCATTTGCCGCGCCGTGCCGAGCAAAGAGGTAATGTGCACATCATGGCCGCAAGCATGCATGACGGGCATTTCAAGGCCATCAACACCAACCTGTCTGACGGTCGAGCTATTGGCGAGGCCGGAGCGTTCCTGCACGGGCAATCCGTCCATGTCCGCACGGACAAGCACGACTGGACCATCGCCATTTTTCAGCACGCCGACAACGCCGGTTCCGCCAACCTTTTCGGTCACGATCATGCCAGGCACGGCGCGCAATTCCTGTGCCATCCGGGCAGCGGTCTTATATTCGCGGAACGACAGTTCAGGATTGCGGTGGAAATGATCCCACAGGCTAGCGAGCGACTTGTCATAGTCTGCTTTGACGGCATCCGCATAATCCGGGCGGGCCGCCGCTGGTGTGGCCATTAATGCGCTTGTCAAAAGCGCGCCCAACAAAGTCTTTTTCATCATAAACACTGTCCCCCATTGTGTCTGCGCCACCATTTGGCGCGCAGTGTATCTGTTATACGGCGGCTCAATTTCCCCTGTTGGGTCGGGCCGCCTCGGTCTGAATGCTACGCTACCACGGGCACCGGTCAAAGCAATGCCCGACGGGTGAAAATTCATCGACCATCGTCACATAGCGGTAAAATCCCTTGCCTTGCGCCGGATTAATCCAAAAACCGGCACGTAGCGAATATGCCTCACCCACATGGCCAAACCATCGATGGCCCGCATTGTCCTCCAACCAATGCACGCCAAGGCCATATGCCGTGAAATAGCCCTTGTCGTCATCGCCATTTGAACCATTGAACGTCCAAACTGGCGCTGTCATTTCGGCGAAGCTTTTTTTCGACAGCAATGGTGCGCCCTGCCGCAACAGCAATTGGCCGATTTTGGCAAGATCACGTGCCGAAATGCGCAGGCCGCCTTGTGGGCTGAACGCCGAACCATTGCGGCCAAGAACGTACAGCGCATCAACATCACAACTGCCGTTGGTGGCTGGATACACCGCGCAAGGGTCAGGCCCCTTCATGGCGGCATCACGCGCCAAGTCGCCATTTGGACGCAACAAAGTGACCGCTTGTGCGCGCCGTCCCTCGCTGCACCCGGCGCCCCAATTATAGCAGGCATCCAGCCCAAGCGGCGTCAGCACCAGCCGCGCCATCAACCGGTCAAACCGCTCGCCTGTGGCGCTTTCCAGCACCGCCGCGATCACGGGCGAATTGATATTGGCATAGGAAAAATAGCCCCCCGGCGGGTGGGCAGCATCCCACGCTTTTGGGTTGGCAATAACGCCGGACAGCTCGCCATCCAGTGGCACGATATAATCGACAGAGTCGCGCAGCCCGCTTTGGTGGGACAGCAAGGCACGCATTGTCACCGGCGCATCGGGGAAGGCTGGATTGCGGACGGGCCAGCCAAGATAAAGACCGACATCACGGTCAAGATCAAGGACACCCTGCTCCGCCAGCCGCATCGCTCCAATCGCCACCACAAGTTTCGAGATCGAAGCAACGCGCGCAGGGTCATCCAGCGTGACGGGACGGCCTGCCACACCAGCATCGCCTTGCGCGGCAACGTGCGTGATGCCGTCAGCGGTAAAATCAACCCGCACCTCCGCCGCCGCAGGAAGCGCGCGTTCAGCCGAGGCAGGCGTTGTTGCGCAGCCGCCAAGCGCCGCCGACCACAAAGACAAAGCCGCGACGAGAGGCACGAGCCGCGTCCGATTCCAAGACAGCCTCATACTCTGCATCATGCCACCGGACAGGCGCCTACATATTCGCCGGTTGCCTTGCCCTGCATCTTCACCTTGCCAATCATCGGCAGACGGACATCGAACTTGCTGTCATAATTGAATGCGGTTTCGCCCATGACGCCCGCGAGTTCCATGTCGACACTGCCCATGCCTTCCATGCCGCATGACAGCTGCAACCGGACATTTTGGCCCGAAACGTCAAATGCCTTATACACGCATTTTTCCGCGCCATTGCCGCCAAAGAAATCCGCGCTTGGCTTTTTGGCTTCTGCCTCCGTCAGGCAACTACGGCTCGACGCGCTCTTGGCGACCTCGTCCATAATCTGCTGCTTTTCCGCTTTGCCCAGCGTCGGCACGTCAATGTCGGTGAAGACAAACTTGGTTTCCCACTGCCCGGCCTTCATCGGGATAAACGCGTCATAATCCATTTCGGCGGCGCGCTCTTTGCTGTCGGTGTCAGCGCCTTTGTCCGAACAGGCTGAAATCGCCAACGCCGCAACGCCCAATAAAAGGAACTTGTGCATGGGTTGTCTTTCTTGCTCTGTTGTCATTTCCTTCTTGTGTCCCTGACTTATCAAAAAGGCAACAGGCGATCAGAACCCCTTTTGTGGTTTTGGCTAACCGTGGCCAACGTGACAACATAGACCACGTTTTTCAGACAAAGCCGCCGCACACTCTTGCCCTTGCGCCCGCTACAGCACATATAGCGAACATGGCTGAATTGATTATCCGCCGTGGGCTGGAAGAACCGGACACGGTTGGCAGCTTCACCCCGCACAGGCCGGAACGCCCGTCGAAGCTTGAAGGGGGTCGCCCTTTCAAAATCGTTTCCGATTATGAACCCGCAGGCGACCAGCCGACGGCGATCAAAGAATTGGTGACGACTGCGCTGATCGGCGAAAAGAATCAGGTCCTTTTGGGCGTCACGGGTTCCGGCAAGACATTTACCGTCGCTAAAGTCATTGAGGCGTTGCAACGGCCCGCACTGATCCTTGCTCCGAACAAGATTTTGGCGGCGCAGCTGTACGGCGAATTTAAAAGCTTCTTCCCCGACAATGCGGTCGAATATTTCGTCAGCTACTATGACTATTACCAGCCCGAAGCCTATGTCCCGCGCAGCGACACCTATATTGAGAAGGAATCGAGCGTAAACGAGGCCATTGACCGTATGCGCCATTCGGCGACGCGGTCGTTGCTTGAGCGCGATGACGTTATCATCGTTGCCTCTGTGTCGTGTATTTACGGCATCGGTTCGGTGGAAACTTATTCGGCGATGATATTCGACCTGAAAGCAGGCGAAAGCGTTGATCAGCGCGAATTGATCCGCAAGCTCGTCGCGTTGCAATATAAGCGCAACGATACCGGCTTTGCCCGCGGCAATTTCCGCGTGCGGGGCGACAATCTGGAAATCTTCCCGTCGCATTATGAAGACATGGCATGGCGCGTCAGTTTCTTTGGCGACGAGATTGAGGAAATTGCCGAGTTCGACCCGCTGACGGGGACGACAGGCGCAAAGCTGAACAGTGTGCGCGTGTACGCGAACAGCCACTATGTGACGCCCGGCCCGACGATGAAGCAGGCGAGCGAAGCCATCCGGTTCGAACTGACAGAGCGGCTGAAAGAACTGGTGTCCGAAGGCAAATTGCTGGAAGCGCAGCGGCTTGAGGAGCGGACGAATTTCGATCTGGAAATGATCGCGGCGACCGGCAGTTGCGCAGGCATCGAAAATTACTCGCGCTTTTTAACGGGCCGCCTGCCGGGTGAACCGCCACCCACCCTCTTTGAATATCTGCCTGAAAATGCATTGCTGTTTGTCGACGAAAGCCACCAGACGGTGCCGCAAATCGGCGCGATGGCAAAGGGTGACCATAGGCGCAAGCTGACGCTCGCCGAATATGGTTTCCGCCTGCCGTCCTGCATCGACAACCGGCCGCTGCGTTTCAACGAATGGGACATTATGCGCCCCCAAACGGTATGCGTTTCTGCAACACCCGGCGGTTGGGAAATGGAACAATCGGGCGGCGTGTTTGCCGAACAGGTTATCCGGCCCACGGGGCTTATCGACCCACCGGTCGAGATTAAACCCGTTGAGGATCAGGTGCAGGATTGCATCAACGAATGCCGCAAGACGGCAGAGGCAGGTTTCCGGACATTGGTCACCACGCTGACCAAGCGCATGGCCGAAGACCTGACCGAGTTCATGCATGAGGCAGGCTTGCGTGTGCGCTATATGCACAGCGATGTGGAGACTTTGGAGCGCATCGAGCTGATCCGTGACTTACGGCGCGGCGTGTATGACGTGCTTGTCGGCATCAACCTGCTGCGTGAGGGTCTGGATATTCCCGAGTGCGGGCTCGTCGCAATTTTGGATGCGGACAAGGAAGGTTTCCTGCGCAGCGAAACGTCGCTCATTCAAACCATTGGTCGCGCCGCACGTAACGTCGAAGGCCGCGTTATCCTATATGCCGACCGGATGACGGGAAGCATGGAGCGTGCGATTCGCGAAACCGACCGCCGCCGTGAAAAACAACATGCCTATAATATCGAACATGGCATTACGCCTGCGACCATCAAGCGCGACATCCACGATATTGTGGCCGACACCGCCAGCCGCGATTCGGTGCTGGTCGAGATTGACGCCGACGGCGCCAACAATCTCGTCGGCCATAATCTGCGGGCCTATATCGACGATCTTGAAAAGAAGATGCGTGCCGCCGCTGCGGATCTTGAGTTTGAAGAGGCTGGACGTCTGCGCGATGAAATTCGCTCATTAGAAGCCACTGAGCTTGGCCTGCCGCACCAGCAACATGTCGCCGCCCCGCGCGGCCGATCGACGGAAGGTCAGCCCGGCACACGCAAAATGCGGTACGGAAAAACGCAGCGGAAATTCGGTAAATAAGCCTTAGCTTTTAAGCAGCTTTGCAATCAGCTTTTTACGTTTTCAGTTGAAAAGCCGTATGAGCGCCGAAATTCCGGCAAGGCCAAGGATGCCAGCGACAAAACTGCGCCACAACGAAGGCGGGACTTTGCCAAAGGATTTCGCGCCCAGCCAGTTGCCCGCCAATACGGACGGAAACAGCAACAGCGACAGCCACAATAAGCGCGCGTCGGCCAATCCCAAGGCAAAGGCCGAAATCGTACCCGCAATGGCCGTGGCGAAAAACACGAGCATCATCGATGCGCGCGCTTCCTTGGGCGGAATTGGCTGGCGCAGGTAGAATGGCACAACAGGCGGGCCGGGCATCGCGGCAAAGCCGGTTAGGATACCCGATGCAATCCCGGTGGCTGCAGTCTCTTTTGGTCCCGGGCGCAATTCGCCACGTTGCGGAAGCAGGACGAGCGCGAACGCACCAATGGCAATGGCCGCGATCATCAACCGCGCAACGTCAGGGGTTGTGACCTTCAGCAACAGGACGCCAATCGGTGTCGCCAGCATGGCAAATGCCGCAATCATCAACGCACTCTGCCGATGCGCGTCGGCGAATATGGCCTTTAGCCCAACGGGTCCAATCAGCACCTGCAGCAATATGGCAATGACGACCGCTTGGCCCGGGGTAACAATCATCCCGAACAACGGCACCAGAATGATCGCCATGCCAAAACCCGTCAGCCCACGGATATACGCAGCGCCAAGGGTCATTGCAGACAACAGCAGCAATTGCGCGGTGGCAAGGCCCGTTAGGTCGTGAATGTTCAGTGCCCCATTGCGGCATGGTCAGCGGCAGTGAGCGGCTTTTCCGCCTTCACGCCGTTTTTGTCGAGCCACGCCTGCATCTCTTTGATTTCGGCTTCCTGCGCCGCAATCACCTTTTCGGCGAGCGCGCGGACTTCAGGGTCCTTGCCATGTTCCAACGCGACTTTCGCCATTTCGACCGCGCCGAGATGATGCGGAATCATACCCTGCATAAACGCAACATCCGCATCTTCGGCGATATTGCCCATGCCGGCATGCATTTTGTCATTGGCCGCGGCATAGCCCTTTTGCGCCGCGTTGTAGCTTGCGGTGGCGTCGGCCGCGGTAGATGCCTCAGTTGTTGTGGCAGCATCATCTGCGGCCGGTTTTTGGCATGCCGCCAACAGCAATATAGCCGCGAGCGTTAGAGGAAGCGTCTTCATCACAATCTCCTTATCTGACCGAAATTTGGTTTAACGAATATCGGGCGGGGTCGCTTCATGCGACAGCATCGCAATGGCTTCATCCAGCGTCATGATGCGCTGGCCGTCGGAACCAAGGCTGCGGATCGCGACCTTGCCCTCTTCCGCCTCACGCATACCAACGACGAGGAGATGCGGTACCTTCGCGACGCTGTGTTCGCGCACCTTGTAATTGATTTTCTCGTTCCGCGTGTCGGCCTCAACCCGAATGCCAGCCGCTTTCAGCTTAGCCGTAACATCATGCGCATAGCCGTCTGCTTCCGACGTAATGGTCGCGACAACCGCCTGCACAGGCGCCAACCAGACTGGGAAGCGACCGGCATAATGCTCAATCAATATGCCAATGAAGCGTTCATAGCTGCCAAAGATTGCACGGTGCAACATGACGGGACGGTGGCGTGCGCCATCTTCACCGACATAGCTTGCATCAAGCCGTTCGGGCAGGACGCGGTCGGACTGGATCGTCCCCACCTGCCATGTGCGGCCAATGGCGTCGGTCAAATGCCACTCAAGCTTTGGCGCGTAAAATGCGCCTTCGCCGGGCAATTCTTCCCAACCAAATTCCGGCGTCGCAAGGCCCGCGCGCACGACGGCATCGCGCAGTTCATTTTCCGCTTTGTCCCAATCCGCATCCGATCCAAACCGTTGGTCCGGACGCAGCGCAAGCTTGATCGAATAAGTGAAACCAAATTCCTTGTAGACGCGGTCTGCCAGCGCACAAAATGCCTGCACTTCTTCGATAATCTGGTCTTCGCGGCAGAAGATATGCGCGTCATCTTGCGTGAACTGACGCACCCGCATCAGGCCGTGCAAGGCACCATGCGGTTCATTGCGGTGGCAACAGCCATTTTCATATATGCGCAGCGGCAGGTCGCGATAGGATTTGATACCCTGGCGGAAAATCAGAACGTGCGCTGGGCAGTTCATGGGCTTCAACGCCATCCAGTCGGCCTCGCCCGAAATCACGGGACCCTCATCATCGACATTCGGCACTTCGTCAGGGATCACGAACATATTGGCGCGATATTTGCCCCAATGCCCCGATTGCTCCCATTGCCGCGCGTCCATGACCTGCGGCGTTTTCACTTCTTTATAGCCAGCGCCGTCGATGGCGCGGCGCATATAGGCTTCCAGCTCGCGCCAGATCAGATAGCCATTTGGATGCCAAAAGACGGAACCGTGTGCCTCTTGCTGCAAATGGAACAGGTCCATGTCCTGACCCAGACGGCGATGGTCGCGCTTTGCAGCTTCCTCAAGACGGAGGAGATGGGCGTCGAGCTGCTTTTTGTTCAACCAGCCGGTGCCGTAAATGCGGCTCAGCTGCGGGTTGTTCTGGTCACCGCGCCAATAGGCACCGGCAACGCGCGTCAGCTTAAACGCGGCAGGATCAAGCTTGCCCGTCGACGCCAAATGCGGACCGCGGCACATGTCCATCCAGTCATTGCCCGACCAATAGACCGAAAGCTCTTCGCCGTCGGGCAGCTCCGCCGCCCATTCCGCCTTGAAGCTTTCGCCCGCATTCTGCCATGTGGCGATCAACGCATCACGCGCCATGACTTCGCGGCGCAGCGGCTTATCGGCGCGAATGATGTCGCGCATCTTTTCTTCAATCGCGGGCAGGTCGTCCATCGTGAATGGACCACGCGATGCGGGCGCCATCACGTCATAATAAAATCCGTCGTCGGTCGACGGGCCAAATGTAATCTGCGTTCCGGGAAACAAGCCCTGCACCGCTTCGGCAAGGATATGCGCAAAGTCATGGCGGGCAAGTTCAAGCGCGTCTGCCTCATCACGGCTGGTCACCAGTGCGAGCTGCGCATCGGCGTCCAACGGGCGCGTGATGTCGCGCAATTCGCCATCCACCCGCGCGGCGATCGCAGCCTTCGCAAGGCCGGGGCCAATGGCGGCGGCAATATCCGCCGGGGTAGTGCCGCGCGCGACTTCACGGGCAGTGCCATCGGGAAGGGTAATGCGGATCATCTCGGACATGGATTTACTTGCTTTCAGCTTCGGTTTGGAACCGTCCCTTTGCCAGCCCAAACGCGAAGTCGCAACCCTGCAGCTTTGTCCTTATGCGCTATCACCTTCTTCGTGCCGTGCAGCGCCCAATTGCATCCTAACCCGCAGTCTTCTCGGCGCGATAGGGCACGAAATCGCCAAGGCTACAAATGCCGCCGGTCATGCCGCTGGTCCGGTCCACCAAGCGGAGAATATCACCGCGGCATTTTTGGCTGCCAAATTGTTCGGAGACGACGATATCACTGTCGCGGGCAAGGCCCGGACAAGGTGACCGCAAGTTGTTCTTGTACACAAGACGGCCCGACACGCGGTACAGCAGAATATTGTCGCTGACGCGGATCATATTGTCGGCATTGAAATCACTGATGCAGGTTAACGGTTTCCCCGCCACCTTGCCGCCGATTTCCTTCATTAAGACAGCAGATTGTTTCTCGGTCAGCGGCGCGGGCGTGCGCTCCACTTGGCCGCATGCCGCAACAGCCGTCAAAGGCAGTATGAGGCCAGCCAGTTTGAGGATATGCATCGGTCTATCTCCTGAATTCACATAGCTGCATGATAGCCGCTGCGTGATGAACGGCAGATTATCATAAAATCGCCGCCATGTGGCGTTTTTCGCCCGACGTGACGTCAACGATCCTATGGCCAAGGTCGCCATCGGGTGTGCTGTCCAGCACCGCCATGGCACGGGCGCCATTTTCCATTTCAAGGATGAGCGTGGCCGGACCAAAACCGTCCTTGCCCGCGGACCGCACAAAACTGAGTACACGGCCCTTGCCGTGCGGGGCGTCATCCAGCGCGATCTGTTTCGGCACATATCCCTTCGCCGCCTCCCCCGACCAGGCAATGTCGGGCTGTGACGCGGTGTAGATGCCGACGGCCTGTTTTGACATTACGCCGCCATTCGCAGTGACCAAAGCGGGCTTTGATCCATCTTGGCGCAGGGCATCAACCATCGCTGCGATATTATACATGCTATAGCCATTGCCGGGCCCACCGAAAAAGCTGAGGCCGCCGGTGAGCGTATAATCGCCAAGCGCACGCGCCGCGTCATTCATGGTGTCAACAGCCGCAAATACCGCGCACGGAAAGCAGCTGTAAATGTCCACGGGGCCAAGATCACTGGCCTGAATTCCGGCCTGCGCAAGTGCCGCCGGAATAGCAAAATCAAGCGCTGCCGACCGGTGAATGACACCGCGCTCTGCCAATGGTGGTTCTGCGGCTTCTGCCGCGCCGGCCAACCAGACCCATTTGTCTTGCGGCACACCCAGATCGCGCGCTTTACCTGCGCTGGTTAGGATAATCGCCCCGCCCAGATCGACCGCATCCTGCGCCACATGCCAGCGACGGTAAATGTCCGTCAGCGGGTAATTGGCATTATCGTCGCTCAGCATCGCGTCGGGCGCGCGAAAGCCGGGGAATTGCGCGTGGGTCCGCCCTTCCGCTTTTGCTGAGAATGCCGACCACAACGCCGCCAATTCCCGCGCATAAGCGTCGGCGTTTAATCCCAGCTCCATCCGCCGTGCATTTTCAATCAGGCTGTACGCCAGCGGCATGGAAATGATGCCATGGCGGATTTCCGTTCGGCTCAAAATCGGGAAGGTGGAAAGGCGGTTGTCGAACGGGGTGTCCGAAGGCAAGCGCCAGTCCAACGTCACACCCGCCTTACGCGCGCGCTTTGCGGTCCCGGTCGCTTCTGCGGCCACGAGCACCGCGACTTCACAGGTCCCGCGGCGGATATCGCCCGCCAGTTCGTTCAACATCGCCTGCGGGCATTGACCGCCGACATCGGCGTAAATCAACCTCGCCGCGCTGATGCCGCCGGCCGCTCCAAAAGCTTCGGGCGCATTATCGGGCGACCCGGTGCCCAGGCTGACGCCGCTGTCCTCAAATGTGCGGATCGCGGCAATGGTGTCAATCGCCGCTGCAACCGATGGGGCTTGGCCCGTATCGGCCAGTGCAACCTTGATGGCGGCGCCAGCCAATTCGCGCGGGCTTGGCCATTCGCCGGACACTGTCTTTCGGCTGGCTTCGCCCACGCCAATAATGACCGGCGCGCTTGCATCAAAATTGCTCATCATTCACTCCCGATTATCTCTTAACTGCACGCTTAAATATGCTAGCAGTCGATGCAAGAGATAAGGAGAGCGCACATGGCGAAATGGCC
>NZ_JBILOS010000129.1:0-4522 GCF_044374345.1 Sphingorhabdus sp. | reverse complement strand
CAACGAAGGCGCCCGCCATCGCCGTATGCGCGTTGGCCGTGGTATCGGTTCGGGCAAAGGCAAGACCTCGGGTCGCGGCCAAAAGGGTCAGACCAGCCGTTCGGGTGTTTCGATCAACGGATTTGAAGGCGGCCAGATGCCACTTCACATGCGTATTCCAAAGCGTGGCTTCAACAACATCTTCGCCAAGGACCATGCCGAAGTAAATCTGGGCATGATCCAGAAGTTTATCGATGCCAAGAAAATCGACATCAAAGCTGTTGTTGACCATGCGGCTTTGAAGGCAGCTGGTCTTGCACGTGGTGGCAAGGACGGCGTCCGTTTGTTGGCTAAGGGTGAACTCACCTCCAAGGTTAACTTCTCTGTTGCTGGTGCTTCGAAGGCAGCCATTGAGGCCGTTGAAAAGGCCGGTGGTAAGGTTGAAGTGCTGGTGAAGGTCTCTGCATCGGAAAAAGCCGCTGCGAAGAAATCGTCAGTCAAGAACGCTGCTAAAGAAGCTGCGGCCAAGAAATAAGACGGGGGCGACGACTTCGCTCTTGTCATGCCAGCCCCGCTTCCCGATATGGGCTGGCGGGGTTTGACATTTCTGGGGTTCGTCCAGATACAGTCAGGCGAAATTTTTGGGGTGAAGCCGTTGCGCGATTATTGTGCATTCACGGTTAATCCGAAACCAAGGAACGTATATCATGGCATCTAGGGCCGACCAAATGGGATCGAACCTCAATTTATCGAAGTTCGGGCAGGCAACAGAGCTTAAGAACCGCATCTGGTTCACTATCGGCGCGCTCATCATATTCCGGATGCTGAGCTTCGTGCCGCTGCCGGGCGTTGATCCCATCGCGCAAGCAGCCCTTTATGCGAACAATGCCGCTGGCGGCGTTCTCGATATCTTCAACACTTTCTCGGGCGGCAGCCTTGAGCGCATGAGCCTCATCGCGCTTGGTGTCATGCCCTATATTACCGCGTCGATTGTTGTGCAGCTCGCTGCATCGTTGTCGCCGACGCTTGCTGCTATCAAGAAAGAGGGCGAGAGCGGACGCAAGAAACTCAATCAATATACGCGCTACGGCACGGTTTTCCTGACCGCGGTGCAGGGTTATTTCCTCGCGGCAGGGCTCGAAAGCCTCGCTGCAGCCAACGGCATTAGCGCGGTTGTGGAGCCGGGCCTGATGTTCCGCATCGTTGCGACCATCAGCCTTATCGGCGGCACCATGTTCCTGATGTGGCTGGGTGAACAGATTACGTCGCGCGGTATCGGCAACGGTATCTCTTTGATCATCATGGCGGGTATCGTCGCCCAAATGCCGCGGTTGTTCGCACAGCTTCTTGAAGGCGGACGGACCGGATCGATCAGCGGCTTTCTGATCGTCGGCTTTCTGTTGATGTTTGTCGGCCTGACTTTGCTGATCTGTTTCATGGAGCGCGGCCAGCGCCGCGTGCTTATTCAATATCCAAAGCGCGCGACGCAGCGCGGCATGATGCAGGCTGACCGCAGCCATCTTCCATTGAAGATCAACACTGCTGGCGTCATCCCGCCGATTTTTGCATCATCATTGTTGCTTTTGCCTATCACCATCACGCAGCTTGGTGGAAACAAGGTTGCGGGTGAAAGCGCGATGGGTGACTTTGTCATCACGTTGAACCAGTATTTGGCTCATGGACAGCCGGTGTATCTCGCGCTCTATGGCCTCGGTATCATCTTCTTCTGCTTCTTTTACACCGCTGTGGTGTTCAATCCGGAAGAAACATCCGAGAATCTGAAAAAAGCCGGTGGCTTCATTCCGGGCATTCGTCCGGGCAAGAACACGGAATCTTATCTGGATTATGTTCTGACACGCATCACCGTGTTGGGTGCGGCCTATCTGACCTTGGTCTGCTTGTTGCCCGACTATGTCATGGCCCAAACTGGCCAGCAGCAGTTCTTCGCTATTGGCGGAACCAGCTTGCTCATTCTCGTCAACGTCACCATTGATACGATTTCACAGATCCAGAGCCATCTGCTCGCCCACCAATACGGGGATTTGTTGAAGAAGGCCAAGTTGAAGGGTGGACGCGCCCGCTAGAGGTGCGACATCGAAACGAACAGGGAAACGTTTCATGAATATCATCCTTTTGGGGCCTCCTGGCGCAGGCAAAGGAACGCAGGCTGCATTTCTCGTCGAGAAATATGGCATGATGCAATTGTCGACCGGCGACATCCTGCGCGCGGCCGTAAAGGCGGGCACTGAAGTCGGTAAAATGGCGGATGAGATCATGAAGGCGGGAAAGCTTTTCCCAGACGAATTGATGGCCGAGATCCTTGGCGAGCATATGGATGCCATCCCTGCGGATAAGGGCCTGATATTTGACGGCTACCCACGCACGGCGCCGCAAGTCGCACTTCTCGATGGCCTTTTGTCCGCACGCCAACGGACGCTCCATTATGTGATTGAACTGGTTGTTGACGAAGACGCGTTGGTCGAACGCGTTGTTGGCCGTTTCACCTGCGCCAATTGCGGTGATGGCTATCATGATGTTTTCAAAAAACCGGTCAAAGCCGATACATGTGACAAATGTGGATCGCATGAATTTAAGCGTCGTCCCGATGACAATGAAGAAACCGTCCGCACCCGCATGGCGGAGTATCGCGCAAAGACCGAACCGATCTTGCCCCTGTATGATGCCCGCGGCCTTGTAAGCCGCGTCGATGGCATGGCACCGATTGACGACGTGACGAAGGCGATTGAAGCCATCATCGGCTGAACGCCCGCGCAAACAAGTTCAACGTGACGGAAATGGAAACGGTTGTTAGGAACGCCTTCCATGAAACATCTTGTCATCACGGCAGCGATATTGGCTGCAACAGCATCGCCGGCATTGGAGCAAATCTAATTGGTTGCGGGGGGAGGCAAGCCGCGTTCAGGCGGCAAATTAGAGATTGGCTGGTGCGAAATGGTCGATGTGCCGAGCCTTGGCCTGTCGCACGTGCACGCGAAAATGGACACCGGCGCTGCTACATCATCGATACATGCAACGCGCATCAAACCTATCGTCCGCGATGGCAAGCCGTGGGTTGAATTTTGGTTCCGTTTGAATGCGGGCGAAAAGCCAAAGCGCTATGAAGCGCCCGTCATCGACCGGCGCATGGTGCGATCGTCCAATGGTGACACGCAAGAACGCTATGTCATCTCAGCGCAATTTTGTTTTGGTAAGCTGTGTTGGAACGGACAGCTCACCTTGGCGAACCGGCGTTCCATGGCCTTTCCCTTGCTAATTGGCCGACGGGCGCTAAGGCGCGGCTTTCTGGTCAATAGCGCACGACGCTGGGTATTGGGCAAGCCAGCGAATCAAGGACAAAAGAGCACATGAAAATCGCCATGTTGGCACGCAACGCCAACCTATATTCGCACCAACGGCTCGTCGAAGCCGCCTTGGCGCGTGGACATGAGATTGATATTCTGAATACGTTGCGGGTGACGATGAACATCACGTCGCACCGCCCCGAAGCATATTATCAGGGTGCCAAGCTCGGCAAATATGACGCGGTCATTCCGCGCATTGGCGCGTCCATCACATTTTACGGCCTCGCTGTGCTGCGTCAGTTTGAGATGATGAACGTATGGTCATTGAACGAAAGCGTCGCCATCGGCCGATCCCGCGACAAGCTGCGGTCGTTACAGATTTTGGCGCGCAAGGGGCTTGGCCTGCCGGTAACGGCATTCGCCCACGATCCCAAGCAAACCGATGAAGTCATCAAAATGGTTGGCGGCGCTCCGGTTGTCATCAAGCTATTGGAAGGCACGCAGGGCATTGGTGTGGTTTTGGGTGAGACCGAAAAGTCGGCCCGCTCCGTCATTGAGGCGTTTCGCGGGGCCAACGTGAACATCCTCGTGCAGGAATTCATTAAAGAGGCAAATGCCACCGACATTCGTTGTTTTGTGATCGGCAACAAGGTTGTCGCATCGATGCAGCGTAAGGGGGCGGAGGGGGATTTTCGATCAAATCTGCATCGCGGCGGTTCGGCCGAAGCGATAAAAATTACGCCGGAGGAACGCTCAACCGCGGTCCGCGCCGCGCGCGCCATGGGGTTAAATGTCGCTGGCGTCGATATGCTGCGGTCCAATCATGGCCCGGTCATCATGGAAGTGAATAGTTCGCCCGGGCTTGAAGGAATCGAAAAAGCCACTGGCAAGGATGTTGCGAGCCGGATTATTGCGTTCATCGAAGAAAACGCAATTGCGGGCAAAACCAAGACCAAAGGCAAGGGATAGCGCGCCGCTAGCCTTGACAGTTAGCGCGACTCACCGTAAGGCGACCTCAATTCCGATCATCTGGTGCAACCAGCAGCGCTTTTTCGCGTCCGCTGGTTTTGTGCGTTTCGGAATATCATCAGCGTTGAGATAGGGTTTGTCTTTCGGGGCACCTGTGGAGCAGGAGTAAATAAATTGGCACGTATTGCCGGAGTTAACATTCCAACCAACAAGCGCGTGATCATTGCGCTTACCTACATTCACGGTATCGGCCGCACTAAAGCCGTCGAAAT
>NZ_JBILOS010000128.1:0-4613 GCF_044374345.1 Sphingorhabdus sp. | reverse complement strand
ATAGATCGGCCAATGGTCGGTTGGACAATCCTGCTTGGCGTGATGCAATTCGGGATGAACTACAATTTTGTCTATGCCGCTGAACATTATATCACGTCGGGATTGGTCGCAGTGGTATTCGCGCTGTTGATTGTGCCCAATGCGGTGCTCGCCAAATATTGGCTTGGACGGCCAATCGGCGGAGCGTTCATATTAGGCTCAGCGATTGCCTGCGCCGGGGTCGGGTTATTGATGCTACAGGAATATCGCGCTGCCCCTATGGGCGGAACCGATGCACTGCTTGGGCTATTTCTGGTGATATGTGCTGTCGCTACAGCATCGGTCTCCAATGTGCTTCAGGTGACGCCAAAAGTTGCGCGATACCCGACGCTCACGATATTGGCGTGGTCAATGTTCTGGGCCAGCTTGGCCAATGCGGCTTTTGCATTCGTCATGGATGGTCCTCCCATCATCGACATGCGTCCCGGATATATTGGCGGTGTGCTGTATCTGAGCATCATCGGTTCGGTCGTAACCTTCCCGCTTTATTTTCGCCTCATCCGTGACATTGGCCCCGGCAAGGCTGCATATACAGGCGTGGTCATTCCCGTCCTTGCGATGATCCTGTCGACAATTTTCGAAGGCTATGTCTGGTCGACATTGGCGCTGGCAGGTGGCGCACTGGTGATGGTTGGCCTCGTCGTCGCAATGCAGACGCGCAAGGCTTAGGGCAGTGACGGCGGTAAGGTGAATGCCTTGCCCCGCACCCTCCAAACCGTTTCCAGCCCCGCGAGCCGGCCGCCCAATTCTATATTATTGCGCGCGCAGCCAATAATGCGCTGAGGCCTTGCCGGTAATCGGCATATTCCGGCGTCCATCCCAGCAGCCGTTTCGCCTTCATATTTGAAACACGCCGGTTTTCGGCATAGAAACCACGCGCCATAGGCGACAGCCCTGCCCCGTCCAACGTTATCAGTGGCGGCCATTCCTGCGCCAAAAGATCGCACACATATTCGATAACGTCATTTTGCGACGCTGGTACATCATCGGCAATATTATACACGCCAGCGGGCGCATCGAATGCGGCAATGACGGCGCTAACAATGTCATCAACATGCACACGGCTAAAGATTTGCGCAGGCATATCGATACGGTGCGCTTTGCCATCTTCGACCCGTTCCAACGCAGATCGACCCGGGCCGTAGATGCCGGGCAAGCGAAAGACCGCGACGTCATTGCGCAAGGCCTGCCATGCAAGGTCAGCGTCGGCGCGGGCAGTTCGGCGGCCTTCGCCAATAGCACCGCTCTCGTCGACCCATGCACCGCCCGTGTCGCCATACACGCCCGTTGAGGACAAATAGCCGAGCCAAGAGATGTCACTACGTGCAATCATGTCGCCATATTTCAACAGCACGGGGTCCCCGCCCTCGCCATTGGGTGGAACGCTCGACAAGATGTGCGTGGCGTTTTCGATTGCGGCACTGACTGCCGCTTCATCGTCAAAGGCAATCGCATCGCCGCCGCTCATCCGCCGTGTTCCAGTGACGTGCCAGCCGCTTTCACGAAGGCTGTCGGCGAGACGCGAGGCGGTGTACCCCATTCCAAATATGAGCATGTGACGGTGCATCGGCATGGGTTCGCAATCTAATGGCTTGCCGTCAAGCACCGCAATTGCAATTAAGCAGATAGGGAGGAACCACGCCACGTGACCGTCGACGTTATCAAGTCAAAATTACTGGGTGACATTGCGCACGGGTTCCTTGGCCGCGTTGGCGGTGTTTCTGCAGGCATTTATGCAGGGCTGAACTGCAGCCTTGGTTCGGACGATGTGCGCGACAATGTCATCGAAAACCGGCGGCGTGCGGTATCTGCCGTTATGCCCGGGGCGGCACTGGCGCGGGTGTACCAAATCCATTCGCCTGACGTGGTCACCGTCACTGGGCTCATTGACCAAGACGATCCGCCCAAGGCCGATGCGCTGGTGACGGATAGGCCGAATATCCTGCTTGCGGTCCAGACCGCGGATTGCGTGCCGGTGTTATTTGCAGACAGGCAGGCCGGTGTCGTTGGTGCAGCACATTCGGGATGGAAGGGCGCATTCACAGGCGTTAATGAAAACACGATATTGGCAATGGAGGCACTGGGCGCACAGCGCGAACGGATAGCCTGCGCGATTGGCCCATGCATCGCACAAAAAAGCTATGAGGTGGATTCAGGTTTCTTTGAACGTTTTGCCGACGCCAACCCCGAAAATGCGCGGTTCTTCCGCGATGGCAAAGCCGGTCATTACCAATTCGATATCGAAGGCTATGTTGCGGCGCGCCTTGCCGCCGCCGGAATCACAATGGTCGAATGCATGGGGCAGGATACCTACAGCCAGCCAGACCGCTTTTTCAGCTATCGGCGCAGTTGCCACCGCAGTGAACCGGGCTATGGCGGACAAATGTCGTTGATTGGAATATGGAGCAATGATCGTGGCTGAACAGGGCATAACGCGGCAACGCTTTAAATCGATAATGGGCGGTTCCGCGGGGAATTTGGTCGAATGGTATGACTGGTTCGCCTACGCGACATTCAGCATTTATTTCGCGCCGTTATTTTTTCCTGAAGGTGATTTGACAGCCCAGTTGCTCAACACGGCTGCAATCTTTGCCGCTGGTTTTCTGATGCGTCCCATCGGTGCCTGGGTGATGGGTATCTATGGCGACAAACATGGTCGAAAGGCCGGGCTTACCTTGGCCGTTTTGTTAATGGCGGGCGGTTCGCTCGCCATTGCCTTTGCGCCAACCTATGCGCAGGCTGGGGTTGTTGCGCCGACCATCTTGGTCATCGCACGGATGGTCCAAGGGCTGTCCGTCGGCGGGGAATATGGGTCAAGTGCCACCTATTTGTCGGAAATGGCCCCGGCGGCGCGGCGCGGCTTTTGGTCGAGTTTCCAATATGCAACGCTGAGCGGTGGGCAGTTGCTCGCCATTTTGGTCGCCCTGATCTTACAGGCGATATTGAGCGAGGCGCAAATGGCCGATTGGGGCTGGCGCATTCCGTTCGTGATTGGGTCCATTCTGGCATTGTGCGTCTATCTTTTGCGCCGGACGATGTCTGAAACAAAATCATTCACCAATATTGACCAGAAACGCGAACATTCATCGCTGAAATTGCTTTGGCGTGATCACAAGCGTTCCTGCATATTGGTTGCGGTGATGTCGGGTGGCGGCGGCCTCGCCTCTTATGCTTTCACCACCTATATGCTGAAATATCTGATCAACACCGCAGGTTTCGAAAAGCAAACTGCAACGTTGATTATCGCCGGCGTGTTGATTTGGTCATTCTGTCTGCAGCCCATTGCCGGGATGTTGGCGGACCGCTTTGGGCGAAAACCGCTGCTGCTCATCGCAGGCGCCGGGGTCGCGCTGGTCGCTGTGCCCATCTATACGCTGGTTGGCCAAGCCACCTCGCCCATCGTCGCGTTGGCGCTGATTTTGATCCCGATTACACTGCACGGCGGATACACCGCCAACAATGCAATGGTAAAAGCGGAGATGTTTCCTGCCCATATCCGCGCACTGGGCGTTGCGTTTCCTTACGCGATCGGGAACACCATATTTGCCGGGACGCTGGAATATGTCGCATTGTGGTTCAAAAGTGCGGGCAACGAAACCGGGTTTTTCTGGTATGTTGCGATCTGCGTCGGTGCGACGGTTATTGCCTATCTGATGCTTCCTGAAACACGCGATACGAGCTTAATTGAGGAAGATTAAGCCAGGCTGCTATCCCACTTCGAACAGGCCTTCGCTCAGGCTTGAGGATCACGCCAATCCAATATGGGCCAGCCCTTGGTCACCGCAAGGCGGGCAAGCCGCCCGTGCGGATTGGTGGCGAAAGGTTCATCGGCATAGCTGAGCAACGGGGCATCGGACACATGGTCCGAATAGGCACGGATATGGCAATTTTCGCGTGACAGACCATGGGCTTCCATCCAGCCTTTAACCCGTTCAAGTTTCGCCGCGTCATAACAATTATGCCCGTCAATGCGTGCCAAAACATGGCCGGTGCTGTCCGTGGCAAGGTCCGTCGCGATGACATCATCAAAGCCAAGCCGCTTTGCAATCGCGTCGACATATAGCCGGTATGACGCCGTTGCCATGACATGGCGATAGCCCGCCGCCTTCTCCTCCGCCACACGGGCAACCAGTTGCGGATAGACATTTTTGCCCACCACAATGTCGGCATGGCTTTCCAGATATTTGGCAAATCGCGCCCTTGGAACGCGATGGCCGATAAGCAATGTCTGCGAAAACTGCTTTAAACGCGCCCGGTTCCACAGCTTCATCGCGTATAATGCCAGCCCAATCGGCAATAAAGGCGCAAGAAACAATCGCCACGGTGACTTGTTAAACGCCATATGCAGGAGGAACCCATTATAGGTGGCGCGTCGCGTGACGGTCTTGTCCATATCATATATGGCAAGCAGCGTTGGTTTGGCATCAGTCATCGGTCTGCTACAGGCATAATATAATGGAAGAAGTCTAGAGGCTTGTGATACTTCCCTTTATACGCCAGTTATATGGCTATGGCTAACGCTGCAGAGTTCTTGCAAGAAGACCTGACCGATGGCGGGCAAATCCTCCGCTTAT
>NZ_JBILOS010000046.1:0-15722 GCF_044374345.1 Sphingorhabdus sp. | reverse complement strand
GTCTCTGTATTCAGAGAGAAGAAAAGTGGTGCACCCGGAGCGATTCGAACGCCCGGCCCTCAGATTCGTAGTCTGATGCTCTATCCAGCTGAGCTACGGGTGCACTGGAGCGCCGCTATTAGGGACGCTGGCAAAGTTGTGCAATAGCTAATTTGCGCTTCAAACCTGCTTGCAGGTCGATTTTCTGCGGATGGCATCAATCGTTGGGAAAGTGCTGGCCGGGGCAACCAATATTCGGATCAACACCAACCCCCTGTCATAACCAACACGGACGGGGTCATAACCCGCTGGCGCCGTCTGCCCCTGCTTCATCAACGCGAGGCGGGCTGGCGCACCTTTCGTATCCCTGTCGCTGCGTACCGCCGCCACATCGGTTCGGGCATCAAAAATGCTCACCGACCAATAATGGTCCGGCACAGGCTGCACATCGACCAGCACTGGCCCTTTGGAGACATCAAAGGCGCAAACGGAATAAGAAAGATCCGGGCTAGGCCGAACGATCGTCTGATTTTCCGCCGTCGTCATCGGCGAGAAAGCAAACTGGTTTGCGGGCGCCTGTTTGCCGACTTTCATAATCGCTGCCTGCATCAACGCGAAAGGCGTGGCCAGCAATGTCGCATGATAGGCCCCAATGGCCATGACGGTGCCTGCCAATATCGGGAATAACCAGCGCCGCATCATACGCACTCCTTGCGTTCAATCGTCGGCAACTGCGCCGTCTCCGGACTTTGGATCGTCGTCGCTGACGGATGGTATAGCCGAAGCGTCAGGTCAAATTTGGGCACTGAACCCGTCGGCAGCCATGTTCCACTTTGCGCCGACGGCGCGACCGTGAAAGACCATCCGCCCGCTTCATCGACCGGAACGGCACTGGCGGGCACCGACCAACGCTTGGCGGCATTTTTCACGAGCCAGCCTTCGCCTTCATATAAGGTTACGCTCCACCAACGGCCATCAAGCTTGCCGCCGCGCACGGTATATGTGCAGCGCCCGTCAAGTGCGCGGCCATCGCTGTCCTTTTGCGCGGTAAAATACATCGCTTCTCTCGAAGGTAAGGCCAGTAGACCACCCAAAGCGACCTTGGCCCGCGTGAGCGCGCTTGCATCCACGGTGCCAAAGCTTTTTCCCGTCTGCCACGGCCCGATTTCGACCGTGCCATCGCTTAATCCGCCACGGACCTGATACACAGCATCAGCCGTGCCGCCAATGAAGCCCAATGCGATACATGCCGCAAATCGGTGCCACGTTTTCATAATGCTCTCCCTCGAACGAAGGTTAGAGCAAAAGATTACTTTCTGGCAAGTGCCGCCTGCGCTGCTGCCAATCGCGCAATAGGCACGCGATAGGGGGAGGCGCTGACATAATCGAGGCCAACCTTTTCACAAAAAGCAATCGACGCCGGATCGCCGCCATGTTCGCCGCAAATGCCAAGCTTGATTTCAGGACGCGTCGCGCGGCCTTTGTTCGCCGCAATTTCGATCAGCTGGCCAACGCCTTCCACATCCAGGCTGACAAACGGGTCGCGGGCGTAAATGCCCTTGTCGACATAATGCGTCAGGAACCGTGCAGCATCATCGCGGCTGACGCCCAAAGTGGTCTGCGTCAGGTCGTTCGTGCCAAAGCTGAAGAAGCTGCCGACTTCAGCGATTTCATCGGCCATCAATGCGGCGCGCGGCAGTTCGATCATCGTGCCGACCAGATATTCGATGCGCTTGCCCTGTTCGGCAAAGACGGCTTCGGCAGCCTTGTCGACAACATCCTTCATCAGCTCAAGCTCGCGGCGCGTGCCGACCAGCGGGATCATGATTTCAGGCACTGGTGCGACCGCCAATGAACAGGCCGCTTCAAATATCGCGCGCGCCTGCATCTCGTAAATTTCGGGATAGGTCACGCCCAAGCGGCACCCGCGATGGCCAAGCATCGGGTTGAATTCATGCAGTTCCGCCGCGCGTTGTTTCAACACTTCCACACCGACACCGGCAGCCGCAGCAACCTCGGCAAATTCGCTTTCCTGATGTGGCAGGAATTCATGCAGCGGCGGATCCAGCAAACGGATGGTGACAGGAAGACCAGCCATCACTTCGAAAATCGCGGCAAAATCCTTACGCTGTTCGGGCAGCAATTTGTCGAGCGCAACGCGGCGGCCCTTTTCATCATCCGCCAGGATCATCTGGCGCACAGCGGTAATGCGCGCGGCATCAAAGAACATATGCTCGGTACGGCACAGGCCAATGCCTTCTGCGCCAAAATCGCGCGCCGTCTGCGCATCCAATGGCGTTTCGGCGTTGGCGCGCACCTTCATCCGGCGACCGGCGTCGGCCCATACCATCAACGTGCCGAAATCACCCACCAGCTCGGGCTGCAACGTCGGGACTTCGCCCGCCATCACTTCGCCGGTGGAACCATCAAGCGTGATGATATCGCCTTCATGCAACGTCCGTCCCGCGATGCGCAGCGTTTTGGCCGCGGCGTCGATCTGAAGGCTGCCAGCACCCGATACGCAAGGACGGCCCATGCCACGTGCGACAACCGCCGCATGGCTCGTCATGCCCCCACGTGCGGTCAGTATGCCGGTTGCGGCGTGCATGCCGTGAATGTCTTCTGGGCTGGTTTCAACGCGCACCAAAATGACGGACTCGCCGCGCTCTTTCCATTTGTCGGCAGTGTCGGCATCAAACACAATTTTGCCCGAAGCTGCGCCGGGCGATGCTGGCAGGCCAGAGGTCAGCACATCGCGCACGGCATCGGGATCCAGCGTCGGGTGCAGCAATTGGTCCAGCGCCATCGGGTCCACGCGCAGGACAGCCTCGTCCGTGGTGATGAGGCCAGCGTCGGCCATATCGACCGCGATTTTCAACGCTGCCTTCGCGGTGCGCTTGCCCGATCGGGTTTGCAGCATCCACAATTTTTCACGCTCAACGGTGAATTCGATATCCTGCATATCGCGATAATGCGTTTCGAGGATGTCGAACACGCGCGCCAGCTCGGCATATACCGCGGGCATGGCTTCTTCCATCGACAAGGGCTTTGCGCCCGCACGTTCACGCGCCGCCTTGGTCAGATATTGCGGGGTACGGATACCCGCGACAACATCTTCGCCCTGCGCATTGATGAGATATTCGCCATAATAAGCATTCTCGCCGGTCGCGGGATCGCGGGTGAAGGCAACGCCCGTTGCGGACGTTTCGCCCATGTTGCCGAACACCATTGCCTGCACATTGACCGCAGTGCCCCAGTCGCCGGGGATATTGTTCAGGCGGCGATAGACCTTTGCCCGATCGGACTCCCATGAACCAAATACAGCGCCAACAGCGCCCCATAATTGGTCATGCACATCTTGCGGAAATGGCTTGCCCCATTCGGCCTGAACCAGCCTTTTATATTCGGCGACCAACGCCTTAAGATCATCGGCAGACAGCTCGGTATCGAGATAATAGCCTTGGTCTTCCTTGGCGATTTCAAGCGCTTCTTCAAACGCGCCATGGTCCAGTTCCAACACCACATCGGCATACATTTGAATGAAGCGGCGATAGCTGTCCCACGCAAAGCGCGCATCGCCCGATGATGCTGCCAAACCTTCTACAGTTTGGTCGTTAAGTCCCAGATTCAAAACGGTATCCATCATGCCGGGCATCGACACACGCGCGCCGGAGCGGACGGACACGAGCAACGGATTGGCCGCATCGCCAAAGGCTTTTCCGGTGACCTGTTCAATATGCGCAAGGCCGCCCGCAACTTCTGCACGCACGCTGTCAGGGAAGCTTTGGCCATTGGCGTAATAGGCGGTGCACATCTCGGTCGTGATCGTGAAGCCGGGGGGGACAGGCAATCCAATAGACGCCATGCCGTCAAGGTTCGCGCCCTTGCCGCCAAGGATATTCTTGTTGCCGCGAACGGTTTCATCGCCGTCCGAAACACCACCACCGAAACGAAATACATATTGGGTCATGCTGCCTCCTGTGTTCCCCTCCCGCAGGCGGGAGGGGCTAGGGGTGGGGCTCGCCTTTGGGCGAGCTTTGCGACGGTTAGGGCAGATGCCCACCCCCGACCCCTCCCGCTTGCGGGAGGGGAGTTTCGCGTCACCCCTCAACCTTCGAAAAATCTGCCACTTGTGTTACCGCATCACGGAACCGCGCCAGCAAGCCCAAACGAAACGCCCGTTTGGCGGGGTCTTCGTCGTTCACCATCACGCCGTCAAAAAACGCATCGATGGGCGCGCGCAGGCTGGCAAGCGCCGCCATTGCGCCTTCGAAATCTTCGGCATCGACGGCGGCCGCGGCATTGGGTGCGGCGGTGTCGAGCGCGGTGAGGAGCGCACGCTCTTCAGCAACCAACTCCGCCGGAGCGGGTGCAGCGGCATCAACACCGTCCGCCGCCTTCAATATGTTCGCCGCGCGCTTATACGCCGCCAACAAATTCGCGCCTTCGGCTGTCGTGATATATGCCTGCAATGCCTTCACCCGGGCGAGCAGCCGGACAAGATCATCCTCACCACCAAGGCTAAACACCGCATCAATCAAATCGTGCCGTACACCCGCTTCGCGTTGTTGGACTTTGAGGCGGTCGGCGAAGAACTTCTGAAGTTCACCGATGATTTTGGGAGTGCTTTCGAGAGGTTCAGGATAGGCATTGTGAGGCTTATCCCAAGCGTAACCTATCTGAATTTGGTTCCAAGATTGAGACCAAAACCGGCGCTTAGTGATGTCCATCACAGAATCTTCTGGTCCGATGAAGTTGATTAAACCAGCGAGTATCGCGGCTATATCGAAGCGAACATTATTCGTCTGAAGCAAGGCCAGCACACCAAAAGCTGAGCGCCTGAGTGCAAACGGATCTTTGGAACCCGTGGGAGCCTGACCCATTGCAAAAAACTGAGCTATACTATCCAGCTTGTCCGCCAAGCTGACCGCCACAGTGACCGGCGCGGTGGGCACATCGTCGCCCTGCCCGACGGGCTTGTAATGGTCGCGGACCGCGTCGGCGACAGCATTCGCTTCGCCTTGCGCGCGGGCGTAATAGCCGCCCATGAGGCCCTGCAGTTCGGGGAACTCGCCAACCATGCCGGTGACGAGGTCAGCCTTGCATAGCCGCGCTGCACGTTCGGCTTGGTCCGCCAGCTCTTGTGTTCCCCGGCGAAGGCCGGGGTCCAGAACCTTATCAGAGGAATCATTGTTTGCGGGCTGGGCCCCGGCCTGCGCCGGGGAGCACGCACCTACAATGCCTTCTTCGACCAACCAGCGCGCCAGCTTGGCAACGCGTTCGACCTTGTCGGCGACGCTGCCCAATTTTTCGTGGAACGTGATCTGCGCAAGCTTCGTCGCTTGGTCGTCCAACGCGACCTTAAGGTCCTGTTCCCAGAAAAATTTCGCATCAGACAGGCGCGCGGCAAGAACCTTCTCATTACCCGCAACAATCGCTGCGCCGCCGTCATGCGCATCGATATTCGCGGTACAGACAAAGGCGTTGGCAAGCTTGCCGTCGCTGTCGTGGCAGACAAAATATTTCTGGTTTACGCGCGCGGTGAGCTGAATAACTTCTTGCGGAACTTCCAAAAACGCGGGGTCAAAACGGCCAAGCATCGGCACGGGCCATTCGGTCAGTCCGGCATTTTCGACGACCAGCCCTTCATCCTCAACCAACGTCAGCCCTGCGGCCGCAGCAGCTGCCTTTGCGCCGTCGCGAATGATCGCGCAGCGTTCGGAGAAGTGCACGAGAACATGGGCCTCGCGAAGCTTTTCAGCATAATCGCCTGCGTTGCCAATAGTGACAGGGCCGCTGTGGTGGAACCGGTGTCCCATGGTCGTCGCGTCGCTGACGATGCCTTCGATTTCGCATGGCACGACATCATTGCCCAATATCGCGACGATGCCTTGCAATGGGCGGACCCAGCGCAGACTTTCCGTCGAAGCCGACCCCGCGCCCCAGCGTTGTGACTTTGGCCATGGGAACGCACGGATAATCGTTGGAATCGCCTCGGCCAGAACATCAGCGGTCTGACGCCCTGCCTTTTCCACGACGGCGAAATACACGCCATCGCGTTCGATCAGCTGATGTTGCGTCAGGCCGGCTTTACGGAGGAAACCCTCCATCGCCTGTGGCGGCGCGCCGACTTTTGGTCCTTTGGTTTCTTCGGACACGGCGTCTGTCGCCAGCGGCAGCCCCGTCGCAATCAACGCCAAACGGCGCGGCGTGGCAAAGGTTTCAACCGAAGCCGCGGCCAACCCGGCCTTGGCCAGCGCATCGTTGAACAAACGCGCCAAGTCCTCCTTGGCCTTCACCTGCATGCGCGCAGGGATTTCTTCAGAGCGAAGTTCCAGCAGAAAATCGGTCATGCCGTCCATCCGTTCTTTTCCATCCATGCCTGGCAGCTGCCTTTGGCGAGGTCGCGGACGCGGCCCATATAGCTGGCGCGTTCCTGCACGGAAATGACGCCGCGCGCCTGAAGTATGTTGAAGATGTGGCTGGCCTTGATCGCCTGTTCATAGGCGGGAATGGGTAGGCTGCGAGCAAGGCAGTTTTCGCACTCCGCAGTCGCCTTTTTAAAGGCATCGAACAGCATGTCGGTGTCGGCAACCTCAAAATGATAGGTGCTCATCTGCCGCTCGTTTTCGCGGAAGACGTCGCCATAAGTAATCGCCGGGCGATCCGCGGTGGCATTGTTATACGCGAGGTCGAAAATGCTGTCCTTGTTCTGGATATACATCGCCAGACGTTCCAGACCATAGGTCAACTCGCCCGAGACCGGCTTGCAATCAAACCCGCCCATTTGTTGGAAATAGGTGAACTGCGTGACTTCCATGCCGTCACACCAGACTTCCCAGCCAAGGCCCCATGCACCCAGCGTCGGGCTTTCCCAGTCGTCTTCGACAAAGCGAATGTCGTGCAACAACGGATCAATGCCAATGGCCTTGAGCGAGCCGAGATACAGTTCCTGAAGGTCCGGCGGGCTTGGTTTCAATATCACCTGATACTGGTAATAGGCGCCGAGCCGGTTGGGGTTTTCGCCATAGCGGCCATCGGTTGGGCGGCGCGACGGCTGCACGAATGCGGCAT
This sequence comes from Sphingorhabdus sp., assembly GCF_044374345.1. Lineage (GTDB taxonomy): Bacteria > Pseudomonadota > Alphaproteobacteria > Sphingomonadales > Sphingomonadaceae > Sphingorhabdus_B. The sequence continues at coordinate 8,669 of NZ_JBILOS010000046.1, read as the reverse complement.
TCCACGGATCAGGGCCAAGCGCGCGCAAAGTGGTCGCGGTGTGGAAGGTACCAGCACCCATTTCCATATCATAAGGCTGCAATATCGCGCAGCCTTGCTTGCCCCAATAATCATGGAGGGTGAGGATCAGGTCCTGAAAACTAAGTGGTGCGATGTCGGACATGGCCAGCCCTTGGCGGAGATAGGCGGCTAAATCAAGGTTCTGAAAAGCGCGCGCCTCGTTTTGTCAGCCACGCATGGCATTATGTAAGGTGTTGTTGACATATTGCACGTATCGCAATAGTAAGGTTTCCATGACACAATGTCAGGTAGCATCGACTTTTTTCGGGAGTCATTTTTCATGCCTTACGATCCCATGGCGCCGACACCAAGCGAACGGAGCGCGGCCTATTATATCGTCGGCGTTGGCGCAGCAGCCAATCTAGTGTTGCTATCGACGCAATGGGTCACGCTTTCGTCTTTGGTTTCAGGCGGCTGCATTCTCGCCGTTGCGACATCGTTGCTGGTCGCGGTGCTATCGTCTCGTAACGATGATTATTTTCGTCATGTATCATGTATTGCCAGCAGATTTGCGATGGGCATCATTGCAATATGGTTTTGTCTTGCCGCCATCATACACATCGGAAACGGCGCGCAACTTATCGGAGAATGGGCTGGAGGAGGTCTATCGGGCGACAATGTGACGGCGGGACCAAACGACTGGTTCGCATCAGAAACACTGGCGATAACCGTCGCAATGGCATTTCACATCCGTTTCTTTTTCGAACGGTATCGCCGGTGAAAAATCAGCTGAAAGTGCTCCGCGCCATGCGGAACTGGAGCCAAGCCGATTTGGGCGAGCATCTCGATGTATCGCGCCAAGCGGTCAATGCCATCGAGACGGGAAAATATGACCCGTCGCTGCCGCTGGCGTTCAAGATTTCACGGCTGTTTGCATTGCCGATCGAGGAGATATTCGATGACGAATTTGAAGGAGACTAGCATGATTGATCGTGATGAAATCGCCGGTTCAAACGGCCGCCGCAATATGTGGGTTATCGTTTCGGGCTTTGGCATTTTGATCGCTGCAGTTGCCGTTGCGGGTTATCTCGCCGCACATGAGGCGCACGGTGGTGGCGCAATCGGGGCCGATGGAATACTGACATTGTGCGCCTTTGCCACCATCATCATCGGCCTTGCGTTTGCGATCTGGAGGAACGTCAGAAAGATGCAAACCAGTAATGAGGGGCTCACGCGCCGCGAAAAGCTGAATCGCAACATTGTCTGGGGTTTGGGACTGGCCGGTGGTGCAATCGGTCTCCTCCTTGCGTTTTACGACACACGCATTGTGACTTCGGATGCCGGAGCTTTGCCAATCTTTACAGACAGCCCAATGCCGCCAGTCATCGCCCTGATGCTGATCTTTTTCTGGATAGTGATTATGCCGATCATCGCCTGGTTCTGGCACAAGCGCGCAATCGATGAACAGGAAGCAAGCGCCTATCGTGACGGCGGCTATTACGCCGCATACGCATTCATGATCGGCGCGCCAACTTGGTGGATTCTGTGGCGCGGCGGTTTTGTGCCGGAGCCCGATGGCGTGGCCATATTCATGCTCTTTGCGTTAATATGGACGGCGGTCTGGTTCTGGAAAAAATATCGCTGATATCGAAACCATTTACTTACGATTTGTTGCTACCGCGACCTTAAAGGAGAATATCTATGCGTTTACGTTTAAAGTCCGTGCTTGCCGCGACCGCAACATGTGCGCTGGCATGGGCAATACCTGCCGCAGCGCAGACCACGCCAACCGAAGCCCCCGCCGCAATCGAGGCGCTTGCCCCCGTCAAAGCCCCTGCCGTTACCATAAAGGATGTCGATCCCGCTTTGTGGGTGGTGAAGGACGAAGACACCACGGTCTATCTGTTCGGTTCAGTCCATCTTTTGAAACCAGGCCTTGGCTGGTTTGATGATGGCGTAAAGACGGCTTTTGACAGTTCGGACCAGTTGGTATTGGAACTGGTCGAGCCGCCCGCCGCCGAAGTCCAAGCCCTGTTTGGCAAATTGGCGATGGACCAACAGGGCAAGACCGTGCGTTCCAAAATGACCGATGCGGACCGCGCGGTGTATGAGGCGGCCATGGGCAAACTTGGCCTTCCCGCCGCTGCTTTCGACCCGTTTGAGCCATGGGCGGCGGGGATCACTTTGTCCGTCTTAGCAATGCAAAAATCCGGATTCGATCCCAATAGCGGTGTTGAAAAACAGCTAACGGCAGCGGCGAAGGGTAGCAACAAGCCCATCGCGGGACTTGAAACCATGGAATTCCAGTTTGGCTTGTTTGATACCCTGCCGGAGGCGGAACAAATCACTTTCTTAGTCGAAACCGCAAAGCTGATTGATGAAGTGGCCAGCACCACCGACAAGATGGTCGCCATGTGGGCATCGGCCGAAACCGAAAGCCTTGGCCAGCTCATGAACGAGGGCCTGACCAGCCGCACCTTGTACGACGCCCTGCTGACGAAGCGGAATGCCAATTGGGCGAAATGGATTTCGGCGCGCATGGCAAAGCCCGGCGTAACATTCATGGCGGTGGGCGCAGGGCATTTGGCTGGCCCGACGAGCGTTCAAAATCTGCTTCCTGCTTATGGCCTGAACGCAACGCGGGTGGCCTATTAAGTTGTGATGTGTCACACATGTAAGGGCCCGACGATATGCGTTCGGGCCCTTAACGTTTAGCAGGATCGCAATGGACAACACACAACGCACCGATGGCGCTTATGCCGGGTCACTGGAAAGCCCGAACTATCCGGGTCTTTGGCCCAGCGCCGGGTTTATCCTGCTCTATTTTGTGCTGCAGGGGGTGTGTACGGGCCTCATCATGGCCGCGACGGGAGCGAGCAGCGCAATGCCCGTTGTGATAATCTTCGGCCTTGTTGCCGCCGCGATTATGCAATTGTTCCTGATGTGGCTGTATCTGCGCAAGCAAGGGCGGATGGCGATATTGGGGCTCAACAGTTTTGGCAAAATCCCGCTGCGTCAAGCAGCGGCGCTTGCGGTCGTTGTGATCATGGCGGCCATGGCGTTTAATTATATTTACGCGACTTATGTCATCCCCGGTGTCGGAATGCAGGAGGAAATGGCCAAAATCCTTGCCTCCATACCGCGCACGCCCGTGAATATTGCCGCGATATTTTTCGCCATTGCGATTGCGGCGCCGATTGTCGAAGAATTGCTGTTCCGGGGCATGCTGCAAAATGCGGTTGCGAAATATGTGCCCTTTTGGGCGGCAATCCTGCTGTCATCATTCCTGTTCGCGGTCGTACATATGCAGCTTTATGCCATCCCCGGATTGATGTCGCTCAGCATCGCTTTTGGTTATCTCTACCACCGCACAGGATCGCTGCGCACGAACATCATCCTGCACATGGCGAACAATGCGTTTGCTTTGGTCATATCCCAAATTTTGAACTAAACGACGACAGGCTCCAGCAAGCGCAGCGTACCGGCATCGGCGTCAATTTCTGCCATGCCGCCAACGGGCAGCGTGAATTGGTCGGTAATATGCCCGAACCACGCCCCTTGATAGGCAGGAATGCCCAAACCACCCAGATGCTGGGTGAGGACGTCATTCAACGTAAACGAACCGTAGCTGGTGCCTTTGTTGACGCAGTCAGTGCATTGACCAAACACAACGCCTTTCAGGTTTTTTAGCACGCCAGCCTGCCCCAATTGGGTGAGCATCCGGTCGATGCGATATTCCGCCTCGTCCACATCTTCAAGGAACAAGATCGCGCCATTAAAGTCCGGCAAATAAGGGGTTCCGGCAAGCGCAGTCAGCACGGTTAGGTTACCGCCGAGCAGCTTCCCCTGCGCTTTGCCCGTGCCCGTGCCCAAAACGCGTGTGCGCCAGCGACGCTGGGTCAGCCGGTCCTCGTCGCCCTCTGGATTAACAAATGAGGGTGTGCCCGCATCAAAGGCGATTTCGCGGTATATGTCCCATGATGACTTGCCCCATGCGCTGCCCGCATTTGGCCCGTGTAAGGTCACAAAGCCGCCCTTGGCCGCAATCGCCATGTGCAGGGCGGTGATGTCACTAAAGCCCGTCAGCAGCTTGGGATTGGCGCGAATGATGTTCCAATCGAGATAAGGCAAAAGCCGTGCGCTGCCCCATCCGCCGCGCACCGCAAATATCGCCTTTACGTCCTTGTCCGCAAACATCGCGTTGATGTCTGCCGCGCGGTCTTTGTCCTGCCCGGCAAGATAGCCGTAGCGGTTCAACACATGCGGCGCCCGTTTGGGCTTCAGCCCCATTGCGATGATGGCTTCTTCAACCAACTGGATCTGGAACGGCTCGTCACTCGCCGACGCCGGTTCAATCAGGCCGACGGTATCGCCGACGCGCAAACGCGATGGCTTACGCGCGCCTTTTGCCTCAGGCGAAGCCGCCAAAAGCGGTGGGGCCGACAGCATTGCCGCCAGCCCCGCCATAATCTGACGCCGAGTTGCATTGATATCCATACCCGGCGTTCCTTTGCTTAGAACTTCGCTTCGATCGACAATGTGAACGACCGTCCGCGTGGGTCAGCAACGCGTGGTTCCCAGCTGGAGCCGGCACCGGTGTTGCTGTCATAGGTGATCGCAAATGGCGGATCGGTGTCGAACACGTTCCGCACGCCAGCGGTCAGACGATATTGCTTGAGCAGATCGACGCTCACCGACGTGTTATAGGTGACATAGGATTTTACCTTCGGGTTGAAATCCGGACGGACCACTGTGCCATTGGCGATGCCTGGCAATGCCTGGTTTGCGTAACCGTCGCGATAGATTTGCGAGAAGTTGAAGGTGAAGTCATCCTTTGTATAAGACACAAAGGCGCTGTGCTTCCACTTGAGACCCAAATCGCCTGCAAAGGTGAAGCGGCCGATCAAGCTGGGGCCGAACGGTGCCGACGGCAGAAACTTCTCACGCTTTTTCAGCAGATAGGTTCCGTCCAAACCACCGGTAATCACACCGCCGAACGCATCCATGCCGCCACGCAGCGCAACTTCAAGACCCTCTGTCCGACGCGAACCGATATTGTCGGCGCGCAGGTCGATGAGCGTGATGATGTTGTTCGTGCGGGTCACCCGATCGGGGAAGAAGCTGATATTATCGAGCAACTGACGCAGCGTCAGGGCACCAATGGTATCGTCAACCGCGATCGACCAGTAATCGAACGAGGCACTGAAACGGCTCGATGGTTGTAGAACAACGCCAATGCTGTGCTGCTTCGATGTTTCTGGTCCAAGGTTCACGTTACCGCCCGAAAGCGTCTCTGGCGTAATCGCTGAACAGCCCGGAAGCGTGCTGACCGCACCCGTTGCGCAGGTGGTTGGATCCACCAAAGTGTTGCCGGGGTTTGGCGATTGCGTAACGCCGTTGAAAATCTGGTTGAACGCAGGAACGCGGAAGCCCGTATTGAACGATCCACGGAACATCAGCCAATCAAGCGGACGGTACTTTGCCGAAATCTTAGGATTAACCGTCGAACCAAAGCCGCTATAATCGTCCACGCGGAGAGCACCGGTTACTTCAAGCGCTTCAAAAACCGGCACAAGCACTTCGGCATAAGCCGCCTTAACCGTGCGGTTTTTCGCAGTCAGCGCATTATTATTGTCAAAGGCCACGTTGAAAATGTCGGGCGTTCCGGTGACGGCAGCTGGCGAACCGTTGAAGCTATATGTTTCGCGGCGATAATCCACGCCAAGCGCGACCTGAACGGTACCACCGGGCAAATCAAACAGCGATCCGGACACCGAACCATCGAGTTGCTTCACTTCATATTTACCGCCGTACAGCGTTACGCCTTCGGCAGAAATGGCTTTCAGTCCGGCAAGTGCCGCATCAGATTGCGTCAATGAAAACGGGTTCAGGATACCGCTGTTCAGCAGGCCAACAATGCCAGGCTGCGTTGCGCCGGGCGCTGTTGGTGCGCGTGGATCAATGCCGCCAGATACAGCGCCCGTCACACCCGACGCAGCCGCTGCTGCGGCCGAGGCGAAGGTTCCACGATAATGGTAGCCCGTACCCAATACCGACGTCGATTGGCTGCGGGCGTATGATCCACCGGCACGATAATCCCAGCCATCCCACAATGGACCTTCGGCACCCAAAGCGGCGCGCAAGGTTTTTGTGTTGGTTTCATATTCACGCACGTCGCATGACGTACAACGCCAGCGATAGGAAATCGGCTTGCCATAATTGACTGCGATTTGCGGGAAAACGGCGAGCAGCTTGTTATACACGTCATTATAGGTCGATGCTGTCGTTGTGTTCAGCGGATAATATAATGGCAAGGTTGTGGCGTTGCCCGAATATTGGTTGTTCGAAAAACGCTTCGAAGAATCGGCGTCTGATCCCGTGATTTCCGCATAAATTTGATGGTCGCCAAGTTTCGCCGTTGCGCGTCCATAATAAGTCAGCGTTTCCAATGGCTGCTGAAGAACTGCGGCGCGGCCGGTGTCCCACGCACAAGCAAAACGTGCCGAGGTATTGGCCCACAATTGGTCATCATATGCCATGCCCCCATCCATGGATGCGCAACCTGCGCCGCCGGGAAGATCGAGGATGTTGATACCACCCGTGGCCGGAACAGTGGCCCCTGCCTCAAGCAAGGTAACACCGCTTAAAAGCGAACCGGTCGGCGCAAAGAGCGCGTTTGAACCTGTGGCGAACGCTGTCGCAATTGGCGTTCCACGCGTATCAACCGAAAGGCCGCGATTGGGCTGGTTGCCGTTTACAAAGCTGCGCTCAGAACCGTTCAGCGCTTTATTGACGCTTCTGCTGACGGTGGCCAAAATGTTGAAGCCATCTTCGTCCAGGTCGCCATAACCACCCGTCGCCGACAGACGATAAATCGCGCCGCCGCCTGCTTCGGCCATGTCCGTGAAGGCGTTAAGCGCGAGGCCCTGGAAATTTGTTTTGGTGATGAAGTTCATAACACCGCCAATGGCATCGGTTCCGTAAATAGCCGACGCGCCGTCTTTCAGGACTTCCACGCGCTCAAGCGCAGCCATCGGAATTTGGTTCACATCGACCGCTGAACCCGTCAGGCCGTGCGCTGCGACGCGGCGTCCATTGAGCAGCACCAATGTCGATGCCGAACCCTGGCCACGCAAGTTGGCTGCCGACAGGCCGTTGGTGCCGCGCTGCGCACCCGATGTTACGTCCGCATTGGACGCGAGGTTATCCGCACCATTGCCGTTGGTCGACAGGTAAGAGATGAGCTGTTCAGGGCTGTTAATGCCTTCGCGCGTCAGATCGTCGGTGCTGATAATCTGCAAAGGCAGCGCGCTCTTGGCGGGATCCTGCTTGATGCGCGAACCCGTCACGATAATCGCTGCACCTTCATCAGCGGTTTCAGCCGCGGCTGGCGGCGATGCATCTTGCGCAAAGGCAGGCGTGGTAAGGCACGTTGCCAACAAAAGAATCGCGGTTTTTGAATATTTCATATTATCCCCCAGTTATTCTAGCTCACCCCTGAGCCTCGTTTACCATCACACGCTATGCCGACACCTGTTGCAATGCAACTGCATTTGCACGCAGATCGACCAGAATTTCGGCACGAAATTCAAACTATCGCCACTTTGTCTACTTGCTGGGTTGAAAAAACAGGCTTTCCGGCGCACAAGCAAATCATGCTGTCCCAGAAAACCCGCTACGCCATCCGCGCCATGCAGCATCTTGCGGACCATTTCGGCAAAGGGCCTGTGCAGCTAGCCGATATTGCCGAGGCGCAAAAGATTCCGCCCAAATTCCTGACCGTCATTTTGTCCGAACTGACACGTTCGGGGCTCGTCGCATCACAACGCGGCAAGGACGGCGGCTATTGGCTGGGCGTTGCCCCCATCGACATTAGCTATGGCGATCTTATCCGCATCATGCGCGGTTCTTTGGCCTTGGTCCCCTGTGCCAGCCGTTATGCGCATGAGACATGCAAGAATTGCGTCGAGGAAGAAAATTGCCGCACCCGCGCCCTCATGCTTCAGGTGCGCGACAAGACGGCGGACCTGTTGGACGGAATCAATCTGTGCGACAATGTTGACGCTGAAGCATTCGCACAAGCGGCGGAATAATTAGACTGCCGCGCTAAACACATTCTTGGGCGCTCCAAACAAATTCGTGAGATACAAAGCGGTGGCTAAAGAAGTGACTCCCGATTATATATTCACCGTTCCAGCGCAAAAGGCGAGACTTGGATGATTGACTATATTGCCAATATCGATTGGTTTGCCGTCGCGCCTTATATCGCGGTCGGTTTTGCCGCGCAGTTGGTCGATGGCGCGCTTGGAATGGCGTTTGGCGTCATTTGCAGCACATTGTTGGTCAGCGTCATGGGCGTCGCCCCTGCCCGCGCATCTGCTGGCGTGCATTTTGTCGAAATGTTCACAACGGGCGCATCGGGCATCAGCCATGTGTTGCACAAAAATATCGATTGGAAGCTGTTTGCCCGCATTGCCATTCCGGGTGTGATTGGCGGCTGCACCGGCGCCTATCTGTTGGCGAGCATTCATACAGAGGCAGCGCGCCCGTTTGTCATGGGATATCTTACGCTCATCGGCTTTTACCTTCTCTATAAGGCATGGAACTTCGCCCATCAGCACAAGCCCCGCGATCCCAAGGTAACGATGCCACTTGGTCTTGTCGGCGGT